>JAGQPF010000731.1 GCA_020426845.1 Planctomycetales bacterium
AACTGTGCGACAAGGGCCCCAAGCTCCCCGCCACCAACATACTCGCGCACCACACGACCGTTGATCTTGCGGGACCGAGTGTAATAGCGCCCTTTCTCCCAGCCCATTATGTTACCTCTCAACAAGTCCCCCGCCTCACGGCCATTCTACCGTCGCGGACTCCCAAGGCCTGGTCGTGTTGGCTATCCGCTCTACGAATCTCGGTTACCGCAATGTTGAAGCAGCCCGCCTCCTGTTTTGGGGACTCTTGAGCCTTGGAAAGCGGCGTTTTATGCGTCGCCAGAGGGCGGCATTCGTTCGATTGCCCAGTTGCCCCTTCTAACCGCTTACAGGTTTTGGTAAGGTTTGACCGGTACTTAAGCGGGGCAACGAGGAACCCATTGTGGCCAACTTGCAGATGCTGACGGTGAAGGAGGCGGCGGAGTTGCTGGGGGTTGCGGCGAACACGATCCGCAACTGGGAGCGAGCGGGGATCATCCCGGCCTACCGCCACCCTCACAACAACTACCGGCTCTTTCGACGCGAAGATCTCGAGCAGGTGCTTCACCAGGTCGAGGAGTCGGGCAATTACCCCTCCGGCTGGGCACGACGCGTTCGACCGGAAAAACCAAAGCCCAGATAACTGCGGTGGTGATCGCCTTTGCAAGCAACACCACCTACGCCAGGCAGCGGGTCAACTCGATGATGCGTGAAGGGATCAGAGGAGACGCCAAGGACGGTTGGCAACACTCAACAGGGGCCAGTTTCAGCCAATGTCCACGGAAGCTCAGCTGCACGCGGTTCTGGAGAAATCACGCAAAAATCTGCTCGACCTCTCCGCCCGCAACCGCCTCATCAACACGCCTCGCTCCAGCACTCGGTCAACTCGTCTCGAGATTGTCGACGCTCTGTCCGAACAGGTCTTCAAGCGACTTGTCACGGAAGGTAAGTCGATGTACTTCTTGCCGCGTGGCGACGACTCGTCCGAAGCTCTCGCTGAACCCAATGACTCAGACGGCGCAGGTGAGCCGGGCGAGCTTTCTGACGTTCCGGTGGCCCGGTCACACCAAGCCTACTGCGATGACGACAAACTGCAGACCCGACTCGAGAGTGAGTCGCTGCAAAAGCGGCTGTTAAAGCTGCTGTACGATGCTCGCACGCACGAAGAGGAACAGGGTGTCAACATCCTGTATTTGGCGCTGGGGTTTTTGAAGTGGTACGAAGACGACAAGTCCGACCGAGAACGCCAGGCGCCGTTGATTCTGATTCCGGTCACGCTCAGCCGTCCATCGGCAGGCTCCAAGTTCAAGCTGGCGTACAACGAAGACGAGCTGGCCACCAATTTGTCGCTGCAGGCGAGAATCAAGGATGACTTCGGCATTCAGATTCCAGATCTTCCGGACGTCGACGAGCTGTCGCCACAAGACTATTTCGATCAGGTTTCGCAAGCGATTTCGGGCCAGAGTCGCTGGGAAGTTTTGCCCAACGATATGGTCTTGTGGTTCTTCTCGTTCTCCAAGTTTCTGATGTATCGGGACTTGCAGCCGGAGAACTGGCCTGCGGATCGCGCCCTCGAGTCCAACTCGATCATTCGTGGACTGCTGAGCGAGTCCTTTGTCTCCGAACCTCCGCTGTGTGGCGACGACGGAAAGGTAGACGAGGTCATCACTCCATCTCAGGCCGTGCATGTTGTAGACGCCGACAGCTCACAGGCCGTTGCGATCGAAGAGGTGAAACGAGGACGTAACCTGGTCATTCAAGGGCCGCCCGGCACGGGCAAGTCGCAGACAATCGCGAATCTGATTGCCGCAGCAGTAGTGAGCGGCAAGTCGGTGCTGTTCGTCGCCGAGAAGATGGCCGCCCTCGAAGTGGTTCATCGCCGGTTGGCTAACGTGGGGCTCGGCGACATGTGCCTGGAACTACATTGCAACAAGGCAAACAAGAAGGCCGTGCTACAGGAGTTGGCTGCTGCGTTGGCGTTGGGAAAGCCGGCTGGCGACAACGTCGAGCAGGTTTGTCACGACCTAACGAGCTGCCGTGAACGACTCAACCGACACTTGGATCTAATTCATGGCCCGATCGCTCCCAGCGGCTTTACGCCGTTTCAAATGGTGGGGGAGCTGGTGCGATTGAGAGCCACGAAGACTCGGCCTCCCGGGTTTCAGCTTGAGCGACCGGAGAAATGGACTCGCCGGGAGCTCGAGCACCGCCTGCATCTGTTACGTGATCTGGCCGAATTTGTCGAGCAGATTGGGCAGCCTGATTTGAATCCATGGCGAGGGGCCCGATTGGAAGTCGTGTTGCCGACGGACGTCG
>JAGQPF010000732.1 GCA_020426845.1 Planctomycetales bacterium
TCAACGCAGCCCGGGGCACAGGGAAGCGACGCCCCGGGATGTTTGTTGGCAGCGATTCCATCGAAGGCTGAAGGCCTTCCTCAACGTAGCCCGGGGCACAGCGAAGCGACGCCCCGGGTGACACGTTCACGGCTCTCAAACGAAGGCTGAAGGCCTTCCTCAAAGCCCGGGGCACAGCGAAGCCAGGTGGGGTTATAGCCCAAACGAGGCTCAACCTGGGCGGACAACCTCAAAGAGTGGAACACTAGACCAACAAACAACGCTGTCGCGGTACGATTGCCGAAGACATCCATTCGTTCGGCAACGGATGCCGGCCCGTGGTACGCTCACCGTTTTGCCCGACGGTTCAATCGTTGGAGAGGTGATTCATGCGTTCGATCAATCGGTTCGCGATTGTGGTTCGGCCGAGGCCTGCGTTCTTCGAATGGGCGAGCTCACTTGATGGAGAGCGAATGAAGAGCCCCGAGAACTGGTGCTCGGCCTACCTGGTCGGGGCCCCGGAAAACGACGAGCCGCAGGCCATACTGCAGCGACATTTCCAAAGAGTCTTTAAGGAGCAGTTGGAGAGTTGGCACACGCGCGAGTCCGATTGGCCGCCGCGCCGGACGTTCGCCATGTTTCGGAATTGGTTTGTTCGACGCGGAGCTATGTGATCTGGTTCTTGATCTCTCGAGCGCGCAGCCAATCGAATACGACGACTAACCGTGGTGAAGCGCCGCCCCGGGTACGTTCACAGATCCCCATGAAGGCTGAACTCAACGTAGATTGGACAACATCATCGACCAAGTGGCCAACAAACAACATCTGAGCAACGCTCTACGCAGCCATCTGGCTCGTCTTCTCACGGCGCGGCCTTCTTCGTGGCGCGGGGCTTCTTTTCCGGCGTCGCGGCCTTGGTCGCAGGCTTCTTCGTGGCTTTCGTGCCGCGTCCCTTAGCTGCCTTCTTCGTGGATTTCCTCGTCGCAGCCATCATGCATCTCCCGTATCAGGTTCGGGTAGGTTCGCGTGGCGCCCATCGCCGCGCGTGACACCAGTTACCTCGGGTTCCGAGAGACATCCACTCCGTTTCAAGCACATTCCGCAGCCCCGATCGAATGGAAGACAGTGCACGAATCCGGAAAACTTCTGCAAGGTTGGACATGATCTGTCCTACCCGTTCGCTACGCTCATGCCTTAGGACCACTGGGGGACTACACACACACCGGAATCTGTCGAACTGTGCGGCAAATCGATACACTGCCTTTGTTTACATACGAGCAACTAAGTGGATTTCAAAGAAAGAGGATGACAAACAATGACGGAGAGCGCAGCGGGCCAGAGCGAGAGTTTGGATTCGATCTTTCGGCAGGCAATCGATGGCAACGATCCTTTGCCGTGTCAGGCCCGACTGACAGTCGGTGATCTTCCGTTGCTCCTTGACGTCCCAACGGGTCTGGGGAAAACGGCGTTTCGGGAACAAGCCCTCGCTGAATCGAAGGAATCCCCGGCGAGAAGCACGGACTCACGGGAACTGATTCAATTGAGGTCAGGAGGTGTCTCGTGAGCAGCTTCAAACAGGCACTTGGACTCAAAGACAACGAGTCACCTTTCCCTTGGCAGGAATCTCTCCTCGATAAACTCGTGCATGGAATGAGCAACCGCACCTCGCTCGATATCCCCACGGGGCTCGGAAAGACGAGCGTCCTGGCCGCCTGGCTGGTAGCGCGTTCGCGGAAAGCGCCGTTGCCGCGGCGACTGGTCTACGTTGTCGACAGACGGGCAGTTGTGGACCAGGCGTCGCGCGAGGCAGAGCGATTGAGAACCTGGGTTGAGAGTTCGCCGGATCTAAAGTCGCAACTCGGCCTGGCAGTGGATCAACACCTTCCCATTTCCACGCTGCGCGGCCAGTACGTCGACAATCGCGAGTGGCTGGCGAATCCGGCCGCACCTGCCATCATCGTCGGGACGGTGGACATGATCGGCTCACGTCTGCTGTTCGAAGGCTACGGTGTCTCCCGGAGGATGCGTCCTTATCACGCGGGGATGCTCGGAGCGGACACGCTGTTCGTACTGGACGAGGCACATCTCGTGCCACCGTTCGAAATGATGCTGGAATCGCTCGCGACGGATGCGAAGACCTTTCATGCGAACGATGAATCGGGAGCTTCGGTCCCAGGCGTGAAGCTGCTTTCTCTTTCAGCCACGGGGAGAAGTGCGCACGGCGAAGTCTGGGGATTGAGCGACGCTGATCTAAAGCACCCGGTCGCCAAGAAACGACTCGAGGCCACCAAGCGATTATCGTTCCGTGAATCCGATGGTTCGAAGTCATTGTCGGAGTTGCTTGCTGAAGAAGCATGGAGCCTGGCCGATCAGGGAACCCGTGCGGTTCGCGTCATTGTCTTCAGCAACAGTCGAGAGGTGGCTGAAAAGGCAAAAGAAGCTATCGAGCAACTGGCCAAGGGGGACAAGCAACTGGGCGTCGAGCCGGTGGCCATTGAGACCGAATTGTTCGTGGGGGCTCGACGAGTTCGTGAGCGCGAACGAGCAGCAAAGTGGCTTGATGCACATGGCTTCCTGGCCGGCAGCGAGAACGCCCCACAACACCCGACTTTTCTGTTGGCAACGAGTGCGGGTGAAGTGGGAGTTGACCTAGATGCGGACCACATGGTGTGCGACCTCATCGAATGGGAGCGGATGGTACAGCGTCTGGGTCGTGTGAATCGGCGGGGTGACGGAGATGCCACGGTGCGTGTGGTCGTTGAGGTTCCTCAACCGGACAAGAAGACTCGTGAGGCCATTGAAACCCCGGAAAACGAACGGACGAAAGCTCAGCAGAAGAAAGTTGACGATTTCAATGAGGCGAGTGATCGCGTAGACAGGTTTCGTCGGCCACTTGCCGGTCTCCCCAAACAGGACGGCTCCCACGACGCCAGCCCGGGGACCATTCGCTTACTCAAGCTCAAAGCAAACGACGACGAGCAACTCGAATCAATCATCGCAGCCGCGACTTCACCAGCACCTCTTCGGCCGGCCTTAACACGGGCGGTCGTTGATGCCTGGTCCATGACGTCGCTGGAGAAACATACAGGGCGTCCGGTGGTCGCGCCGTGGCTGCGAGGGTGGGTGGACGATGAACCACAAACCACCGTCATCTGGCGAAGGTATCTACCGGTCTGTCAGAATTCGTCGTCGACCGAGAGGAAGCAGTTTGCCGACGCCACCGAGTTCTTCGAGCAGGCGCCGCCTCATCTCAGCGAATTGCTCGAGACGGAATCACATCGGGTCTTCGACTGGTTGGCGAAACGGGCGAAAGCGACTTTGAAGCAACTGGATAAGAACCATCAGACCGACGACGGCGACAAGACTTCGGAACAACTGAAGTCCGACTCGATCGTCGTCATCGTCCTCGGTCGGTCACTCTCAGTTGAGCGTTTCGTTTCGCTTAAAGAGCTTGCATTTGACGAGGATGACGCGAAGCAAGTCAAACGGCAGAAAGTGGACCTTCATCGTAGTCTCATGAATAACACCCTCGTCATCGACGCTCGGTTTGGCGGCTTGAGCGAAGACGGTTTGCTGGACGATGCCACGAAGTTTCAGGATTCCCCCACAGGGGATGATGAAGACTGGACATTGACGGGATTCCGAGTGCGATTCTCCGAAGATGGAACTCGATCCGACGACCAGAACTGGCGAACCGGTTTCCGGTTCGCCTCACACGTCTCCAAGGAGGGTGAACCGCTTTCGTGGCTGCTGGTTGAAAAGCAAAGAGTTGCCGCAACTTCGGAAGATGCCAGAGCGATCGCCAGGACCACCCAAGCCTTGGCGACCCATCAAGAGTGGGCCGAGCGCGAAGCAGAGCGACTCGCGACTGAACACGAGTTGCCACCCGAGTACGCGCAAATGCTCAAGGTTGCTGCTCGCATGCACGACGAAGGCAAGCAATCGGTGCGCTGGCAGAATGCGTTCTCCGCTCCTGCGGAAGACAGACCATTCGCGAAGACACGTGGTCCCGTAAAGCCCAGTTTGCTCGATGGCTATCGACATGAATTTGGCTCACTGCCGTATCTCGAACGTGACCCTGAATTCCAGACACTGAGTCCAGACCTTCAGGATCTTGCGTTGCATCTAGTGGCCGCGCATCACGGCTTCGCGCGGCCAGTGATCCGTGCGAGTGGCTGTGAAGATGCTCCGCCATCGGCCTTAGTCGAGCGAGCAAGAGATGTCGCTCTACGTTTTGCACGTCTGCAATGCCGTTGGGGACCGTGGGGGCTGGCGTGGTGGGAGTCACTGCTTCGGGCTGCCGACCAGCGTGCTTCCCACCTTTTGGATGAGTCTCTGGCCAATCAAGCGGTGAGCGACAACGACGGGAAGGAGGAATCTGATGGCTGAAGCATCGATCCCGGTCGATCTGCTGAACCCCGGTCAGGCCTTTGCCTGCCTCGGCTTTCTGGAAGCGGCGGAGATACTGCTCGGCAATGCCCAAGGCGGCTTTGACTGGAGTGACGAGTCAGATGTGCGGTTTCGCCTGCGCGCGGATGGGGAAGAGGATCCTTTTGCAGTCGTTCTAAGATTTCTCGCGAATGCTGAAGTCCATTCGATTGCACCACAGAGAAGCAACCTCTGCACGAATATCTGGAGTGTTGAGACACGAAGGCAATCAGAAGACGTTCCTTTTCCTTATCCCTTACCCGATAGTCCTGCCACGCTGCCGGCTGTGCTGACTGATGGAGAACAACAAATAGTTCTGGATTACTGGGCGGATAACCACAACAGTACATCAAGAGACAACGTTAAATTCTGGGCGGGTGCAGGAGGGTATCCCGGAGCGGCCCTGGCCCGCGATGGACTGAATCTAGTTCGTGAACGGATGCAGGATGCGGTTTCCGATCCATTCAATATTGCGGCAGAGCAAAGCAGCAGCTTCCGACTCGACTGGCGGCGGGACTACATCCCACTGGATATTGGCTTCTCAATCAACAAGCACGCCAACACACGATTTGTGACCGTGGGGTATCCCGTTACGGAGATCCTCGCTGCGGTTGGATTGACACACTCACGTCCCGAGTTCATTTCCAAATTGGAATATCGCTACGAAATTCTGGGAGTGTCTGCACAGTCCGACTTGTTTGACCTGTTTTATATGCGTGCCTCCTTGGGGGCACCATCGTTGCCGTTTCCACACCGAGTCTTCCGCATCGACCTGGGCTGGCCAGGCAAAGAAGGACAGGCTCGTTGCATTACAACCGTTTATGAGGAGTTACCGAATGCCTGAAACCAACTCGACCTCAACCACACTCACAACAAAATTGCTCGATTCCTGGGCCACTGATCCGAAAGGGCCTGTTGCCCTACACTTGAAACAGCGTCTGCTGGCTGTCGAAGGAGTCGATGGGGAAGAGCAGATCATCTACCCACCGACCTACGCCGACATCGGCTACAACATCGATCGACTCTCCGACGGTACGCGCGTGGCGTTGATTGACAGCGTCGGCTCGCAGGCCAATCGTCTCGAACCGATCTTCAAATCCGGCAGCGACCTGGCCGACTTGGTTCCACAGATCGACATCGTCCTGCGAAAAGAACCATGCAGCGAGTGCGACACCTGCAAGAAGGCCAAGAAGCCGAGCGCTGACAAGTGCGAGAATCCCTGGAAGGAGAAACGGTCCCTTTTTGATCTGGCCCATCGCGCTGCGGATGCGGTCGTGCAGTCTTCGCCGACGTTACTCCCGAAGATTGCCGAAGCATTTGCAACCATGCGGAAGACGGGCGACGCATCGCCGCTTTGCACCATCGCGCCGACATCACTGCTGTTCGGCTGCTGGGACTCCCGTGGTGGCTCGGGCGAGAAACGCCCTCGGCTGGTTCGAGCGATCATCCGTGCCTGGGACGTCGATGAACTGCACGCCGCCGCCCAGTTCAATTCAATCTGGAAGGCGCTCGACGACGATCAGAAATCAGGCCTGGAGAAGGCACTCCCCAAAGGAAAAAAACTTTCCGAAAAGGGATTCAAGGATGCTCCCGCAGTGAAGTACAAAGATGGCCGTCGCATCCTCGGTGGCATCATCGCACGGGGGCCAATTCAGCGGGACGTCACGATCAATCTCGTGGCATTACGCGGACTCAACGGTGGCGAGCAGACTGATTCCCTTAGAAAGTACCTGCTCGCCCTCTCAATTCTTTCTGGGACAGAAGACCTTGAGTTGTTCCTGCGAGAAGGCTGCCACCTTCGGTATGCGGACGACACCGACAACTGGTACGCGGTTCCGAGACGCGGAAGGAACGCGCCGGTCGATCTCGTCTCTGATGACGCTCGGAAGCTCGTCAGCGAATATGCAATGGAGCACTTTGGCCCCTTCAAACGGGCTTGGGGACAACTTGAACTTGGTGACGAGCATGAGTTCGATCTGAAGACCGCCAAAGAGCTGCTTGGCAAGTCGACTGAGGAAGAGAGTGGAGAAGAGTGATGAGCAGCACACTCTCAATCTCCGTTCGCCTTCACGAAGGCTGGTATCACGGATCGGGTGGGCCACCATCACCGGCAAGGCTGTTCCAGGCGTTGGTCGCAGGAGCCGGCATCAGCGGTCCGCTCGCCTGCGAAACAGTAGAATCGCTCGAATGGCTAGAAAAACAGCCCCCCCCCATCGTTGCCTCACCCCATACGACGCCTCAAAAACGGTATGTGAACTACGTTCCCAATAACGATCTTGATGCAAAACAGGGAGACCATCGCCGACTTGGCGACATTCGCGTCAAGAAGGAAATCGCTCCGCTTGTATTTGACCCGACGATTCCATTTCTGTTCGCGTGGAAACTGGAAGACGAAGCGGCCGTCGAGTCAGCAAAAACGGTCACACGACTCGCCGACCGTGTGTATCAATTGGGACGCTGTATCGACATGGCCTGGGCCTGGTCGGAGATACTGACAGAAGAGGAATTACAAGAACGTTTGGGCGAGTATCCCGGGGCGATCAATTATCCCGCGGCAGGCACCGGCGACGTGGACTGTCCCACTCCCGGTTCGCTGTCAAGCCTGATGCAGCGGTATCAGGCTGGTGCCCATCAGTTCGACACAACAGCCGACGGCAAAGGGCAAACATTTCGACAGCGTCCCAAACCAAGATGGACGAAAGTCTGTTACGAAGGAACTGCGTCGCGTTTCGTGCTCGACCTTCGGCGATCCGAGGATGCCGGGTTCGCACCTTGGCCACTTGAACGCGCGTCTGCTTTGGTCGAAGTGATTCGCGACGCTGCGGCGGAAAGGCTGCGACACGCGATGCAACACCGTATTGCGGAAATCGATCGCATTCTCGTTGGTCGCAAGCCGGACGGCGAAAATGCCGGTCCCACCTCGGCCCGAGTGCGGATCATACCGCTCGCGTCGATCGGACATCCGCAGGCTGACATGCAAGTTCGCCGCATTCTCGTTGAGGTGCCCGGTGAATGCTCGTTGCGAGCGGATGATATTGCGTGGGCCGTGTCGGGACTCTCATTGGACCACCCAGTCCTGCAAGACCGAATCGACCTGACTCGCTCCGATGAGGAATCCCAACTTGGATTCTACGGAGTGAACAAGCCGTCTCGCATTTGGCGGTCCGTGACGCCAGTGGCGCTTCCGGATGCAAAACGGCGGCGGATTGATCCCGATCGGGTGAAGACAGATGAGAAAGAGAAAAAGGGTGGTCACGAGAAGTTCGCCGAATACGAGCGGGCGTCATTTGCGGTCGGGCAGGCACTCCGCCATGCCAATGTTGCGGCAAGGGTCAGTTCGATTCGCTTGCAACGAGAGCCATTCGACCCGCGAGGCGTTCGTGTGGAACAATTCGCAGAGGGAACCCGCTTCAGTAAGCATTGCCTGTGGCACGTGGAGCTTGAATTCGAATCACTCGTTCGGGGGCCAATGCTGATTGGCGACGGACGTTTCCTGGGATTGGGGCTGATGAGGCCACTCAAGCGGGCCGCTGGAGTGTACGCCTTCTCGATCGAGTCAGGGCTTCAGTCCAGCCCTGACCCAATACGCCTTTCGAAGGCAATGCGTCGTGCAGTCATGGCACGGACGCGAGATGTAATCGGCCCTTCGCGTTTGCCGTCCTACTTTTCCGGGCATCCAGAAGACGGATCCTCAGGTCGTACCGAAAAACCTCACCTGGCCTTCGCATTCGACCCGCTTGAAGGACACTTGATGGTCATCGCTCCGGGACAACTCGACAAACGGAATGCCGGGAGCGATGCCGAGAACGCGATGACGCTGGAACAAGCCCTCGAGGAGTTGGACCAACTCCGGGCCGGCGAGGACGGCTTTTTGCAACTTCGACCGGTCGTAGTGGACGCAACCTGCCACCATTTGTTTCAGGCGTCGCGAGTCTGGGAGTCAATCACGCCCTATGATGTGAATCACCATGCCCGAAAATCAACAGCAGAATCTGTCCTGACACGCGACGTGCTCAGCGAGTGCGAGAGGCGAGGTTTACCACGTCCGAAAGTTTCGGTTTTGCAGTGGAACGCCGTGTCCAAGTCCGGCCTTCAAGGCTGGCTCCGATTGGAATTCAAGGATGCCATTCCAGGCTTGATCATCTTGGGCAGATCGAGGCACACTGGAGGCGGATTGTTT
Source organism: Planctomycetales bacterium (assembly GCA_020426845.1). Lineage (GTDB taxonomy): Bacteria > Planctomycetota > Planctomycetia > Pirellulales > Pirellulaceae > JAGQPF01. The sequence continues at coordinate 8,588 of JAGQPF010000732.1, forward strand.
TCACCTGTGAAGGAGCACCGTGTCACCGATCGCAAACAGAGTGAATCGTAAATGATGCCATTTGAATTCTGGGGCCGCACATAAGCATTGGTCTGCACCGTAGAAACGGGTCCAACAGAGCCGCCGGGTTGCTAGCCCGGCGGCTTCGTGATTTCGAATGAGTTGTCAAAGATCGGGAGAGATCCAGAGTCGGCGTTTCCAGCGACCCTTGTCATAGGGTCGCCACGTTGTGATTGACGGCGATTGCCGTCACACGGTCAGCATGCGTTTCATGATTTCCTTCTCTCGTCGCTCGAGGCTTTCTACAGCCTTTTGTGCTTCCGGGATCTGGGCTTCGAGTTCCTGGCGGCGTTCGTCGAGGGTTTCGACGTGCTCGAGGAAGCGCGCGGTTTCGGGAAATTCAATTGTCGCCAGCGACGAAAATAAACGTCGCTATACAGACCTCAAGTCGTCAACAGTTTTGCCATGCGCGGTCAGCAGCTCATCAATCTGTGCCTCACCGCTCTTGTTCAGAGCGGAAGTCCGGAGAAGGTCAACTACCCCGGGCTCGCCGACGGCCAGCTTCAATGGGGCCGCTCTTGTTCAGAGCGGAAGACGTGTAGCTCGCCTCGAGGATGTCGTTGACGCCCTCCCTTCAATGGGGCCGCTCTTGTTCAGAGCGGAAGACGTGATCGATACCGTCCACGTCCCATCGTCGAGATTCCTTCAATGGGGCCGCTCTTGTTCAGAGCGGAAGACGCCCAAGGCAATCGCCGCGTCGGTCACCTGGCTGGCGGAGCTTCAATGGGGCCGCTCTTGTTCAGAGCGGAAGACGGCTGTCGACGGACAACAATGTCGCGATCCGCCTGCCGCTTCAATGGGGCCGCTCTTGTTCAGAGCGGAAGACCCGCGGCTTCGTGCTGATCGACACGGCGCAGAATCGGCTTCAATGGGGCCGCTCTTGTTCAGAGCGGAAGACGCGATCTGGACGTTGACGTTCATGCTCGGAGGCTCGCTTCAATGGGGCCGCTCTTGTTCAGAGCGGAAGACCCGGCTATCTGCGGCAGCTGGTGCGCGAACACGTCGCTTCAATGGGGCCGCTCTTGTTCAGAGCGGAAGACCACGCGCACCACGCAGGGCAATTTCCGGGTTCTGTCGCGCTTCAATGGGGCCGCTCTTGTTCAGAGCGGAAGACACGCTCATTCTCTGGTCTGTCGATATCTTTCCAGGAGCTTCAATGGGGCCGCTCTTGTTCAGAGCGGAAGACTGCCCTGGGCGCGAACGATGCGGAGAAGGAATTGCAGCTTCAATGGGGCCGCTCTTGTTCAGAGCGGAAGACGTCAAAAACCTCGCTGACCAAATTCGCGCCAGAGTGCTTCAATGGGGCCGCTCTTGTTCAGAGCGGAAGACCCGCTACTCCGGTGTTTCAAGCGTCGCGGTGCGAGTCGCTTCAATGGGGCCGCTCTTGTTCAAAGCGGAAGACGGGTCGAGCCGCATATCAGGCGGCACTCGCGCTTCAATGGGGCCGCTCTTGTTCAGAGCGGAAGACCAGCGGCAGTCGCTTCTCCCGTGTGGTCGGCATCGTAGGCTTCAATGGGGCCGCTCTTGTTCAGAGCGGAAGACGCGACGCGCCGCATGTATCGAGCATCGAAACCGATGACGCTTCAATGGGGCCGCTCTTGTTCAGAGCGGAAGACAACTACAGTCAACATAACAACACAAA
>JAGQPF010000733.1 GCA_020426845.1 Planctomycetales bacterium
ACAGGGCCTCACAAGGGTCGCCTGCGATGGAGGCCCGTCCGGTCTAACAGGGCCTCACAAGGGTCGCCTGCGATGGAGGCCCGGTCCGGTCAACAGGGCCTCACAAGGGTCGCCTGCGATGGAGGCCCGTCCGGCTCAAGCCGCGCAACAAAGTGCAGTCCGCGTTCAAACAGCATCGACGCGGGCCACCAGTAGAGCCCCAGCTGGCCACGCTGCTCGGCGACCCGCAGGCCGAGCTCCCGGAACGCCTGCTCCCACTGCGCGGGACGCCAATAGTTGTGGGGCAGCGCCACGCCGTGGCGGGCATTTCCCACACGGTCCATAAAACGCAAGGTGGGCCCCGACAACAGACCCTGCAAGAAGTGATCTTTGATCAAGATCGCTCGCCGCGACACCCGCCGCGCCTCGCGAAGCAGCACCATGGGGTCCTCCGTATGATGCAGCACGTCGACAAACATCACGGCGTCGAACGAGCTGTCCTCGAAAGGCAAGCTGCTGCCGTCAAAGGGTGTCACGTCCACGTCACATTGCTCGCGGACCAGCACGTCGACTCCGCGGAGCCGCAGGTCCGGACGCGCTTGGCCCAACGCCGCGGTCAATCGGCCGTCGCCACAGCCGACGTCCAGCACGCTGGCGTCGGGAGGCGCCAACTCTTGAAAATGGCGCAGCAACACGCTGACGCGGCGATCCGCGACATGCGACTGATGCACCTGATCCAGCCAGCTCATGCCCGCTTCCCTCCGTCGCCGCAGCGGATCATCGACGCGACATCCCCAGGATGCTCAGCATGAAACTCGACAGGACCGTTTGCACCCCGAGCGCGGTAAGCGTGAAGCCGGGAATGACGATCCGCATCGTGCGAGCGTAATCGAGCCGGCCGAAGTCCTGCTGCCACCAGATGCCGACTGCCCAGCCGAGCAGCCCGGCGCCGCAAAGCAACGACACGAGCCCGACCACCAAGCCACGCTCCAATGTCACCCAGCGATACAACCGGTCCATCTTCGGGCTGGAAGGCTGCAGTCCCTCGGCGATCGCGAATGTCTTGGCAAACATCGCGAACTGAACGGACTGATAGCCCAACAGGATCGCCAGGCTGGCGAACAGCAGCGTGTGAGCATCCAGCGCGGCGCCGGCGATCCGCACCCCGGGCAGTGCCAACCCATATCCCAGCAAACCGACCAAGATCAGCATCATGCCGGGCATCAAGAACAACCAGCGCGGACTGTACATCAGGAAGAACCGCAGCGTCCTCCAGCCGTCGCGAAAGGTCCGCAGATGCGGCGTCTGCTCCCGGCGGCCGTCGGGATGCAGCGTGATCGGCACCTCGGCGATGCTTTCCCGAAACAACGTCGACTTGATCACCATCTCGGTGGCGAACTCCATCCCCGTGCAGCGCAGACCCAAGTCGTCATAGAGTCGCTTGGTGAAACCGCGGAGTCCGCAATAGACGTCGTGGATCGGAGCGCCAAACATGTGGCGAACCAGAAACGAGAAAAGCGGGTTGCCGAGCCAGCGATGCAGCGTTGGCATGGCGCCGGGCATCACCGTGCCCCCGCCACCGGGGAGCCGGCAGCCCTGCACCAGATCGAACCCCTCGCGAAGTTTCTCGACAAACTTGGGGATCTCGAGGAAGTCGTAGCTGTCGTCGGCGTCGCCCATGATCACGTAGCGGCCGCGAGCAGCCGCGATGCCGCCCATCAGCGCGTTGCCGTAACCCTTGTCGCGAACACGAACCACGCGGACACCCATCTGCTCGGCAATCTCAATCGAGCCATCGGTGCTGCCATTGTCGGCGACGATGATCTCGCCGCGTATGTCGTGATCGGCCAGCGCCTGCTTCGCCTTGGCCAAGCAGGTGCCCAGCGTCTCCGCCTCGTTGAGACAGGGCATGACCACCGAAACTTCGATTTGCGGCGGGTCCATATCTCCCGAGTGGGGGCGCGGGTTGACGGTCGTGGAGGTCGTTGTATTCATGCCCTCATGGTAATCTCGCCTCCCTATTCGAGAAGCTATTTGCATCAAAAGGCCGACGACGCTGACGCGAAGGTGAACGATTGCCACGACGATGCGGAATGCGCCGGTTCGGGCCGGCCGGCGGAGCGGGCTCGAGTGACGAGGAACAACCGGGAAGCAGTTGCCGGCCTGAAGCACGGCAGCAGCCGGCAAATGTGTAAACCTGCCTTAGCGCTTCGAGCGCTAAGGCGCAAGGCCTGACAGAATGTTGACAGTGGCGCCCGGATGGCCGCGGCTGTTCTTCAATATTTTTATTTGCTTTCCTTTCAACGACTTGCGACGAGCCTCGGCAACTTGCGCCCGCTTTGGCCCGACGATTGCTGAAGGACGAGCCGGTAACAATCTTGTCACGGCAATTGCCGTAAAACACCTTGATCGGAGATCTCTTGATGTTGAAGAAGCTTTGGAATGATGAGGCGGGTGCTGTTGTTTCCGCCGAGATTATGCTCGTCGCCACCATCCTGGTCATCGGCATGGTCGTTGGCCTGAAGTCGGTTCGCGACAGCGTCCTGACCGAGTTGTCGGACGTCGCTCAGGCGATTGCCAACGTCGATCAGAGCTACAGCTACACGGGCGTCGACGGCCACGGCGCTTGGAGCGAGGGTGCTTACTTCCTGGACGCCAACGACTTCTGCGACGGTGGTGACCTGTCCGACGACACCGTCGACGCCAACGCCTCGAAGTGCGTGAACGTCGCCGCCGCTGCCTACACCCAAGGCTCGGGCGAGGAAGTCAACGCGAACCAGAACTAAGCTCGCGATTGACCCTCCGAGCTTTTCGGAGCTCACATGAAATCGGGAGCCGCATGGCAAATTTGCCATGCGGCTCTTTTTTATGCGCTCGGGTGACACGACGCGACGCGGACAAAAAATTCGGAGTATTGGCTCAAAATCATTGCCCAACCTGTCAACGGCGATTAGTTTAGAGGGCGACCCAAACTTCTCTATTGAAGGCGTGCTTCATGCGTCGACTTGCCGCTGCTTTCCAACAGTTGCTCAAACGCCTGCGCATGGACGAATGCGGCGGGCTATTGGCCGCTGAATACTTGCTCATGGGAACGCTGTTGACGATCGGTTTGATCGTCGGCATCTCCAGTGTCCAAGGGGCGCTGATCGAGCAGCTGGAGGCGCTCGCCGCCCTGATCATGCCTTGATGTCCGGGGCGCGCCGCTTCCGCTCAACTGTCACTGGCTGAACTGTCATTGCCTTGTCACCGCAGATCAACTGCCCATGCGTAAATTACTGACCAACTTATGGCACGATGAACTCGGCGCCGTCGGC
>JAGQPF010000734.1 GCA_020426845.1 Planctomycetales bacterium
CCGTCGTTCAGGGCCACTTGATTCACTCAGAGAGGAAAAGACACATGCGTCACACAATGAACCTGATGGGAGCCGTCTTGCTGCTCGCCGGAACTGCTTCAGCGCCACTGCTGTTGTCAGGCTGCGGCACTTCAGCCGACATTCCGATGGCAACTGCGAACGCCGCCGAACGAGAACCCGGCATGAAGGCGAAGTCGGGAGCCAGCTACAACGAGCAGGGCGAACTGTTGCGTCCAGCCGATCACCGGGAATGGGTGTTTGTCGGGGCACCCGTCACACCCAACGACATGAACGATGGCCACGCTGCTTTCCCCGAGTTCCACAACGTCTACATCGATCCGGCCAGTTACGCCGCCTACAAGCAGACCGGCAAGTTTGCGGACGGCACGGTGATCCTCAAGGAACTCGTCTCAGTCGGCGGCAAGAAGATGGACAGTGGCAATGGCTACTTCCAAGGGGAGTTCGTCAGTCTCGAAGCAATGGTGAAAGACTCACGGCGTTTCAGCGATGAGCCGGGCGGCTGGGCCTTCTTCCGCTTTGGTGAAGCGCCCGACTACTCAGCCGTGGGAAGTCGCATGAAGACCGAATCGTGCAACGCCTGCCATTCCGGGGCTAACGAGGATTACGTCTTCACTGACACCTACCCAGTCCTGCGAGCAGCACGGCCCAAGACGACAGGCAAGTAGCCGCCATCTGCTCCCACATTCTCGTCCACGACAACATCAAAAAGGATGACTCCACATGACTCAAAACCATTCCCCGGAACTTCAGGGGCACTGCCCGGTCGCCTACTTCGCACTGAACCAGCCGATGAAAGGCGATTCACGCTTCTCTTCCACGCACGACGGCAAGGTCTACCACTTCGTCAACGAGGAAGTGAAACAGGAGTTCGACCGGAATCCCGACAAGTACGTTCCGGCTTACGGCGGGCTTTGCGCCTTCGGCATGTCCATCGACAAGGAGTTCGAGGCGTGCCCGACGAACTTCAAGATCATCAACGGCAAGCTGCACCTGTTCCTCAAGAACGACGACACCGACGCCCTCGAACTTTGGAACAAGGAGAACGAAGCCAAGTGCCTCGCCAACGCTGATAAGCACTGGTCCGCCCGTCGTTAGCAGTCCGCCACGCAAACTCGATCCACCAATTCCAGACAACATCTTCAAAGGAGAAACCAATGCGTTTCGTCACAAAAACCATCCATGCCTACCTCGACTACCCCGTCGCTGCCCTGCTGATGGCGATGCCGTTCCTGCTGCAACTGGGCAGTTCCAACCCGCTGGCCAAATGGCTGTCCGTGGCCACGGGCTTGGCCGCACTTGTGCTGACGATCTTCACTGACCACAAGTTGGGAATCATCCGAGTGCTGCCTTACTCGTTTCACCTCGCTGTGGATTTCCTCGTCGGCGTCGTGTTCGTCATCGCTCCGTTCGCATTAGGATTGAGCGGCATCGATGCGATCTTCTACTGGGCCAACGCCGCCGCAGTGCTGACGGTCGTGAGCCTGCACAAGCCCGAAGAATCGCTGCAACCAGCGATGGCTTGAATGCAGGGGCGACCCGAATCCCAAAAAATTGTGATCGCCGACGTTGACTCACACAGACAGGTCTGTATACTTCCGGCATGAGCAAGACACGAACCAGCAAGTCCGACGCCCGCCAACGAATCGTGGAGACCGCCGAACGGTTGTTCTACGCCGAAGGAGTGCGGGCTGTCGGCATTGACCGGATCATCGCCGAGGCGGAAGTGGCCAAAATGACCCTTTATAACCACTTCCCCTCGAAGGACGACCTGATCCTCGCTGTGCTGCAATTCAGGGAGGAGAAGTTCGACGGCTTGTTCGACAAGTGGATGCATAAGCACGTCAAAGCGGGAATGAACCGGCTGGAAGCCTTCTTTGCCGCCCTGAAGGATTGGTTCAAGAGTCCCGGCTTTCGAGG
>JAGQPF010000735.1 GCA_020426845.1 Planctomycetales bacterium
TCGATGTCGAAGGGACGATCCGCGTCTTGGAAGAGGACAGTCAGCGTTTCAATCAAGGCGTCGAACAGGCCAAGTCCGCGCGGGACGACGAGCGGGTCCGCGCCATGCAGCAGCAACTGGCCGAGACCGAGAAGCGGCTGGCTGAACTGCGCGAAGCGCGACGGCAGGCTTTGGCCAAGGCCGATGCTCTTGCCGAGGACGATACCAAGTCTCCGCTGGCCGGCGCGATGGCGGAACTCGAAAAGACGCTCGCGGACGCGACCAACATGGACAAGTTGTTCGACGCCGGTGCGGCTCAGTCGCAACTACCACTCGCGTTCGGTGGGATGCCCACACTCGGCGGCAGCGCGGGCCTAGCGGGAACTTTCAACGCGGCGATCGCCGGCATGCTCGGCCGCTCCGGAGACGATCCGGGAGAGCGCACTGCCGACGCCGTCGAATCGATGGACGAGAAGCTCACCGACATCCGGGATGAACTGAAGGATCGTCCCGTCTTGGCGTTCGACAGTTAAACCAGGACACCGTATGGCCATCACCGTTTATGAAAAGTTCGGTTCGCCCGATGGGCGGTTCGTGAATCCGGTTGACGGTGCCGGATCGGCGTTCACGTACACCTACGTCGTCCTGGGCACAAACAACGTCACGCTGGCTACCAGCGCCGTGGCCACGGCTGCACCCCTGGTTTACCTGGCGAACGACGGGCAGCTGCTTGTTCGCCAGGAGTTCATTCCCAAAGTCACCGGTCCCAATTCTTGGGACATCGACGTCCGCTACGGCACCGAAGACGATCGAAAGTCCCACGAGATTCCTGAAGCGGGATTCTGGCGATTCTCTTTCGATACGACCGGCGGAACGCACAAGGTGACGCAGTCGCTGGAGACGATCCATCGCGTCGAAGCAGATCCTGCCGATCCCGCTCCTGACCTAAAGCAGGCAATCGGTTGGGACGGCAAGAAGGTCAACGGCGTCGAGATTGTCGTGCCGAAGCTCGAGTTCTCGATCACCGCCTATTACGACCCAGCGTCGGTGACGACCGCTTACATGAAGACGCTGGCCCGAAACACGGGCCGCACCAACAGCGCTGCTTGGCTTGGCTTCGATCCGGGCGAAGTGCTGTACATGGGGTCGACCGGCGATGGCGACGTGCCGTTGGTGAGTGGCGCTCGCGTCAAACCGATCCCGCTCGTCCACAAGTTTGCCGCCAGCGAAAACGTCATCAATCTGGCCGTGGGCGACATGACCGTACCGAGCAAGAACGGGTTCGATTATCTGTGGGTCCGGTACAAGCAGATCGAATCGGCCGACGCTACGAACATCGTACCCAAGCCGGTGCATGCCTACGTCGAACGAGTGTACGAGAAGGTCGATTTCGCAGCGCTCTTGGGAGTGAGTTGAGCGATGGCCAAAAAGGTAACCGCCGGTCAGCCGTTTCGGCCCAGCGCCCGCGAGTGGAATACGCTCGTGGACGCGGCCCGCGCGCTGGAGGCTGGCGAGTTGGACCAGGCGTTCGACGTCGACCTGCCCGAGTTGTCTCAGACGAAGATCCTGGTCAAGAACGAGACCGGCTACCCGTTGCCGCTGTTTTCCATCCTCGCGCTGGGCGAACCGTGGAAGACGCCCGACGAAGACCTGCCCCAGTTCAAACGACAGATCGTTTTCCGAGGCGTGACGCCTCAGAAGTACGAATGCCACGAGCCGAAACATCCTTACGTCATCCTGCTGGAGCCGCTGCAGCCCAACGGCATTGGTGAAGCGGTGCTGGCCGGCGTGGCGATCACGAAGGTCAACGTCATCCGCGAACTTGATCCGTTTGCCGAAGTCGTTGAAGGAAATACCGCGTCGCTGCGAAGCGCTCCTCACGGCCGCACGCGCATTCTCTGGAAGCCACCCGGCACCGGCGTGAAGTGGTGCGTGGTGCGGATCAGCGATCGCCCACGCTTTGCGGTATTCGAACTCCCGACCACCAAGTGGAAAACGTGCGATGCCTCGGCGTATCCGCCGGAACCCGA
>JAGQPF010000013.1 GCA_020426845.1 Planctomycetales bacterium
GACGGTCGCTCCGCCAGGGGCCAGGCAGCTGGAGCTCGACAACGGACACCGGAGCGGCGTGAGCCAAGGCCAGCGGCCACGCCCCTTGGTAAGGGAGCGTGTCAGCGCGGTTCGGCGACATCTGCCTACTGCCAAGTCGCCGACCGATTTACTACCATGACCTGCGGGATTATTGAGACCTGACAGTCAGTCTTGGGCTGACCCACCGACGGGACGCCGCCGCACTCGAGGTCAATCTTGGTTTGAGGTCGAGCGCCCCCTCACTGATCCGTTGGACTTTTCGCGGACTTGGCCGTTGGGTGTTTCGATGAGCGGGCCGCGGCGAAGGAACATGGCACGGCCACGAGCTCCGATTTGGAGCGGGCCGCTTTGTTGCATAAGAAATCAGACTTCCCTACCTGCTGGAGGCTCGAAGGAGCATGACGCAGATTCTCGAAGCCCGTCGTGGGCAGATCACGCCCCAGATGGAATATGTGGCTCAGCGCGAGTCGCTTGCTCCCGAATTGGTTCGCGATGAAGTGGCCGCCGGTCGCATGGTGATTCCCGCGAATACCGTGCACGTCGCGGGTCGGTTGGAGCCGATGGCCATTGGCATCGCGGCTCGCTGCAAGATCAACGCCAACATCGGCAACTCGGCGGTCACCAGCAACGTCGACACCGAACTCGAGAAGCTCCACGCGGCGGTGCACTTCGGCGCCGACACCGTGATGGATCTCTCGACCGGCAAGGACATCGATCGCATCCGCAAGGCGATCATCGAGGCGTCACCGGTGCCGATTGGAACGGTGCCGATCTATCAGATGCTCGAGGAGCTCGGTGGCAACATCGAGGACATGCGGCCCCAGCACTTCCTCGACATGGTCGAACACCAAGCCAAGCAAGGTGTCGACTACATGACGGTGCACTGCGGCGTGCTGCTCGAGCACCTGCACATGACCACCGGTCGAATCACCGGCATCGTGAGCCGCGGCGGATCATTGATCGCCAAGTGGATGATGGTTCACCGCAAACAGAATCCGCTCTACGAGCACTTCGACGACTTGTGCGACATCATGCGTCAGTACGATGTCACCTGGAGTCTCGGCGATGGTCTCCGCCCCGGTTCGATCGCCGACGCGAGTGACGAGGCTCAGTTCGCGGAACTCGATGTCCTTGGCGAGCTGACTCGTCGCGGATGGGAAAAGGGCTGCCAAGTCATGGTCGAGGGTCCTGGTCACGTGCCGATGGACCAGATCGACATGAACGTGAAGCGACAAATCGATGTCTGCTCGGGCGCGCCGTTCTACGTGCTCGGCCCGCTCGTGACCGACATCGCGCCGGGCTACGACCACATCACCAGCGCGATCGGAGCGGCGATGGCCGGCTGGTCGGGCGCCGCCATGCTTTGCTACGTAACGCCGAAGGAGCACCTTGGGTTGCCCAACCTGGATGACGTCAAGCAAGGCGTGATCGCCTACAAGATCGCGGCTCACGCCGCCGACGTGGCGCGTCATCGTCCGGGTTGTCAGGAGCGTGACGACGCTCTTTCTCGAGCTCGCTTTGCCTTCGATTGGAAGGAGCAGTTCCGCTTGAGCCTCGATCCCGAAACGGCTCAGCGGTATCACGACGAGACGCTCCCGCAAGACACGTTCAAGAGCGCCCACTTCTGCAGCATGTGTGGGCCGAAGTATTGCTCGATGCGCATCACGGAGGATATCCGCAAGATGGCCGCCGAAGGGCAAGAGGGAACTTGCGAATCGCAGGGGACGAGCCAACTGGTCTCGATCGAGCCTCACACCAAGTAATCAATCGCGACGAGACCCTCGTCCGCGATATCCGATGCAACGGCAAAACGCAGGTGGCAGCTCCGGCTCCGCCTGCGTTTTTTGTTTGACGTCGCGGTTTCCGGGTTGGGGGGTGGTGGGCGTTGTCGGTGGCACAACGGCTTGATGGCTTGTTCCGGAACGCGAAGAATCCCTCGCTCACCGGGCTGTTGATTTAAGCCCGGAGTATTGCGAATCGTGCCCGAGCAAAAGCCGAGGTGGGTGCAAGAGAGTTGAACCACAGTTTGCTAAGCCCCCAACGGGGGCGCCGCACCACAGCCTAGGGTCAGGAGCTCAAGCGAAGCGCTGGGCGACGCAGCCC
>JAGQPF010000736.1 GCA_020426845.1 Planctomycetales bacterium
GCCTGTGCAGCACCGCGCAACCCAACTGCGCCGGGCGAATGACGCTTCGCGCGTAGCATGGGCGCCCTCGCGCGTCCTCGCCCGTGCAGCACTGCGCAACCCCACTGCGCTGGCCAAGGCACACTTCGCGCGTAGCATGGGCGCCCTCGCCCGTGCAGCACTGCTCAACCCAGCTGCGCCGGGCAAACCACGCTTCGCGCGTAGCATGGGCGCCCTCGCCCGTGCAGCACTGCTCTATCCCACTGCGCCGGGCGAACCACGCCAACGCAGGTTGCAGGCTGGCAGCCTGCACCACGACCTGCACCACGACCTGCGCATGTGCAGGCCGGCAGCCTGCACCACGACCTGCAGGCTGGCGGCCTGCACTACGACCAACATTATTCGGCGATGCGAAAGCCCTTGCGTTGATCGCGTTGAACGCGAGCCGTTGGGCGGTCCGGGTCGTGGTTTAGCACCACGGTCCAGCCGTGGTCGGCAGCTTGTCCCAACAGTTGCAGTTTGCTCCGCCGCGTGGCCAGCAAGTGGACGTCGTAGGCCATGCACCACAGCGTCGGAAAGTGACGGGACGTTGGCACGAGGTCGCCGAGATAGGCGATTGTTTCACGCTCGGTGCTGATGACGATCGATTGGTGGCCCATGGTGTGTCCGGGGGAGGGCACGACGCGAAAGCCGGGCCAGAGATCACTTTCGCCGTCGGCGAATTGCCAGCGGACGTCGGCAAGTGGTGTCAGGTTTTCGCGAGGATAGGCGCCTTTCAGCTCGGGCGAGTCATCGTGGGCGATCTCCCATTCCAACGCTTGGACGTGGTGCGTTGCGTTGGGAAAGGCGGGCGAAGCAACATCGCTTTCGTCCGGCAGGATGGAGGCGCCGCCGCAATGGTCGTAATGCAGGTGCGAGAAAACAACGTCCGTGACGTCGGTCGGGGCGACGCCGTGACGGGCCAAACTTCGCAATAATGGGGCGCCTGTTTCAGCGCCCATCCAAGCCCGCTGCTTTTCCGAGAGCTTGCCGCCGTATCCGGTGTCGACCAGAATCACTCGGCCGCCTCCCCGCACGAGCAGGCAGCAGGTGTCTTGTTGAATGCGATTCTGGTCATCGACGTCAATCGTTCGCGACCACAGGCTTTTGGGGACGACGCCGAACATCGCGCCGCCATCGGTGAGAAACCGGCCTCCCGAGACGAGCTGCACCTGCCATTCGCACGCGGTCATCGAAGGTCCTTGGCTGAGATCGACGGCGAAATCATGTTTGGGCGACGGCCGGCGGCGTTTTCACGGCCGGTGGGCTATCGCCAATCCCGAGACCAATCGGCCGTGTGCAGGCCACTGCGAATTCGCCATTCTCGCAGTTCGGCCAGCAGCCGCGCCTGCTGCTCGGCCGCCTCAGGATGGTTCCACAGGTTGTGAAGCTCATCGGGATCGGCTTGCAAGTCGAACAGCTGTCCGTCTTGCTCGTCGAGAAAGTGCACCAGCTTCCAGTTGTGGTCTCGAACCATGGTCATGAAATCGGCGTCGGTCAGGATGCCGTCGCGCGCCTGTTCGGCGTACACGTAGTCCCGCCCTTCCCACTCTTCGCCGTGCAGCGCGGCCACCATGCTGACCGCCTCCAGACTGGGGTCGGGCGTGAGTCCGGCCAGCTCGAGAATGGTCGGCCCCAGGTCCATCTGCTGGCAGAGCGATTCGATGTGCCGAGCGGCGCCGAACCGCTCGGGCGCCCAGACGATGAGCGGCACTCGCGTGATCAGGTCGTACATCGTCCACTTTTGGCTGTGACCGTGGTCGGTCAGGCAGTCGCCGTGATCCGAAGTGAAGATCAGGACCGTGTTCTCCAAGTACCCGTTTCGCTCGAGCGCCTCCATGATCAGGCCGACTTGTTCGTCGATCATGGTCACGTTCGCCAGATAGTAGGCGCGCTGCCGGTGCCGTGCCTCGCGGCTGGGGTTGAGCTGATGCACCACGGAGTCGTGGTCGATCTCGACATTGTGAACTCGCAACGCCTTGAACGCCTGTGGTTGGCTCTCCAGCTCCACGTCCGTCACCTCGAGCAGCGGCAGCTCCTTCTGCAGGTAGGGCTCGGCGTATCGCGGCACGGGGTCGTAGGGCGGATGCGGCCCCGGAAAGCCGATCTGCAGAAACAGTGGCTGTGTGGGCGGATGCGTGTTCAGCCACCACTGTGCCATCTCGCCGACGAAGACATCGGGGTGCGTGTCTTCCGGAAGCAGCCATTCAAAGGCGCCCAGTCGCTCGTTGTAGTCGGGCAACTGTCGATACTGCTCGCGCTGTTGTTTCACCAAGCCGCGAAATCGCAGCGCCTTGTCCCATTCGTCGAAGTAATAACGTCCTTCGAGATACCGGTCCTTGTTCTCCACCACATATCGCTCGTCAAAGCCCAGCTCGGTCTCGAACGGCCATGTGTGCATCTTGCCGATGTTCGTGCAGTGGTATCCGGAGTCGTTCAATTGCTCGATCCACGACCTTCTCCAGCGGTCGGCGTTCTTCAGAATGCCGGTCGTGTGGGGGTAGTACCCTTTGAACAGGCTTGCGCGAGCGGGAGCGCACGAGGCCGCGGTGACATGGCACTGGTCGAAGACGATGCCCTCTCGGACCAGACGATCCAAATGGGGCGTGTCCATGTAGTCGTAGCCCAAGGCAGCGATGGTGTCGAATCGCTGTTGGTCGGTGATGATGAAGACGATATTGGGGCGTTCGGACATGAGCTTGGAGTCGGCAATCGTATTTAGCAATCGTGTTTACAACGCATTTCGAAAACTTCCCGATCGGCAATCGGGTTGATAAAACCAGCAGAAAAACTGCCTTCGATTGCACCAGGGAAGATTTTTGAAATGACCTCTAGTATTGGATCAAGCTAAACGCCTCGATCGGGGCAATTCGCTTGGCGCCCTCGAGAAATGTGAGGTCGATCAGAAAGCTGCAGCCGACAATGTTGGCGCCTTGCTGCGCGAGCAACCGGCAGCACGCCTCCACCGTTCCGCCGGTGGCGAGCAGGTCGTCCACGACGAGCACGCGCTGCCCTTCTTGCACACCGTCGACGTGCATTTCCAGTTGGTCGGTTCCGTATTCCAGCTCGTACTGGAACGCGTGAGTGCGGAACGGCAGCTTGCCGGGCTTGCGAATCGGCACAAAGCCCACATTCAGCTCGACGGCCAGCGGCGCGGCGAAAATAAACCCGCGGGCTTCGGCGGCCACAATCACGTCGATGGGAGTCTCGCGATAGCGCGCCGCCATTTGCTGAATGGCCTCGTGAAACGCGGGGCCGTTGGCCAGCAGGGGCGTGATGTCCTTGAAGTTGATGCCCGGTTTGGGGAAGTCCGGAATGTCCCGGATGTAGTCAACCAAGTTGATGCTCATAGTCCTAAATACTCCTCGAGCGCCGCTCGCATTGCCTGCGGATCGGGATCGACACCCGTCCAGATTTTGAAACCGATCACGCCTTGGTTGACGAGCATGCCGAGTCCGTCCAGCGTGATGGCGCCGTTGGCCTCGGCGTCTCGGATCAGCCGAGTGCGCGGGGGATTGAAGATCACATCGGCGACCACCAGGCCATCGCGGAGCGAGCTGACATCCACGGGGACGCGAGCGTCCGCATCGGAGAGCCCGATCGAGGTGGCGTTTACCAGCAAGTCCGCGTCGGCGGGGACTTGAAAATCACCGTCCCACGGAACGAACTCCGTCGCCACGCCGACTCGGTCGTTCAGCAGCTGTGCCAACGGCTCGCCGCGCTCGCGGCTGCGGTTGACCAGCGTGATCCGCGCCACGCCGCTGAGTCCGAGCTCAACCGTGATCGCTCGCGCAGCGCCTCCGGCGCCGAGCACGACCACATGCTTGCCTCGCGGATCCATTACTTCGCGCAGTGACTGGACGAACCCCTTGCCGTCGGTGTTCTCGCCCAGCAGTCGCTCACCCTCGAAATACACGCAGTTGACGGCGCCCATCAACTCTGCCGCTTCGCTGAGCCCGTCGAGGTGTTGGATGACTTCGACCTTGTGCGGGATGGTGAAGTTGCCGCCGCGAAAACCCATGGCTCGCATGCCCGCCACCGCGTCCCGCAGCCGATCGGGCGGAACTTCGAGCGTGAGATACCGCCACGGCAATGCTGCGGCGTCAAACGCTCGCTCCATCATCTGTTGAGTGGGGTTGCCCGCCACGGGCAGGCCCATGCAACAGACGATTTGCTGCAATTCCGGATCGCTCACGAGCCAGGTGCCTTTCGCTCAAAGAAGACGGCAAGACGCAGATTGAGGGAGTGTGGGGCGCCTCGAGGACGCCCCAGCCATTCGATGGTTGACGATGGTTGTCGACCCATCTGGCCCATCGAGCAGCCCACCATTGAACCAGGGCGGTCCGAGTTCTTCAACACGGTGAATGGCAAAACCATCCCGCATGTTGACGCTGTCGTTGCCAAACCGTGCTGCGTCATCGTGATGGACGCGCGTCCCGCGGCCGATTAAGTTGTGCCATACCACTGGTAGGCTCACCGTCGAGCATTGGATTGGTCACGCCGGGCCTTGTGCGGCCCTCCGCCGCCAACGGGCAACTCTCACGCAACAGGACTTATTCCGATGAGCAGCAACTGGACTCTATCGCGCCGACAACTGTTGGCCGCCTCCGCAGGCTTGCTGGCGGCAGCCGAGACGCGGCGAGGCTTTGCGGCCAATGACACGCTATCCGTAGCCTGCATTGGCACCGGCGGTCGTTGCCGCCGTTTGATGAGTCGGCTGACGCAGCTGCCGAATGTCAAGATCGTGGCCGTGTGCGACATCTGGGACGAGCACCTCAAGCAGGGCGCCGAACTGGCCGACAGCCGCGCCATCCAGGCGACGGATTTTCGCAAGCTGCTCGATCGCTCTGACATTGACGCGGTGCTGATCGGCTCGCCGGACCACTGGCACGTGCCGATGACGGTGGCGGCCTGCGAGGCTGGCAAGGATGTTTATGTCGAGAAGCCGTTGACGCACGATTTGCGGGAGGGCGCGGCTGTCATTGACGCCCAAAACAAGCATCAGCGGATCGTTCAAGTCGGCACTCAGCAGCGGAGCATGCCGCACTTGCAAGAGGCAAAGGAGCTTGTCGCCTCGGGCGCCCTGGGCACGATCCACAAAATTCATCTGACCTGGAATCGCAACCAAACGCGTTGGGGTCGGCCGGACTACAAGATTCAACTCGAGCCGTCGCGCTGGAAACAGTTTCTCGGCTCGGCGCCCGATCAGCCGTTTGATCCGTACCGGTTTAGAAACTGGCGGTGGTTCTGGGACTTCGGCGGCGGCATTTTCACGGACTTGATGGTTCACTGGATCGACACGGCTCATTGGTTGATGGACATGTCGGCGGCGAACACCGCCATGAGCATCGGCGATCAGTTTGCGGCTGGCGGGCTGTGGGAGACTCCGGACACCGTGCAAACCTTGCTGCAGTATCGCCAAGACAAGGTGCAAGCGTATTTTGAAGGCACATTCGTCAATCATCGCAATCGGGCGATGCTTGAACTGATGGGCAGCGACGCCACGCTGTACTGCGATCGCGGCCGCTACGAGCTGCATCCGGAGCGTGGCAAGAAGGTGGAGGCTAAGCAGCGAGTTGACGGAGAAGGCGATCTCCGTGGACTGGACTTCTACGAACAGGTCGATGGGGCGCTGTACCATCTGGCGAATTGGGTCGAGTGCGTGCGCACGCGCAAACGTCCCGCTTGTCCCGCCGAGGAGGGCGTCAAGTCCGCAGCCTCTGCGCATTTGGCCAATCTCTCACTCCGCTCCGGGAAGGTTGCTCATTCATGAGAGTCACTTCGACCACTGCAGTTTCATGGTTCGTGCTGGCGATGGGACTCGCTTCGCCTTGGACCACCTGGGCAGAGGAGACGCCCCGTCCTGCCGAGCAATCATCGCGTCGTCCGAACATCTTGATGGTGATGATTGATGATCTCGGCTGGATGGACCTGAGCTGCCAAGGCAACCGGGCCGTCCACACGCCTCATCTGGACCAGCTGGCGCGCGAGGGGATGCGGTTTACGGACGCCTATGCTGCGGCGCCGGTCTGTTCCCCGACGCGAGCGGCGGTGGTCACCGGGCAGGCGCCGGCGCGGCTTCGGATCACCAATCACACGCCGGACCGCCCATCGTTTACGCCCGACAATCCGCGTCTGCTGCCGGCGCCGATGCATGACCAATTGGAATTGAAGGCAGTTACGATTGCGGAGTTGCTCAGCGCCGGTGGATACGACACGGCGTTCTTCGGCAAGTGGCACCTGAGTGGTCCAGGCCGCGGGCGGACCGAACTGGAGCCAACGGCGCAAGGGTTCGGCCTCAATCTGGGTGGCTGCGGATTCGGAGGTCCGCCGACTTTTTTCGATCCGTACAAGATTCCCAACTTGCCGCCGCGGAAAACGGGCGAGTACCTGCCCGACCGACTGGCGGATGAGGCGATTCGGTTCATCCGCGAGCCGCGCGAACGGCCCTTTATGGTCTTCCTCTGGAACTACACCGTCCACTGGCCCATGGAGGCGCCGGAGCCGCTGTTGGATAAGTATCGCGGCCACCGAGGCCCCGGACTGAACGACTATCGGTATGGCGCGATGATTGAGGCGATGGATGCCTCGATTGGAAGTGTCTTGAAGGCGCTGGACGAGTTGGGCCAACGCAACGAGACGTTGGTTGTATTCACCTCGGACAATGGCGGCTTCAGCGGCGTCGCCGACAACCGCCCTTTGCGAGACGGCAAGGGCGACCTTTATGAGGGCGGCATTCGTGTGCCGCTGATTCTCCGCTGGCCGGGCAAAGTGGCGGCCGGCGTCGAGTGTCGGAATCCTGTCATCAGCATGGACTTCTTCCCGACCTTTGCGCACGCGGCCGGGTGCGAATTGCCCAAAGAGCTGCCGCTCGACGGACTCGCGCTGCAGCCGTTGATGGCGACGGGGAACGTGGCGGAAGACAATGCGCTTGCGCGACGCTCGCTTTACTTCCACTACCCCAACTATGCCTGGCACCGATCCAATCGACTCGGAGGCGCCGTTCGGCAGGGCGAGTGGAAGCTGATTGAGCGATTCGACAGTGGCCAGCGCGAGTTGTTTCGGCTCAGCGACGATCTCAGCGAACAAGTTGATCTTGCTGATCGAGAGCCGCAGCGCGCCGAGGCTTTAGCCAAACAACTCGCGTCCTGGCGCCAAGTCGTCGATGCCGCCATGCCGCGGCGACCTTGACCGGGACGATTCTCTACTGGCCGGAAAACTTGCTGCCTGGCTGAACGGCCCATTGAAAAAGACCCTCCGGCAACGGGAACTCGTTCTCTCTCCGAAAAAACGCTGTGTCGATCTTTGTCGGTTGGCGGAGCAAGTGCTTTCCACGGCCTCCTCGCTGCCTGTCTTGTCGCGATCTCTCATCGAATGGCTTTGCGGAGTTTCCATGACCCAGCGTCCATCGTTGCCCTATGCGGCGTTGTCTTGTCTTGTCGCCGCAATGATGTTGCCTGCCTCCGGACGGGGCGAGGAAGGCGGATGGGACGAGTTGCCGCCGATCCCCAACGCACTTGGAGTCGCGGGGCCAGTCACGGGCGCTTACACGCTGAGCGATGGCAGCGAGGTGCTGCTGGTGGGAGGCGGGGCGAACTTCCCGCAGCCGGTTTGGGAGACGACCAAGCAGTGGGTCGACGAGATCCATGTGCTCGTCTCTCCCCCGGGCTCAAGCGTGACGGACCTCCAATGGTCGTCCGGCGGGCATCTGCCGCGGCCGCTCGGCTACTCCGCGTGTGTCTCTCTCCCTGACGGAGTGCTTGCCATTGGCGGCAACGACGCCGATGCCGTGTACGCAGACGTGTTGCTCCTTCAATGGGACGGCCAACAGGTTCGTGTCACCGAGTTCCCCAAGTTGCCCTCGCCGAATGTGTACGGGCAGGCCGTGCTATTACAAAACCGGGTGCACTTGATCGGCGGCCAAACGGAGCAAGGTTTGGAAAGCGCCACAACGGAGCACTGGGTGCTGGACTTGGCGGACCGAGGACAAGGCGAGCCATTTCGCTGGCGAGCCGGTGTGCCTTTCCCCGGTCCTTCGCGGGCCTTCCACATGGCGGCGCCACAGCACAACGGCTACTTCGACTGCCTTTACGTGATTGGCGGCCGGCGGCAGCGCGACGATGGCGCGCCGCCGCCGTCCTCGGGAGTGCTGGTTGGCGCACCGGACGTGGAGGTGCTGCGAGACGTGTGGGAGTTTTCGACGGGATCGCAGCAATGGCGTCGCCGGGCCGATTGCCCCGCGCCGATGATGGCCGGAGTCGCCAGCGCCCTCGGGCAGAGCCACATCCTGCTGCCGGGCGCCGACCAGGGGGAGCTGTTTGGCCAGGCGGATCAGCTGAAAGACGAACATCCCGGCTTTTCAACGCAAGGCTTCCTGTATCACACCATCACCGATACGTGGACCGATACTTGGTCCGAATCGGCGCAGGTGCCGCAGACCCATGTCACCACGACCGCCGTTCGCTTTCGCGGAGACATTGTGGTCCCCAGCGGCGAGGTCAGGCCGCGCGTCCGCACGCCGCAAGTGCTGAGCTACCGAGCGAGTTCCAAACAGCGAGCGTTCGGTTGGCTCAACTATGTCGTGCTCTTCGGCTACTTGCTGGCGATGGTCGGCGTGGGGCTCTACTTCGGCAAACGCAACCAAAGCACCGACCAATTCTTTCGTGGCGGGCAGTCGATTCCCGCTTGGGCCGCTGGCTGCAGCATCTTCGCCACGATGCTCAGTTCATTGACGTATACCGGGGTGCCGTCCAAAGCATTTGCTCAGGACTGGGTGTATGCGCTGGGTAACTTAATGATTCCGGCGGTGGCCGTGATCGCGGTCTATATCGCGATGCCGTTTTTTCGACAGATCAATGCCACCAGCGCCTACGAGTACCTGGAGCATCGGTTCAATCGCGGGGTGCGCGTGTTTGGCAGCCTGAGTTTCACGGTCTACCACCTGTTTCGCATGGCCGTCGTGATGTCGCTCACCGGACTTGCCTTGGCTGTCGCCACGCCGTTGACGCCGGCGCAAAGCGTGATGTTGATGGGTGTGCTGAGCATCCTCTATTGCACGGTGGGCGGCATTGAGGCTGTCATCTGGACTGACACGATCCAGACCTTTGTGCTGCTGGGCGGCGCCTTCGTGGCGGTGCTGCTGTTGGTGCAGGGGATCGATGGCGGCTGGAGCGGGCTCTGGGAGTCCGCGGTTGCCGCCGACAAGCTGAATGTCGCCAATTTGCATTGGGATCCCACCAGCAGTCAGATCGCCCTGTGGGTGATTGTGCTGGGCGGGTTTGCTCAGAACATTTCCAGCTACACGGCGGATCAGGCAGTGGTCCAGCGCTACATGACCACGGCGACTTCACGGCAAGCGGCCCAGTCCATTTGGCTGAACGCCGTGCTTGTGATTCCGGCCACCATCCTGTTTTTCGGTATCGGGACCGCGTTATTCGCGTTCTACCGAAACCATCCCGAGAAGCTCGACCCGACGATGACCACGGACCAAGTGTTTCCGCAGTTCATCGCTTGGGAAATGCCGGCGGGTCTGGCGGGGCTGTTGGTGGCTGGCGTGTTTGCCGCCGCGCAGTCGACCGTCTCCACCAGCATGAACTCGACCGCCACTGCGGTTGTCACCGATTTTCTTCGGCCGGTTGGCGCCTTCCGGTCCGAACGTAGTTACCTGCGGGCCGCGCGAGTGGCCACGCTGCTATTCGGCGTCGTCGGCACCTGTTTGGGGCTGGTGTTTGTGAATCCGGAGATTCGCTCTCTTTTTGAGCAGTTCATCAAAGTGATCGGACTCTTTATGGGCGTCCTCGGCGGGCTGTTCGTGCTTGGCGTGTTGACTCGCCGCGCCAACGGTCCGGGGGCTCTGATCGGGGCATTTTGCGGAGCCGCCGTGATGTTTGGGCTCTGGAAATTCTCGCGGATCAACGGCTACCTCTACACCGCCAGCGGAGTCAGCGCATGCTTCGTCACGGGGTACATCGCCAGTTGGATGTTTCCGCCACCGACGGACATTCAGGGGCTGACCATCTACGATCGCAAGCCGCTGCAAGAAGATTGAGCGGCCGTTGCCTGGAGGACCCGCTCAGCGGACGATCAGCAGCGTGTTGAAAAACAACACCGACTTGACGGCCTCCAAGTTAGGCCGCCTCGTCCTTCGGGAAGTGCACCGTGATCGGCCGTTTGGGATCTTCGTTGGCCTTTAGTTCTTCGCGAGATTGGACGATGCCGCGTTTGGCCTCGCGCAGGAATGGCGCCAACTCGGCGGCGGGGCCATTGGCGAATTCGCCGTCAAGTGTGGTCAGAATGAGTTCCCACGTCAGCGCTTGGCGATAGACGACGCGGTAGGCCCGTTTGAGCTGGCGAATGTCTTGATTGGGCATCCCGGAACGCCGCAAGCCGATCAGGTTCAGCCCGACCACACAACTGGTCACTCCATCCACCGTCATGAACGGCGGAACGTCGCGAGTGATATGGGCCTGTCCGCCGACCATCGCGTTGCGGCCGATGCGACAGAATTGGTGGACGCCGACGGCGCCGGAGATGTACGCGCGGGAGCCGACTTCGATGTGCCCGGCAAGCATCACGTTGTTGGCCATGATGACATCGTTGGCGATGACGCAGTCGTGGGCGATGTGTGCGTTGACCATCACCATGTTGCGGCTGCCGACGATCGTGTCGTGATCCGGCTGATAGGCGCGATGCACCGTGACATTTTCGCGGAAGATGTTGTCATCGCCGACAACCAGTCCGCCCATCTTGTCCTTCAAGCCCAGATGCTGCGGGATGCCGCCCAGCACCGCTCCCTCCGCCAATTGGTTGCGGGCGCCGATTCGTGTGCCGGCTTTGACGGATGAACGAGCTCCCAAATAACAATCGTCGCCGACTTCCGCATGGTCCTCGACGACCGCATAGGGTCCCACGACGACCCGTTCGCCGAGCTTGGCGTGGCGACTGACCACGGCAGTGGGGTGAATCTCGCTCACTTTCGGCCTCCTTGCTGCGATCAACGAACGGCTGCCGGGCAATCCCTGCTCGGAGCACTCACCCTTCGTTGCACCATACCAAGTAACCGAAACTTGAGTAGGCTGTAAAGATCGGTTTCCGGGCTCGGGCTTCGAAACAACCTCGCTTGGAAACGAGCCCCTGGGGAAGATCGCCACGCAAACCAAATTGGCGGCAGGGATGCTATAATCCAAGGGCTGTGGCGCCTCTGTCGAGCGCCCGCCTTGTGATTCTTTCCTGAATTGCCCTGTTCGCCGGCCCCGCCAGTGAGGATTTGATGTCGGACGCCCATACTTTGTTTTCCGAGGGCCGTCAGTTGATGAATGCCGGCCAGCACGAGGACGCCCTGCAAAAGCTCGGCGCTGCGTTGGAGGCGGATCCGAACCATGCGCTGACCCATCTCACCCTGTGCCGGCTGCTCAGCCAGTTGAACCAACACGACAAGGCGATTGAGCACGGTGAGCGGGCCTGCCAATTGGAGCCCGGCGAGCAGATCAACTTCACCGTTCTTAGTGTCACCTATCAAAAGGCGCTTGCCGCCACGGGTGACATGAGATACATGGAGTTGGCCGAGCGTGCTCGCGATCGGGGCATGGGCACCTGACGTGATGTCCTCCACTGGCGGAATCAGTCGACGCAACGCCGTTCGTCGGCTGGTGGTCGCCGTGCTGATTGCCGGCGCCATTTACTGGTCGTACCGGCATGCCGCCCTGTTGATCGCCATCATTGTGGTGGTGCCCGTTTATTGGGGCTGGAGCAAACTGAGTCGGCTGCGGGCCGGGCTGGCGGTGCGCGGCAAGAGCGACCGGCTGAAATGAACGGCACGTTGCGTCCATACACTCTACTACCTTTCTTCATTGAATGACGCCATGTTCTGGGTGCTGTCTCTGCTGCTTGCGTTCCACCTGCTCTGCGTAAACCTCGCCAGCGCCGGTCCACTCGTTTGCCTGTACTACGAGTGGAGCGAAGGGCGAGGCAATCTTGCCTCGGGCCGGGCTGGTCGCAATCTGGCTCTCGCCGGGATCGTCGCATTGTTGCTGGGGGCATTGACCGGCGTGCTGCTCGGTTGGCTCAATTGGACCCCCGAGTTGCGGGCGGGCCTGCAGCAACTAAGTCGCAAGGTGCACTTTGGCGGCATGGAGTTGCTGTTTTCGCTCGCGCTGATGATCTGGCATTGGCGCTGGTGGCGCAATGAGAGTTCCAAAGGCCGAGTGGGGCGGTACGTCGTGCTGCTGTTGGCCGGCACGAATTTGCTTTATCACTTTCCTACTTTGTTCGCCGTGCTATCGCATCTCAAGGCGACCGCGGAAATTCCTGCCGAGGGCCGGTTGCCGAGCATTTCCGCGGCGGACTTTCGCGGTCTGTTGGCCCAGCCCGCCGTGTTGGCACAGGCGATTCACGTGGCGCTGGCCAGCTTTGCCGTCGCCGGCGTCTGGCTCATCTTTCGCGCCGACCGTTGTGCGAATGAAGAGGATCAGCTCACGGCCAAGTCGGCGAGCATGATTGCGTTGCTCGCGACGGTGCTGCAATTTCCGGTGGGCTTTTGGCTCGTCGCCGTCTATCCACCGTCTGCGCAGAAGCAGTTGATGGGCGGCGATATGTTGGCCTCCGTGGCGTTCGTCTTGTCGATGCTCGGCGCCCTGGGATTGCTTCATTTCTTCTCGGCGACGATGAGGCGTCCCGAGTCGCCCAAGTTGCGCAAGTGGTCGGTGCGGTTGACGGTGCTGATTGTCGTGGTGATGACCATCGTGTTGCAGCGCAGCCGTATGTAGACCACATGTGGACCGCATGTGGGCGGCATGCAGGCAATGACCGGTGATGGCGACGCAACGAAAACGGCCATCCAAAGATGGCCATTGCCGCTCCACCGCCCGAGCCTCGCGCCTGCCGCAAATCGCCTGATTCCCCAGAGGCAGGATGTGGCGCCAATCTCTTGGCCGCCACCACTTATTGGCGAAACTCGCTTCCACGCGAGGCTCCCTTGCGCCCAGATCGATGCACCAAAGTCTGCTACCCTCCGTTAAGGTCCGATGAACCCGCGGGCGACCAACCCGCTCGGGCTTGCCTTGCCCTTCCTTCTCCCATCCTCCATCTTTTAATACGTGATGGAGTGGCGTGTTGTTCATTGCGCATCTCCCGTTTTGAGGACCCTGCGTGACTGTCTTAATCATCTCATTGGCCGTCGTGTTGACGACATGGGCAGCGTGTTCGCTCGCCGAGGCGGCGATCTACGCCGTCAGGATGCCCTACATCCGCAGTCTTGAACGCACGCATCCGGGGCCGGCGCAGATATTGCGCCGATTCAAGGAGAACATGGAGCAGCCGATCTCGGCGATTCTGATTATCAATACGATCGTCGCCGCAGCCGGAGCCTCCTACTCGGGCGCCCTCGCCAGCGATGTGCTTGGGGAGTCAAAGCTCGGATGGTTCTCGGCATGCTTCACGTTGGCTGCGTTGTTGCTGGCCGAGATCATCCCGAAGATCGTTGGGGTCTCCTATCACCGGGTCATCGCGCGGCTGATCGCGCGCCCGCTGGCGTTTGCCGTGGCGATGCTCTATCCCACGGTCTGGCTGATTGAACGCGCGTCGGTCTGGATCAAGCCACGAGTGCCGATCGCGACGGCGCCGGAGGACGAGGTGCAGTTGATGGCCGCGATTAGCGCCGAGGAGGGCAGCATCATGCCCTATGAGGCGTTGCTGGTGCGGCACGTGCTTGACTTGGACAAGGTGACAGCGCGCGAGATTATGACGCCGTCGTCTGTTGTGACGAAAGTGCCCGACCTGGTCACTTTGGGCGAGCTTGCCAGCGAGGCCGCCAGTTGGACTTTCTCGCGGATTCCGATTTTCGACGCGGCCGACCCCGATTGCTGGACCGGCATCGTGCTCACGCGCGAGGTGCTTGCGGCGATCACGCAAGATCGCGGCGGGGAGACCGTGGGCACGCTGGCGAAGCCACTGTACTTCGTGCGCGAGGACACCCCGGGCCACACATTGCTGAGGGCCTTTCTCCGCAGCCGGACGCACATGTTCGGCGTCGCCGGCAGCCACGGCGGAGTGCTCGGGATCGTCACGCTGGAGGACGTGCTAGAAAGCCTGATCGGGGCCGAGATTGTCGATGAGTCCGACACGGTGGTGGACATGCAGGCACTTGCCAGAATGCGCAATTCCAAACGCTCCCGGAATGGACAATGATAGGGGCATAGGAATTCCTGGGCCGTCAAGTTGATGCGATTGAGGTGGATGTCTTATGCGGTTGGTAGTCGGTAGCGCCTTTTTGTTCCTGGCCTTGCTGTGTGCGCCGATCGAGGCTGCGCCGCCCCCGGGCCAGCAGTCTCCCCATGTGGTGTTCGTGTTGGTCGACGACCTTGGCTGGTCCGACTTGGCGTGCTGGGGGCACGACTACCACCGTACTCCGCACATTGACAAGCTTGCTCGGGACGGAATGCGATTCACCAATGGCTACTCTCCCGCGCCGATCTGCTCGGCGGCCCGAGCCAGCATGCTGACCGGGAAGACGGTGGCGCGGCTCGGCTTCGAATTTGTCACGAAGAACGACCCGGGGAGCCAGCAGCTTGACGTTGATACGCCGCTGAGCACGCCGCCCTTCACGCTCAATTTGCCTTTGGCCGAGCAGACCATGGCCGAACGATTGGGCGAGCTTGGCTACGAGACGGCGTTCTTCGGCAAGTGGCATCTCAACCAACACTTCGAACGCAAGTACCTTGCCTGGCATCCCGAGTTCGGCCCGCGACAGCAGGGATTCGACGTCGCCGGAGAGGATTTCGGCGACCATCCCTATGCCTGGGTGCGAAAGCGGAGACCTGCGGACGCGCCGGAGGGTGAGTTTCCGGCAGACACCATGTTTGAGCAAGCCAACGAGTTTATTCGGCGGCGGCACGAGCGGCCGTTCTTTCTGATGGTCTCCACCTTCTACGTCCATACACCCGTCAAGAATCGTTGTCGCTGGCTTGTGAACGAGTATGAGACGTTGGTGCCGGCCAATGCCCGGAGTCGCCCGCGACGGCTGGAGTATGCGGCGTTTGTGGAGACGCTCGATCACCACATCGGCTCGTTGTTGCAGACGATCGACCAAGCCGGGTTGCGAGACAACACGCTGGTCGTGTTTATGTCCGACAACGGCGGACATCCCGAGTATTGCTCCAACGCTCCGCTGCGAGGATCCAAGTGGAACCTCTATGAGGGCGGGATTCGCGTGCCATTGATCGCTCGCTGGCCGGCGAAGATCAAAGCGGGCATGGTGTGCGACGCGCCGGTGATTGGCTACGACCTGCTGCCGACATTCGCTGAATTGGCCGGCGGCTCGGCGCCGCAGCTCGACGGACGGAGCATGGCGGACTTGTTTGCCGACCCGCAGGCACGCCGCGAGCCTCGCCCGTTGCTCTGGCACTTTCCTTACTACCACCCGGAGTCCACCTTCAGCAAGGCGCAGGACCGCATCGGCGTGGCCGACTTCGCCATGAGCAAGACCCGGCCGCACTCGGCGATCCGCGAGGGTGACTATAAGCTGCTGAAGTTCGCCGAAGATCAGCGCGTCGAGCTATACAACTTGGCCGCAGACCTCTCCGAGTCACGGGATCTTAGCCAGCAGTCGCCCGAGATCGCCGCTCGGCTGGATCGTAAGTTGGAGTCGATGTTGACCGACATGAAGGCCCGTCGGGCGACGAAGCGGAAGTCGAGCAATTGACGTTGGAGCGTTGCGTAAGTCGGCGTTGGAATTGAATACACCGCAATTCAAAAACTTCCCGATCGGCAATCGAGTTGATTAAACCAGCAGAAAAACTGCCTTCGATTGCGCCAGGGAAGGTTTTTGAAACGTCCTCTATAACATGTGCGGATTGCCTCGCGTCTTCGGGAGCCAGGCATTGAAGGGAGAGAGTCAGTGAATCGGCTGTATCCAGTGAAGTTTGTGCTCATCTGTGCCGTGGCGATGCTGTTCGCGATATCGAGTCGCGTGGTTTTGGCGGAGCGGCCGAACATTCTTTACATCATGTCGGACGATCACGCGGCACACGCTATTTCCGCGTATGGCGGAAGACTGGCCAAGATTGCGCCAACGCCCAACATCGACCGACTCGCCAGGGAAGGCGCCTTGCTGTCGAACGCCTTTTGCACGAATTCAATCTGCTCGCCTTCGAGAGCCTGTGTGCTGACCGGGCAGTACGATCACGTCAACGGCGCATTTGACTTGGCCGGGAGCGTCGAGCCCGGCAAGCAGATGCTTGCGCTGCAAATGCGCAAGGCGGGCTACCACACGGCCATGATTGGAAAGTGGCATCTGAAGGCGGAGCCAGCTGACTTTGAGTACTACTGCGTGTTGCCGGGCCAGGGGAAGTACCACAGTCCCGAGTTTCGCGTGCGCGGCGACAAACCATGGGGCAAGAACTTGATTCAGGCCGATGGCAAGCACTCAACGGACGCCATCACCGACATTTCCCTACAGTGGTTGAGCGAAAACTGGGACCGTCGCCGCCCGTTCTTTTTGATGCACCATTACAAGGCGCCGCACGATTATTTCGAGAACGCCGAGCGATACGAATCTTATCTCGCCGACGTCGACATTCCCGAGCCGGCGACGCTGTGGACCCGGGACAAGTCGTTTGGATCGCTGGCGACGCGCGGGGCTGGCGACGAGTTGATCCCTCACGTTGGCACGTCGATCGGGGCGAGAAATCCCCGCCGCTCCTACCTGTTGGATTTGCCGACGCTCTACCCTCGCGAGTTTCCGCCCAAGTATGACCCCGCCACTTTTTCCGACGAGCAAAACACGCGGCTCGCTTACAACGCTTACTTGAAGAAGTTCCTGCGGTGTGTCAAAGGCATCGACGACAATCTCGGCCGGCTGTTCAAACATCTGGAGGAGATGGGGCAACTCGACAACACGTTGATCATCTACACCGCCGACCAGGGATTTATGCTCGGCGAACACGACTACCAAGACAAGCGTTGGATGTACGAAGAGTCGCTGCGAATGCCACTGCTGGTGCGATACCCAACGGCGATCCCCGCAGGACGGCGACTCGACGCAATCGTGGAGAATGTCGACTTTGCTCCCACGATGCTGGACTTCGCCGGCGCGGAGACCCCGGCCTCAGTCCAGGGGCGTTCGTTTCGCTCGATGTTGGAAACCGGCGAGGAGGCCGCTGATTGGAAGCAGGAGTCGTACTACCGTTATTGGATGCACATGGCCCATCACGACAATCCCGCGCATCTGGGCATCCGCACCAAGACCCACAAGTTGATCTACTACTACGGATGCAACTATGACGGCGGCTATCGCACGCCGCCCGGCTGGGAGCTGTACGACTTGGTGCGCGATCCGCACGAGACACGAAATCTCAGCCGAGACCCGGCTCATGCCGAACTGTTAGTTTCCCTGAAAAGGCAACTGGCCGACACGCGCCAGCGGGTGGGCGACGACGGCAGCCATTTCCCTGCGTGTGAGCAGGTGGTCCAGGAGTTCTGGGACTACGACGAGCAGGCGGAGGCCAAGGCCATGGAAATTTCGCATGACTATTTGCAGCGCCGCCTCAAAGAATTGAATGCCGGCCAGCGCAATGTTCGGACCTTCCAGGGGAAGTAGGCGCGCCGGTGCTTTTCAACGGCTGCGCATCACGAGTATCCGCTCGCTCCGGGAGCAAGGTTTCGGCGCCGGCGGCCAAGCGATACATTAAGGCATGGAAGTGAGGAAGGTGGGGGGCGTGATTCGGAAACACCTTCCCCTCGCCCACGTTGATCGAAGGAGATGAGATGCGATTCTTGCGTTGCGCGTCGGTGCAGTTTCAGCATGAGCCGGGCGACAAGCAGTACAATCTCCAGCGGGTCGAGCACTTTGCACGCCAAGCTGCTGCTCAACAGGCCCGCTTGGCCTGCTTTCCCGAGTGCTGTGTGTCGGGCTACTGGCATTTGCGGCGGCTCGATCGCGACGCTTTGGAGGCATTGGCCGAGCCGGTGGACGGCGCCATTGGGGCGCGAATCGCTGCGCTGTCGGCGGAGCTCGAGATGACGATCGGCGTGGGCTTTGTCGAGCGCGGCGACGACGGTCGGCTTTTCAACTCGTACCTGGTGGCAATGCCCGACGGCACGATGGCTTGCCATCGAAAGCTGCACTGCTTCATCAGCGAGCATCTCGCTTCGGGCGACGAGTTCACCGTTTTTGACACGCCGCATGGTTGGCGAGTCGGAGTCTTGATCTGTTACGACAACAACCTGATCGAGAATGTCCGCGCCACGGCCTTGCGAGGCGCCGAATTGTTGATGGCGCCGCACCAGACGGGCGGCTGCAATTCCGGCAGCCCATTTGCGATGGGAGTGGTCGATCGGGCCTTGTGGGATCGTCGGAGAGAAGACCCGGCGGCCATCGAGGCCGAGTTGCGAGGGGACAAGGGGCGAGGCTGGCTGATGCGTTGGCTGCCCGCGAGGGCCCACGACAATGGCATGTTCCTGGCCTTTAGCAACGGCGTCGGCCCCGACGACAATGAAGTTCGGACCGGCAACGCCATGATCCTGGATCCTTACGGCCGCCTGTTGGCCGAGACGTGGCGGGCGGGAGATGACATGGTTGTGGCGGATCTTGATCGCGAGTTGCGGCCACGTTGCACCGGGGTTCGCTGGATTCGGGCCCGCCGCCCCGAACTCTACCGCTCGCTCGCCGAGCCGACCGGACAAGAGGCGGATACGCGCTCAGTGCGTTTCGACCATTTGTAGCATGGGCGCCCTCGCCCGTGCGCGGCGCGCACCGCAACCCACCGTCGATGCCCCGGAAATATCCTCGGCTCCTGCGCCCCCTTGTTAGGCCCGCTTGACTGGTCTTTCCCGAGGGGGAATCTTTGAACACAATCCTGTGTTGATGCGTACAAAAGGATTGTGCCATCGCCCTTACCCATTTCAACGTCAAGTGTGCCCTCCGGATCCGTGAGCGACTCCGCCATGAACTCAATATTTCGCCGTTCCCGCCGTTGTTCGGCTTCGAAGCGAGTTGTCGCCGCCACGGGGCTGACCATGATGCTGCTCGCCGCGGGCTGCGGTCCAAGTGTGGATCCTGAGATTGCCAAGTGGCGTGACCAATTGCTGCTCACCAGCGAGCCGTCCGGGGCCGTGGGCATCGTCGAGGCCAAGGAGCATGTCAAAGAAGCCGGGGACGTGGTGCTGCAAGCCCAAGTGACTTCGGGCGAGCACGCCGTCTGGGAGTCCGGACGCGCGGTGTTTGCCGTGTCGGAAATCCTCGAGGAGGAGCCGGGCCATGGCGGCGAGGGCCACGACCCCAGCACCTGCCCATTTTGTAAACGCCGTCAGGCGGCCTTGATTGACACCCGCGCGATGGTGCAGGTCGTGGACGAGCAAGGGAAGGTCGTCCCCATGGACGCCCGCAAACTGCTCGCCATCAAGGAGAATCAGCAGCTTGTCGTCCGCGGCAAAGGCGAGATCGACTCGCTGGGCAACTTGATCGTCTCCGCCGAGCGGATCTACGTGCGCAAGTGACGCGAACCCAAGTCACCAGGTGAGGCGATACTCTACGGTTGGCGACGGAACCGCCGCATCTGCCCGATAAACACCACCGTGTCGGGATGCGCCGTCAGCCATTCGCCCCATGTTGTCCGCAGATGGGGGTAATTGCGCAGCGGAAGCTCCGGACTGTCTTGGGCGTAGACTTTGCTGTCGAGCTCCACGGCCATCGTGGCTTCGAGTGTGCCGACATCAAACAGTCCGGCAACCGAGACCGCCAACGGATCCGCTGGCTGCTCGGATGACGTGTGGGTATTGTTCGTGGTCAGCACTCGCGAGCAACCGGAGAGATTGCAGTAGGTCACGGTGACTGGCTCGCCCCCGACGACGTCGTTGATCACGTGTTCTTGCACCATCGCGAGCGCCTCGAGCAAGTAGGCCCGGGATTCACTCCCGACCACAACACCCAGCACGGGCGCGTCGGCAGGGATGGCAACGCGCGAATGGTTCAACACATCAGGTGTCGTCACTGCCGGCAAGTGCACGCGCATCAGCGGCCGGCCTTGCACCTGCTGAACGGTGTGCTCCGGCGCCACTTGGTGGTTCGGGTCGGGATCGCCCTGTCGCGTGCCGGCGGTCACCGACACGCGTGGCTCCGGGGCGCTCGGCCGATGCGGTGGCCGTGGAGCGCGCTGCCCCACACCACAGAGTGTCGCTGCCAGCAGCAACACCAACATACAAGGGAAGATGGCTCTCATTTCGAGCTGGGAGGTTCTTGGTTGACTAGCCGCAGGCCGTTAGAAACAACCGGTCGGGCCTCCATCGCAGGCGACCCTTGTGAGGCCCGGTTGAACTGTTAGCGTTCCTGTTGGGAGATGCAGTACAGGTGCTTGCTGGAGCGGACGAACAGTTCGCCATTGCTGATCGCGGGGGTGGCGCTGAAGTCCTCTCGATCGTCCGTGACTCGGTTGACGGCCAGGGATTTCAGTTCCTTGCCAATCGAGAACACGTGCATGTCTCCGTTCCGCGCGACGTAGTAGAGTTTGTTGTCGGCAATCACCGGGGAAGAGTAGTCGGATCCGCCGCCGCCGCCGCGTCCACGTCCGCCAAAGCTACGCGGTCGTCCGTTGTCGCTATTGTCATTGCCGGCGTTGTTGTCTTGAGGAGCGGCGCCGGACGCTGCCAGTCTTGCCGCCGACACTTTCTTGCCGTCGGCGAGGCCCAGGGACGTCACCACACCGTTGCTGACGTAGTACAACTGGCCATCGTAGGCGACAGGCGTGCCAAACCGGTTGGTGGCGTTGCCCTTCCAGATCACGGCGCCCTCGGTCGTGTCTCCCTTGCCGCCCGCCTTCAAGGCGACCGAGCCGCCGTCGCGGCCCTCGATGGCGAACAGTTGGTCTTTTACGGCGACAACGCTGGTGTAAAACGAGTTGCTGTTGACCGCATTGCAATACCAGCGCAGTTTGCCCGAATCTGGATTGCAGCCCCAGATCTCAAACGGCACGCCAAGCACCAAATCCGTGCGCCCTTCGGTCTCCACGAGAATCGGCGTGCTCCAAGAAGAATTGAGGCCGCCTGCTTGCTGCCTCCAGACCTCCTTGCCGGAGCTTTTGTCCAAGGCAACGAGCGACTGACTTTCGGCGGTGGCGGGCACGATGAGCAGATTCTTGTAGAGAATCGGGCTGGACGCCGACCCCCATTGCCGATCGTCGGACCCGGTGCCGACGCTGGTCTGCCATAGCTTCTTCCCGTACAGGTCGAACGCCAGCGCGCCCGTCTTGCCAAAGAACACATAGACGTGTTCGCCATCCGACACGGGAGTGTGCGAGGCGTAGCCATGTTCCGGAACGCCCATGCCGGAGAACCGATCCTCGGGCAACACCGCCGCGACTTCTTGCTGCCATTGAATCTCGCCGGTCGCTCGATCGACGCATACGACGTGTCGTTTCAGATCGTCCATCTGTCCGACATTGTCGCGACTGACGCCGTATCCCGAGTAGCAAGTGACGATCACTCGGTTGCCGACAACGATCGGGCAGGAGACTCCCGCGCCCGGCAACGCGGTTTTCCAACGCAGGTTTTCGGCGCCGCTCCACTTCTCGGGCGCCGGCTGGCTGTCAGGACTGACTCCGCTGCCGTTCGGGCCACGGAATCGAGCCCAATCACTTGCCTCGCTCATGGAGGCAAGTGGCAACAGGGCCAGCAAAGCGATCGCGAATGTCCGTACCTGCGACATGGAAGTTCCTTCGTTGATGGTGGGCGATGGCGAATTTGACAAGGAAACCCGACGCGTAAGCGAGGGATTGGAATCGCGAATTTGACAAGGAAACCCGACGCGTAAGCGAGGGATGGAA
>JAGQPF010000737.1 GCA_020426845.1 Planctomycetales bacterium
AGCGGATAGCCTGCGCCGTCCCAGCGCTCGTGATGAGTCAGCGCGATCTGCGCTGCCATGGATATAAGAGGCGACGAGGCCAAGTCCATAATGGATTCGCCCACTAATGTATGAGCCCGGAGAATCTTCCAGTCGTTCATCGACATCGGCTCGAACGTTTGCTTGCCGATGGAAACGTGTCGCTGCATGATTTCCAATTCGTCCGGTGAGAGCTTGCCCGGCTTCATGAGAATCGAATCGGGAACCCCGATCTTTCCAATGTCGTGCAATGGCGCGGCATGTTCGATCAGTTCGACAGTCGTGGAGTCCATCCCCAACTTGCGAGCAATAATGCCAGAGTAACGGCCCACTCGGATCACGTGCCGCCCTGTTTCGTTGTCGCGATACTCAACGATCCTCGCTAAACAGTGAATCAGCTCCAGTCGCGAGGCCGCGAGCTCCGCCGTGCGTCTGCGCACTTGGCGTTCCATATCCAACGCATGAGCTCGCAGGTGGTCATAGTGTGATTTAACGACCAAGGCATTCCGGACTCTTGGTGTCAGATCCGTGGGACGAAAAGGCTTACATAAGAGATCGGTAGCCCCCAGTTCCAGAGCTTCGGCCCGCGCCTCCTCGTCGTCCGATCCGGTCACCACAATCACCGGGATATGAGCCAGATGTTCGTCCGCGCGGATCTGCGACAACAATGTGAGACCACTGATCTCGGGCATGACCAGATCCAGCAGAATCACATCGGGCTGCTCGCGCATCACCATGGTGATCACATTACGCGGATCGGTCGACGTGAGGATGTTAGCGTAGCCAGCTTCGTGCAGACATTTCTTCAGGATCAGCACATTGATTGGTTCGTCATCGACAATCAAGATCCTTGCCTGGGCCGAAGGTTTCGGGCGCTTAAGTCCACCAAGCGGGCCGAACGCGTCGGTTTCCGGCTTATCGCCGGACGCAACCGGCACGACGGGTAGACCGCCCAACGGGCTCGAAAATTCGGGCAACGGTGTGTCGAGCGAGGCGTTCATGATGGGCATCATTGATTCGATTGGAGGACAAAATAGAGGGCTAGGCATTCAGCGTGGACAACAATACGGGAACATGATTCAAACAGCGTTCGACTTCATCACGCAGGTCTTTCAATTCGACGAGAATCACATCAAAGTCTTGCAAGCTCGCCGACGATTCCAACTTGGCGGCCCGTTGTGACAGTGGCATCGCGGCCAAGTTGGCGGCTACGCCTTTCATCGTGTGGGCCGTCGCCTTCAACTCCTTGGCGTTGCGACCTTCGACGGCCCTTTCCAAGGCCGAGAGCTGTTCTGGCACGCGCGACTGGAACATTTCGATGATCGTGCGGCACATGTCGATGTCGTTGAAACAGCGGCCCATCAGCGCGTCGGAATCGATCGCGGGCGGCATTTCGGATGGCCGCAGGCGCGAGCTCACTTCGCTGTGACTTGGTTGGCTTGAGGCTTGGTCTGCCGCCATGGGATTCGAGCGGTCCGACGGCGGAGCGGTGTGCGATTCCGGCGGCGGTTCGGATTCCCCCGAGTGGTGCTCGTCACATTCCGAGCTGTTCGGCTCCAAAGGCTGAACGCACCGTGGGGATGTGAGGAGCGACTCCATCGCGGAGAACAGCAAAGTCTGGTCGAGAGGTTTGGTCACATAATCATCCATGCCGGCCGCGAGGCATTCTTCGCGGTCCCCCTTTACTGCATTCGCCGTTAATGCCACGATCGGTACGCGAAGCTGGTCAGGTATTGTGCGAGAGACTTCGCTTTCCCACCGACGGATTGCTCGCGCCGCCTCGAAGCCGTCCATCACGGGCATTTGACAATCCATGAGTATCAGTTGATACCGTCCCGATTTCGCGCCTTCCAAAGCGCCCTGACCGTTGCTAACGACATCGCATTCATATCCTGCTCGTCGCAGCACTTCGGAAGCCACGAGTTGGTTAATCTCATTGTCTTCGGCCAACAGAATGCGGGCTCCGCAACTGTGTTGCAGTGATGAATCGGCCGCAGCCGGTTGAACGATTTCGATTCCCGATGGCAACCACGGATGAAGGTTATTAGAAGCCGTATCGATCACCGCGTCGAACAATCGCGATTGCCGCACGGGTTTCGTGAGATAACAGGACAACCCCAGATCACGTTGCTGGGATTCGGAAATGGCGTCGTTCAAGGAGGTCAGCATGATTAACCGTAGCTGCCGCAGTTCACCGTGCCCGCGGATCTCCTCGATCAATTGCAGACCGTCCATTTCCGGCATTTGCATATCGAGGATTGCCATATCAAATGGGCGGCCCCGTTCCACGGCTTGAAGCAACAGACGCAGCGCCGATCGAGCGTCCTCGGTGGCGACCGAGGACAGGCCCCAACGTTCCAACTGAGTTTGTACAATTTCACGATTGGTGGGATTATCGTCGACCACTAGGAGTCGCAAGTTCTTTAGATTGGGAGGCGCGGTTCGATCCTGTTCGGACTTCGCCGCCGGCTTAAGCTGGGCAGTGAACCAAAACGTCGATCCGATGCCAGGTTGGCTTTCCACATCAATCACGCCGCCGAACAGATCGATTAATCGTTTCGACAGAATCAACCCCAAACCGGTACCGCCATACTTGCGCGTGGTGGATGAATCCACTTGCGAGAAGGGCTTAAATAGGCGCTCGCGCCTTTCGGGCGGGATTCCGATTCCAGAATCCGTCACCGAGAATCGCACGGTGGCGTCCCGTTCGTCTTGACGTTCCACGCTGGCTTGAACCAGGACATGACCGGTCTCGGTGAACTTGAGGGCATTGGTAATCAGATTCAGCAGAACTTGACGTAAACGGTCGGGGTCGCCGTGAACACGAAGGGGCACATCGGGTTGAATATCACAACATAGTTCGATGCCCTTCTGTTCGGCCTTCAACACGAACATTTCGGCCGAGTCTTCTAAGAGCTTATGTAGATCGAAGTCGACTGAATCCAGTTCCAACTTGCCAGCCTCGATCTTCGAGAAATCGAGAATGTCGTTAATGAGGCTGAGCAGGCAATCCGCCGAGGCTCGGCTAGTGCGAACGTAGCGTTGTTGCACGGTGTCGAGCGGCGTGGCGGCCAGCAATTCGAGCATGCCGATTACGCCGTTCAGAGGCGTGCGAATCTCATGACTCATATTGGCTAGAAACTCGCTCTTCGCGCGGCTGGCCTGTTCGGCCGCATCACGCGCCTCGATCAGCTCCAAGGAACGTTCGTGAACCGCTTGTTCCAGGTCGGTTTGTTGTTGTTCCGCAGCCCGGGCCAAGTTCCATTTGGTGGTTAGCGCTAGGGCCAGTTGCCGGACTTCAACACCATCGAACGGTTTCTTGAGAATGAGAAAACGATCCGTCGCGCCGAGTGCGTCGACGAT
>JAGQPF010000738.1 GCA_020426845.1 Planctomycetales bacterium
GATCTCGGATGGTGTCTTCAGGCCATACACGGTAGTTGTGAGCGCTCTTGTTCATCTTACGCTGGCGGCGAGCCATTGCACCTTTAAGGCGGCAAGGCGTTCCAAGTGAGGATCGAGCTCCTCGTTCCGCTCGAAGAAACAGAAATCGCTGAGGAGAAAAAGGACCGATAGCGGCGCAGCAGCGCTGTCGAACTGATCCGCGGCCCAGATGAGAGCGGCGTCGACGCACGTGCCGCCCTGCGCTTGAAGCTCCAACACTTGATCGGCGACGTGGTCCAGCGATTGGGGATCCTCGAAGGTCTTCATCACGTGCGTATTGCTCTCGAAGAGGGCAATGGCGACCTCCTCGCTACGAACCCGAAGGACCAGGACCAGCACAGCGATGCTGCAGTTGGCCAAGTCCTCGCCGGACATGCTGCCGGAGATGTCAAGCAGGACGCCGAACGCAGCCTGGCCCCGCGCGGTGTCGTGAACAAACAGGTCGTCCTCCTGCATCTCGCAGAGCTGTTTGCCGCTGGAGATCAAGGCGTCCACCGTCTCCTCAATGTTCAGCAGGTCCAAGTCGTCCGATGCGTGAAAACGTCGCAGGTCGTTGCGGGGAACGAGCCCCGACTCCAGGCTCCCTCCGCCCTTTGCCGCCGCGGCTACGGCAAGCTGGAGCAACTCGTTCTTGATCTGCGCTTTGATGCGTTCCCGAAGCCCGCCGCGCAAGAAAGGCTTTGCCTCGTGCCACTGCACCAATAGATTCGCGCCGCCTCCGATCCCCTTGATTCCGATCGCGTCCAGCAACAGTTCGTCGTTCTCAACAGCACCACAAGTGGCCTGCATGTTGAGCGCCATCAGCGCCGCGAGCGCCTCGAGATTCGCGAAGCCGGCAGCGATCTTCGCGAGCTCCTCGGCCATCGAGTCCGGCATGTGCTTGGCGATCAGAACGAGGCTGCCGATTCGCTTCGCGTCACGGGAGTTCGCCTCGATCATCTTCCGCAACTGCTCCAAGGCGTTACCCAACAGCCGGTAGATGTCATCGGGATCGATTCCCAGCGCGGCGCCCGCGGCAACCAGGCGATCGTGGTCAGCCGGTTGAAGACGCCGCTCCAGCGCTTGCTCAAGGAAACTCATGAACAGCTCGGCGTTGGGCGCTTCACAGAGGATGTCCGTGATCAGCAGCCCAGCCGACGCGGCGCACAGTGCGCCGGCTTGCACCATTTGCCGGCCAACGACAACAGCATCGTTGAGCTCGTGCGGCACCGGCTCGCCTGCCCGCCAACGTTGAAGCTCCTTCCTGACCACCTCCATGAAGGCGAGGTAGGCCTCGTTGAACATGAATTCCCAGCGCTCGCAGGCCACGGCAACGGAGACGATCTCGGGCAGGTCCGGCTCGTGGGCCAGGTCGTCCGCCCAGGCGTCGAAGAGCTGCGCGTGATAGCGTCTCTGAAATGTGCTGAATATCCAGTCGGCCGCAACCAACGCCTGGCGGAGGTCTTGCCGGCCCGAGCGTGCAACGAGCTCATCCGGGGGTTCCAGCCAGCGATCGGCGCCCTGCAAGACGGCGACCCAGTCTCCGAGATCACGGGCCTTGCGGATGCAGGCCTCCAACAGGTCGGGCAGGATGTGTTCGCGGAGGCTCATGCGTACGCCCCCAAGAACATCATGATCTTGCCGAGACTGCGCACGTCGAGAGTGCGACAAGCGTCCGACACAAAGTCGTCCAGATCGTCGTGACGGTCGAGACCCGCCAGCGTCGCCGCGGTCTCCCAGGGATGTTGG
The DNA here is from genome assembly GCA_020426845.1 of Planctomycetales bacterium. Taxonomy (GTDB): domain Bacteria; phylum Planctomycetota; class Planctomycetia; order Pirellulales; family Pirellulaceae; genus JAGQPF01. Next base: position 1,768 of record JAGQPF010000738.1, read on the forward strand.
CAACCGCGGAGCAGCCTGTCTCCGAAACCGGCCTCGCAGGCGTGACGGATCATCTCGGGGCTGAGCGCGCCAATGCGTTGCTCCAGCAGTTGGCCCGTGACGGCGATGAGATCCTCGCGCGTGCGCACCCCGCGGGCCTCGAGTTCGCCCGGGCCGCCCAACATCGTCACTAACTCGCCGAGCACGCGGTCGGCGGGATCGCCGGCAAACAGCGCATCGTAAACATCGTAGGCGCCCAGAGCGTCGTCGATGTCTTCGATGTCCAGCAGGGCCTCGTCAAGACTGTTCAGATCGTCCA
>JAGQPF010000739.1 GCA_020426845.1 Planctomycetales bacterium
CCCACACACTCAGCGAGACCGCGCCGGGTTCGTCCGTGTTTGTGGGCTCCAACGCCACGCCCGACGCGCTGGTCACGGTAACCACCGACAGCGGCACGATCACCACCGCCGACGCCAGCTCGCTTTATGCGGGAGTGCAGGTGCTGGCCGATCCCGCGGGCAACTTCACCTTCAGCGTCTCGGTGCCGTCGGGAGACCCGCTTCCCAATGTCACCAGCGAGGAGGTGACGGGTTTGAAGAGCAGCACCGCTTCGGGAGCGGCCGCTCCGCTGCCTCCGATTCGTCGCTTCGATTTCAACAACACGACCAGCCCGACACAGGCCGGCTTCACCGGCGTCCGCGCCAACGACACCTACTTGGCGAGCGTCGGCTATGGCTATTCCGCCATGTCGTTCAGCCATTTGGACCGCGGCGCCCCCACCTCCATGTCGTCCAACGAGCTCTACCGTGACGGGCATTGGGGCAACTCAACCGCAAAGACGTTCCGCGTGAAGGCGGATGCGGGTCAGACGTACGACGTGCGTGTTTACATCGGCGATCGCAACTTCTACCGGGACAATATCGAAGTCACCGTCGAGGGCGGAGGCACGATCGTCTCGGGACCGCTGTCCGCCAACGTGTTCTCGACGCTGACCCTGTTTGGCGCCACCGACACGGATATGAACGGCTCAATTGACATCACCTTCCGTGACGCCGGCGGCTCGGACGCATTCTACGTGGTCAACGGATTGGATGTGGCCGAATCGGGTGTGGGATTGCCCGCGTCCGCGCCGCTGCTGGTCTCCGCGGCGGGCACGGACGGCGCCTCTCTAACCGATGGCCAGTTGCAGCCCATCGTGAGTGAAGCGCTCGCGCGTTGGGAAGCCTCGGGTCTGACGCCAGCGCAACTCGGACGTCTGCAGAACGTCCAGGTCAGCATCGCCAATCTCGCCGGGCAAGGCGCTTACGGCCTGGCTGGCTCCAACCGAGTGTTGATTGACGACAATGCCGCCGGCAGCGGCTGGTACATCGATCCGACACCGCATACCAACGATGGCTTTGCCCTTTCGGGCAACCAGTACCTCGCCTCGGGCCAAATGGGCGGTCAAGTCGACCTACTGACGGTCGTCATGCACGAGCTCGGCCACATCGTCGGCCTGGGCGACCAAGACCCCGCCTTCTCCGGCAACTCGCTGATGACCGGTCGCATTGATCCGGGCATTCGCCGCCTGTCGCTTGCCTCGGAAGTGGATGAGGTGTTCACTTCCCTCCGCGACGATTCTCTTGAGCTCCGCTACGACGAAGTGGCGAATGCACTTTGGGAATCGAACGACGGCGACGTAGATGAAACCACGACCGAGACTGCCCTGCCCAACGAAGTGCTGCAGACCGAGCGTCGCCGCCGTGAACAGTTGGAAGCCTTAGTGGCACTCGAGCTCGGAGATCACGATGAGCTTGCCAGCGAGTAACATCAGTCGCTTCAGATCTCTGTCGACATGATCGAATCGCTTGGCGGACAGCAGCGGACGAGCTGTCAATCCAGCAAGTACGTGCCTTGATCTACGCAGAATGTCGTTGGCTTGACGCCAACGACATTCTGCGGCTCTCTGACGAACAAGTCTCGAGTTTTCGTTTCGAGCACAGTCCCCCTCGCACCTCACCAGCAACATTGGGGCGCAAGTGGGCGATGAACGGCTGGGGGGGCTTAGCTCAATTTGAGCAGTTCGCTGGCTTGTTGGATGCCGGGGGCGGGGAAGCCGTGTTCGCTGGCGGTGACTCGGGCGAGGGCGATGAACTGGCGCGAGCGGAATGCTGCGCGGGTGGTCGCGTACTCCTCGGTTACCGTCTGGTAGAACTTCTCGGCGTGGAGAGCGCCGTCTTCGCTGACGGCGTACTTTAAGAGCAGGTCGAGCAACGGCCGGACGGGCAAGCTCAGGTCGCCATACCGATGCACGATGGCACAGGCTCGGGCTTGGTCGTTGGCCCGAATCGCCTCGTCGAGCTGCTTGCGCAGCGCGTCGGCATCGTCGGACTTCACCTCCTCCAAGCGATCGATGTACGGGTACGGCTCGGGCGCCGCCCAGCGCAGCTGACCTGCGGTGTGGAACGCGCCGACAATCAAACTGGAAATCCGGTTGCG
>JAGQPF010000740.1 GCA_020426845.1 Planctomycetales bacterium
CACGAAAGCTGCCACCATCTCAGGGGCATAGCCGATACCCCCCCATTGATTGCGGGCCAGAAGCTCGACCACGCACTCGTGCTGGGCAATGATCGTCTCGGGATCTTTGAGGCTGCGAAGCTCAAAGCGCAGTGTTGCTGGCTCGGCCTCAGTCAGGCGAGACAGCAACGATCCGTCCAATTGAACGTCCAAATCAGCAACATGGAAGGTTTCGCCCACACCGACTGCATCCATGCTCCAAGTCCGAGGTTTCACGAACGGGGGCTCGGAGGCGATGGTTATCGTCAATTCGCCGATGGGAGCCTGCGTCTCATTGACAACCGCTAGTTCGTGCAGCGCTGGAACGGCGTTCTGGAAGTCGGCAAGATTGAGCTTCTGAACTACGGCTACCTGTAGACGAGTTTTCAATGTCGGCGAAGCGGGTATCGAGGATTCGTCGATGATCGGAGCTGCGCCTTGCAGCTGACCCATGTCTTCATTCATGCGCGGATCTCCCAAACGCGACAACCATTAAATCAAGCCAGATAGAACTCGGTGATCGAGCGAGACCGCTGAGGGCTCTTGGCCTGAACAGCAGCTTCCACTTTTGGGGATTGGATTAATCCGCCTAGTTGGAACGGATCACGCAAAAGCCGCCGGAACAAGGAGCTGCGAGTCATAGCCGCTTCCCTGACTGAAGCACCGGGTCAAAGCTGAATACGTGCTCGCGCGGCGCATCAGCACACCGGCCCACAGTGCGTCGCCGCCACTCCGGCGCACCACTAGCAAGGTGTATATCGCCCCCGCATATCGGACACGTAGCCGCGTAGCGGACAAGCCGCAAGACCTCTCCCCCGTCAGTACGCTTGCGCTCCAGCTGCGCTGGCGCTGCCTTGAGTGGAAGCCACTCCTCCGGCAACGGAGTGATACGGTCTTCCCGGGCGTAAATGATCGGCCGCCATTTTTGCCACCACATCAGTCCTCCAATGGCGATTAGTCCGAGAAGACCAAGATCCCGTGTTCCGACAGCCCGGTTGTGGATGAACATCAGAACGACCACCGCCAAAGAAAACAAGAGCAAGAACAAGGTGGAGCCCAACAAATTCAAGCGAAGGATGTTGTGGCGTGACGATCCAATGTTCATCTGCCCATCGCGAAACAGCCTCCGCAACAGCCAGTTCGACACTTTGACCGGTGGGTAGTCGGCACGCCGATAGAGCACGTCACCGACTGGTGCCGGGGCGGCGAGGGAAACATCGTCCTCATGAGCAGATACCTCGGCGGCAGCCTTGTCGTCCATGGGCTCCATTCGCCACATACTCACCGCCTTGTTGCCACGACCGCCGCCACCCTCCCGCGACAGCTTCGGCTCAAATTCACTACCTGCGATACGCATGGCCTCTCGAACTTTTAGCCGTCGGCAGTCCCACCATCTTTTGACATCACGCCAGACGTCACCGGAGCAATCAACGACAGCCCAATCGCAAAGATCTTCCGTGGTGAAGCATCGTGCACTCGGGTCCATCTCAATTCGGTCCAAGGTCCGCAACGTCAATTCGTTGAGAACCCGCCACCCCTTGGCATCCGACGGTTCCTGAGCAAACCAGGTGGCTAGCGCCCTGAGCTCCTTTTCTCCAGCAAACCCAGTTTTCCGGCCTTTTCCATGGTTTTCATCGTGTTCGACTGACACGCTGTGTTCGTCGCTGGGGTCGGGCTCAGCGATCACAAAGGGGGGAGTTGTTACTGCACTCGTCATGGCTGCCAACATCTTGCAAAAACATGTTGAAAGCATTCTAACGCCAATAGCAACGCACTCCCCACTGTCGCGCAAACAAGTGAAAAGGAATGATGACGTGAGCAATAAAAAAATCGTTGAGGAAGGCGCAAAGCACTTCCTGGAGCATACCCATTACATCAATCCGTACCCGCCGGGGACGGACAACTACAACGATTTTGAGCGGGGGTGGGCGCAGAAGCAGAAACGATCCGATAACCCAACCAGCACCACATCAAAGGGCGCGTCGTCGCCACATGAGCGACACTCCTTGAGCGCAGCTGAGGACACAGTGGAATTCCGTGCTCAACGGTACCGAATGTTGAAGGGCTGAGCCTCACTGACACGAGATCGTGCGGCGCCCCCCTCAAGCAGCAAGAACGCTACTTGCTGTTCAAAGCTATTGAGGGTTTTCTCATATTCAGGTTAAAGCGGCGCTACTCGCACCGTGCCGCCGCTTTCAGATGTGCCAACAACTTTCGCATGCCGCAGCAGGTCTGTGAGGCGACTGCGACCAACCACCCTCTCCACGCACTCCTATACCCCTATCCAGTCTGCGTCCGCCCGAGAGCTCAGCGTCAAAGGTGGCGTCCGGATCAAAACCGCCCCCTCGAACCACCGTAGTTCAGCGGCAACTTCGGATTCGACGAGAATCTCTCCGCCAGCGCCATCGTACAGCCTCGCCCGGCGCGGCGTCCGGTCCATGTACAGCATCCAGCCGTCGCTGAGTCGCCTACGTGGACCTATCGCGAATATTCCGAGAGAATGCTTTTCTCAATCTGGATAGCCATAAAATCGTCCAGCCACTGTGGAGAAAGCATCGTGGGTATTCGATTCCGCCGGCGTATCAAACTCGCGCCGGGTCTGCATCTCAACATATCGGGCAGCGGACTGAGCCTTTCGGCCGGACCCCGTGGTGCATCCGTGACGTTTGGGGGTAGGCGCGGCACCCACATGAACGCAGGTATTCCAGGCTCGGGCCTATACACCCGAGGGCGTATCGACACGCCAAACCGATCTCCACGCGCTGACTATGCAACATCAAACGGGGACAACGACACGGTTTCAATGCCCGTCAAAATCTCTGTGGAGGATGACGGCGCCGTAATTTTTCGGGACCAAGACGATCGCATTCTCGACGACGCCCTCGTGCGTCGCGTAAAGCAAGTGGCCAAGGACGACGTTGTTGGTCTCATGGAAAGTGCCTGCAAGCAGATAAATGGCCACATCGAGGCCTTAGAGACTATTCACCACGCTACGCCATCCCCGAGCATGCGTGCGGCACATGAGCTCCGACCATACGAAGAGCCTGAGCCAAGCAAACCGACGCTCCCCAAATACGGCATTCTTGATAGATTTTTCAGCTCTAGACGAGCTCGCCTCACTCAGCAAATCGCCGAGGCTGAGGCGACCTACAACGACAACGTCCGAAATTGGAACCGCCGACGTCAGGAACACGAATCCCGTGAGTTGGCTCGTAAGGCCGTCTTCGAAAAAAAGGTCCTTACTGACGTGGCGGCCATGGAGATTGTTTTAGAGGAAAGCCTGATGGACATCATCTGGCCTCGTGAAACAATCGTGTCGGCGGAGATACGGGACAGCGGACGGCTTGTGATGATAG
>JAGQPF010000086.1 GCA_020426845.1 Planctomycetales bacterium
GCCGCTGCCCGACAGCTTCGGCGAGGTGATGACTCGTCGCAAAGTGGCCGCCAATCCGCTGCTGGGGTCGATTGCGAAGTTTCGGCCCCGCGGGCAATCCGGCCTGGAGATCTCCGACTTGCTGCCAGAGATCAGTCAGTGCGCGGATGACTTGTGTGTGATTCGCAGCCTGCACGGCGACAGCGTCAACCATCCGCAATCCGTCTATCAGATGAACACTGGCAGCATCCGGATGGGGCGTCCGTCCGTGGGCAGCTGGGTCGCCTATGGGCTTGGCGCCGAGACAGACAATCTGCCGGCGTTTGTCGTCTTGCCGGATCCCGGGGGCGGGCTCAAAGGGGGCCCGCCGGCTTGGGGCGCCGGATTTCTGCCGGCGCGGCACCAAGGCGTGCCGATGCGATCCGGCGCCACGCCGCTGGTGCATCTGCGTCCGCCCGCCGAAATTGACGGAGCGCCGCAGGTTCATACCCTCCGGTACCTGGAACAGCTCAATCGCCGGCACTGGGAAAGCCGCGATCGCGATGACGAACTCGAGGCGCGGATTCGCAGCTATGAGCTCGCGTTCCGCATGCAGTCCGCCGCTCCCGAGCTGGTGGACCTGAGCGACGAGTCGGCCGAGACGATCCGCATGTACGGAGCCGACCAGCCGGAGACAGAGGAGTTCGGGCGCCGTTGCCTGCTGGCTCGTCGAATGATCGAACGCGGCGTGCGGTTTGTCCAACTCTATTCCGGCGACACCAACGGCTGGGACGCCCATAAGAATGTCGTGGAGAACCACGGACGACTCTGCCGGCAGACCGACAAACCGATCGCCGCTTTGTTGAAGGACTTGAAACGCACGGGGTTGCTCGATGAGACGCTGGTGATTTGGGGCGGCGAGTTTGGCCGAATGCCAATGAGCGAGCAAGGCACGGGGCGCGACCATAATCCTTGGGGCTACAGCATGTGGCTGGCCGGCGCCGGTGTCGCCGGCGGAACGGCCTACGGCGCCACCGATGCGGTCGGCCTGCGCGCCGCCGAACATCCCGTCCATGTGCGAGATTTTCACGCCACGATTCTGCACCTGCTGGGCATCGACTTTCACGATCTCACCTATACCGTGAACGGATTGGATGAGCGGCTGACCGGACCCAGCGAGACGGTGCGCGTGGTCAGCGAGGTGCTCGGATGAGCGCGCGACGAAACCACAATCAATGGCAGGCTTGGCTAGCGGCGATGCTGCTTATGGCGATTGCCCTGCCAGGTTTGCCAAACGCGGCGGCGGAAGAGACCGAGGCGGCAGGCAAGGCCTACGAAGAGACTCCGGTCGCGGAAAGCGACCGCGAGCACTGGTCGTTTCGGCCGCTAACTCGCCCATCGCTGCCACAGCCCGATGGCGCGCATTTGGCGCGGAACGCGATCGATCTGTTCGTGATCGCCAAGCTCAACAAGTCGGGCTTGGTGCTGCAGCCGCCGGCGGCGCCGGAGACGCTGTTGCGCAGGCTGTCGTTCGACTTGACCGGCTTGCCTCCAACGACCGAGCAGTTGGCGCGGTGCTCCAGCGAGACGGCGAGCGAAGCGGGGAACGAAGCGGCGAACGAAGCGGCGAACAAGGCGGCGAACGAACGGTCGCTGCAAGCCGAGCTCGATCGACTCTTCGCATCACCTGCCTACGGTGAGCGATGGGCGCAACACTGGCTCGACCTCGCGCGGTTCGCCGAAACGGATGGCTTCGAGCACGACAAGATTCGCAAGAACGCCTGGCAGTATCGAGACTGGGTGGTGCGGGCCTGGAACGAAGGGATGCCGTATGACGCATTTGTGCGAGCACAATTGGCGGGCGACCAAGCCGGAGTTCCCGTGGCGACTTGGTTTTGCACGAGCGGACCGGACATGCCGGACATCAACTCGCAGGACGAGCGGCGGCACGAACTGCTGAATGAAATGACCGGCGCCGTGAGCTCTGTCCTGCTGGGCCTGCAGCTTGCCTGTGCACAGTGTCATGATCATAAGTACGACCCTCTCAGCCAAGGCGACTTCTATCGGCTGCGGGCGATGTTCCAGCCTGCCTTGCACGTTGTTCACAACCGGTCGATCGGGCCGCTTGCCGAGCAAGCCGACACCGAAGTGAGTCACCTGCTGATTCGGGGCGACTGGCGTCGTCCCGGCCCCGAGGTCGCCCCGGCGGTGCCGCGCGTGGTCAATCCGGAGGGCGTCGAGGCGAGCACGCGGGCGGAGTTGTCCAATTGGCTGACTCGGCCCGGCCATCCGCTCACCGCGAGAGTGATGGTCAACCGGCTTTGGCAGCATCATTTTGGCCGCGGACTAGTGGGGACGCCCAGCGACTTTGGCGCGATGGGCGATTGGCCCACTCACCCCGAGCTGCTCGACTACCTCGCGTCCGAATTGGTCGCGCGCAACTGGTCGCTGCGCCAACTCCAACGATTGGTGGTGGATTCGGCGACGTATCGCCAACGCTCGCGATTGCCGGCCGATGCCACTGCCGACACCCGTCGACAGTGGGAGCTGGCACTCGAACGCGACCCGGCGGATCGACTGCTCTCTCGCGGTCCGCGCAAGCGACTCGAAGGCGAAGCGGTCCGCGACGCGATGTTGTTTGTTGGCGACAGCCTCAATCGAGAGATGGGCGGCCCCGGTGTCCGACCGCCGCTGCCTCCCGAGTTGAAGGGGACCTTGCTGCGAGGGCAGTGGGACGTGAGTCCCGCCAGCGATCACTATCGGCGGAGCGTCTATGTGTTCGCCCGACGCAATCTTCGCTATCCGATCTTCGAGGTGCTTGATCGCCCCGATGCCAACGCCAGCTGCCCACAACGAGCACAATCGACCACGGCGCCCCAGGCGCTATTGCTGCTGAACTCCCCCGTCGCGCTCGATGCGGCGCGTCGCCTGGCCGGCGCGGTGGTCGCTCGCAGCGATGACCGGGAAGAGCAAGTTCGGCACGTGTTTCGCCGCTGCCTGGCGCGGTGGCCGGAGCCGGAAGAGACTTCCGCCGCGCTCGGCTTTCTCGCCGAACATGAGCGCGTGTTGAGAGACGCGGGTCGGCAGTCCGGCACGTTGGCCATTCCGCGCCCGCTCGCCAAGTCGCTCGACCCGTACCACGGCGCGGCGCTGGTGGAGTTCTGCTTGGCGATGCTGAACAGCAACGAGTTTCTCTATCTCGACTGATGTGGCACAGGCTGCCAGCCTGTGTAGATTTTGGGTTACAGGCACGTGGCACAGGCTGCCAGCCTGTGATGGTTTGGGGTTGTAGGCGCGTGGCACAGGCCGCCAGCCTGTGTTGATTTTGGGTTGCAGGCTGGCAGCCTGCACTACACTTCCCAATCGGGCCAGAAGGCGAGCAGGGCGCCGCCGGTGGCCAGTGAGATGGCGAACAGCACGGCGATATAGGCGAGCAGGCGGCGGCTGCCCAGCAGCGCGACGGCGACTCCCTTGAACATCAGGTTCGACATGATCGCCAGCAGGATCACTCGCCAGGCGGTGGCGATTTCGATTCGCTCGGACTTGGCGAGCTCGGCGGTCGAGAGCGCGATGGCGTCGACGTCCGTGAGCCCCGAGATGATGGCGACGCCGTACAGCGCGCCGGCGCCGAAGTATTCCTTGGCGGCGGCGACTCCCAGCAGGATCAAAGCGTAGAGGGCGCCGAAAACGATTGCCGCCTTGAGCTGGGTGGGGTTGTCGCGATTGGGGTTCTCCGCCCCTTCGCGGCCTACTTGCAGGTACAACAACGCGCTGAGACCGCTCATCACACCCATCATGATCACCAAGGGCGGAAAGGCGGCTGGCACAAGCCGAGGAGCGACCACGCTAATCTCAAGCATCACCCGCGCATTGACCACGGTCGACGCGATCAAGATGACCAGCGCGGCCACGGCGGCGGCGCCCGGATTGGTTTTGGTCTGCCGAGCGTGGCTGACCGTTGTCGCGGTGCTGGAGATCAGCCCGCCGAGCACGCCGCCCAGCACGGCGCCAACTCGGGCGCCGAGCACTTTGAAGGCGACATAGGCCATCAAGCTGATGAAGGCGATCAACACCACCATCATCCAGATCCGGTACGGATTGAGCACATGGAACGGTCCGTAGGTCCGATCCGGCAAGACGGGCAAGATGACCAGTGCGATCAGCACGATGTTCATGATCGCGCGGAAGTCGCGCTCTCCCAGTCGCCGCGCGAATCCGTGCAGCGGCTCCTTCCATTGCAGCAACACCACGCAAGCGCCGCCGATGGCAATCGCCGGCCCGAGGAAACCGGCGCCAAGCATTGCCCCAACGCTGTACATCAGCAGCGCCGCGGCCTCGGTCGTCATGCCCGCGGCGTGGGCGCCTCGCTTCAGCTTCGCCTGGTTGCCCATGAACAGCAGGAACGCGACCGACAGCAGCCCGGCCGAGGTCAGCCAACGCGCGTTGGCGGTGTCCAATTGCGCATTGATGGCGCCGAGCAAGGTCACAAACGGGAAAGTGCGGATGCCGGCGATCTCCGATTCCTGGCGTTGCCGCTGCATGCCAACAAGCAACCCCAGGCCCAAGGCGACGGCCAGTGGCTGGTATTCGATGGCTTCCATGAGACGAACTCGTGGCGAGGGCGGGCGTCTGGGATTGGGACGCGTTACAAATTCGAGGTAAAACAGTCCAAATTAGTTTTGGCGTCTGCCTCCACTCCATTGTAATCGGACAGCGAGCAGCCGCTTCGCCTTCGATTCCGGGCGGTTGAAAGGCGGCCAGGTGTTGCACGCTTCCGTTTTCTCTCACGGAGGCACAAAGACACGGAGTTAAGTTCACCAAGCTGCGGTGAATCTACGGAAAGCCCCTGTCCGAAATCCTCCGTGTCTCCGTGTCTCCGTAAGACATCCTGCGCTGGGAAAGGCTTTGCGGGAAAGCGACCATTCATTGCTGCGGGTGGTTCAAGGCGGCCAGGTGTTGCACGCTTCCGTTTTCTCTCACGGAGGCACAAAGACACGGAGTTAAGTTCACCAAGTCACGGCGAATCTACGGAAAGCTCATGCCCGAAATCCTCCGTGTCTCCGTGTCTCTGTGAGACATCCTTTCTCGGGGAGAGGGAATTGCGGGAAAGCGACGGTTCTGCTCGAGGGAATCAACGGCGTTCCGCAGGCAGTTCAAGATGCTCCCAACCGCTGACCACGTCTTTCCACAACGCCGCGCCACCGATGGCATTGGTCATGATGACAAACCCCTCGCCCTGTTGCAGGTCGAATTCGCTGTGACAGCGGAATCCGGTTCCGTTCGCTCCGCTGTGAAACGCTCGGCGCCGATTGGCGACGACCTTGAGGCCCCAGCCCAATCCCCAGTCGGCGTCTTGCTCGTCGCGATGGGAAGCGGGCTTGAGCATCTCGGCTCGCATGTCGGCAGATAGACGCTGCGCCGGCTTCCGGTCATCGCTGAGGATGTCCACCAAGAATCGCGCATAGTCTTCGGCGGTTGTGTAGAGCGAGTAGGCTGCGTTCGGATCTTGGTAATAGTTGCGAGACGATTTTGTGTTCCCTTTCGAGTCGTGGCCGCAGGCGGCGCGCACGACGAATCGGTCGTCCCAGCGGAATGAAGTGTGCGCGAGTTGCAGCGGCGCCAACAATCGTTCTTGGGCGAGACGCCTGAGGTCGCTCTTCAAGTGGTGTTCCACGGCTCGCTGCAGCATCAGGAACCCTTCACCCGAGTACCGAAACTCGGCGCCGGGGTCGACCGCGAGCGACAGCGGGTTGTTGGACCGCCAGCCACCTTCTCTCCAATTCGGCAGTCCGCTTGTGTGAGTGAGCACGTGCCGAGCTGTGATCCGGCGTTGCCGGGGCTCTCCCTCCCAATAATCCTTGCCGAGATACTCGACCAACGGCCGGTCGAGTTCAAACGTGCCGTCTTCAATCATTCGCAGAAACAGATAGGCAAACAGCGGCTTGCTCATGGAGCACGCTTCCATGACAGTGTCGGGTTCAACCAGAGACTCGGCGCCGGCACAGCGCACTCCGTAGCCTCGTGACCAGACGAGTTGCCGGTTGTCGATGATCGCCACGGCGACACCGGGAACGTGATGTTGTCGCAGGAGTTCGTCGACATGGGACTCAAGCCACTCAATCTTGGCCCGTGTGGCGGGACCGAGTTGTTCCGCGTAGTGGCGAGGCGCCGAGCGTGGCGTTCGACTAACGTGGCCAGGGAGTTTGGCGGGCAGTCCATGTTGGCGACAGATTTCGACAACTCGAGCCGGATCGATCGCTTCCACGCGACTCCCTGCGTGACCCGTGGTGGTGACCGCTTTCAGCATGCTGTTGATCACGGCTTCCTCGGTGGCTTCCTTGACCGCCTGAAACAGTGGTGACAGACGGTCGTCACGAAGCGTCGTCGTCGTCTCCACGGGGGACTCCGATAGGTAGTCTGTGCGCAGCGACTCATGCGTGGAGAAGGCCAGCACATAATCGCCGCTGCCATGGGTGATGGGCGAGCCGGTCGCAGCAAGTCCGAGGGGAGCGCGTCGGGCGATTCGCTTCAGTTGCCGAGCATCAATCGGGGCATCGGTGGCGACGATGACGATGCACGAGCCGTGCTCCTGCTTTACGGCGTCCTGCAAGAAGAAGTTGCCCAGTTCGCGACCCACCGGCACGCCGGCGACGGTGAGCATGCCACCGAAGTTGGTTTGCACGAGCACGCCCACCGTGTGTCCGCCAAGCGAATCCGGAAGTTTGCGCGACGAGGTGCCGATGCCTCCCTTCCATCCCAGGCAACGCGTTCCCGCTCCCGCGCCGACACATCCCTCCTCCACTTCGCCTCCTCGCGCCGATTGCAATGCGGCTCGCACGTCGTCGCGGGCGACTCGCCGCGCGCGGATGTCGTTCAAGTGCCCGTCGTTGCACTCGCCGACGACGGGATTGACGGATCGCACTTGCTCGCAGCCGTCCAGGTTAAGCACCCAGTCCACCAACGCGTCGGCGGCGGCGAACGTGCTGAGCGTGTTGGTCAACACGATCGGGGTCTCCAGCACGCCGAGTTCGTCGATCTGCGTGCTGCCGACGAATTTCCCAAACCCGTTGGCGACGTGAATCGCCGCCGGACACTTCTGCAGAAACACGTTGCCGGGGTGAGGCGAAATCGCAGTGACCCCGGTGCGGATCGAGTCGCCTTCGAGCAACGTGCGATGGCCCACCTGGACTCCCGCCACGTCGGTGATCGCATTGTGAGCGCCCGTCGGCAAGACGCCGACCGCGATGCCCAATTGGCGTAGGCGAGGCCGTGATTCCGGTGGCTCGTCGGCGCCGACGGAATTCGGTGCACAGGACACAGCGACCATGGCGACCATCCAAAGTTTGTTTCGTGACATGTCGTCGATCTCGGAAGGGGGATGCCTCAAGAAGGTAACCCGAAGCGTAAGCGAGGGATCGGAATCGCGAGTCCAGGATGCTTCTTAAAGGTAACCCGAAGCGTAAGCGAGGGATCGGGAGCTCACTCCCCGCCCGCAGCAAGTCAACCTCTCGGGCGGAGGGCGAAGTGAATTGAGCACGGCGGCACGGCGGCACGGCGGCACGGCTGCGCTCTCCTTGCGTGCCGAGTGTCCATTGCCGAAAATTCGGAGACGCCGACGCGCGTCACGAACGCGCGTCACGGAATGGATTCCACCCGATAGCGATTCCGAATTTTGCTGGTTGAGCTTGCCGATGACAACAACTCTGGCGCCCGAAGAGATGACATTTGCCCAATTGCGGGCCGAGGCGGAGGATTTGCGCACGCGGATCAACCGATTTCGCACCTCCTTGGGGCGATTCTTCGTCGAAAAGCAGCACCTCATTGACCTGATGGTGGTCGCCGCTGTTGCGCAAGAGCCGCTGTTGCTGGTCGGGCCGCCGGGCACTGCCAAGTCGGACCTGGTGCTGAAGTTCAAGGACGCCTTGGGACTCGATGAGACCGATTATTTCGAGTACATGCTGACGCGATTCAGTGAGCCGTCCGAGATCATCGGCCCGATCGACATCAACGAGCTCCGCGACGGCCGCTACATTCGCCGCGAGCAAGGCAAGCTGCCGACCGCCAAGCTGGCCTTTCTGGACGAGATTTTCAAGTCCAACTCGGCGATCCTCAACATTTTGCTGACGATCATCAACGAGAAGAAGTTTTACCAGGACGGCGTGCCTCAGCCCGTGGCCTTGCGGGTGCTGTTTGCGGCAACCAACGAGGTGCCCGAGCACGGCGAGCTTGGCGCACTGAAGGATCGCTTCGTGTTGAAGGCGGAGAGCCTGCCGGTTCAGGACGAGCATTTCGAGGCGCTGATCGACGCCGGGCTGCAGAGCGAGGTGTGGCGCAGCCTGAACCAGAAACCTTGGGTCGAGAGCCACTGTTCGCTCGACGACCTGGTGATGGCGAACCGCTATCTGACGATGTTGTTTGGGGCTTCCGGATCCGACGGCGGCAAGAACGACCGGCAGCAGTTTTTTCCCGACGAGGTGTTTCGGGAGTTTCAGCGGTTGGTGAAGACGCTGGTGCGCGAGGAGAAAATCTTCATCAGCGACCGCAAGCTGGTCAAGCTCTACAAACTGCTGCGCGTCCGCTCGTGGGTTTTCACGGGCGGCGCCGTGTCGCGCGACGACTTGAGGTTGTTGATGTATTTGGGCGAGACGCCGGAAGAGATGGCGCTGTTGCGCGAGAAAGTGCCCACGCTGCTCGGGCAATAACGGATGACGATCTACGAGATTCGCGACCCCGACGAGGCGCGCCACCATCTGCTGAGCAGCTTGTGGCTGGGCCGCGGCGCGCCCCTGACGGCGGAACGCGTCGACGCGACCTTGGCCTGGGCCGAGGAGATTGTGTCCGAGGGATCGCCGCTGCCTCCATTGGGATTTGTCGCGGACGTGGGCTACGCGGTAGGCGGACGAAGAGTGGAGGCGGCCGTTGTCGAGAATCCCTACGAGCTCGACTCGGCGGTCGCCAGGCGCTACGAAGACTACGTGCTCGGCAAGATGGCCGCCGACATGACCTTTGAACGCGGCGTCGACGCGGTCCAGCAATACAGTGGCCGAGACCGGAATCGAGCGATCGCCTACCTGGCGAACACGGTGCGGCAGCGCTGTCGGTTCGGCGGAGCGCTGTTGAGCTCGGCGGTCATCAAAGGCCTGCGAGAGCTCAAGGGAGCGGAGGTGCTCGGGCAGTCGCAGCAGGTCATGGAGCAGGCGGGGTGGTCCGAGGATTTGCTCGAGGAGTGGAACGACTTAATCGACGCGGTCCGCACCACCGGGGATTTGCTGGGTCCCGAGGACGTGTTTGAGCTGGAGTCGGGCACCGCGTTGGCCGAGTTCGGGCAGCGCGTCGCGCTGCGCCAGGTGCTGCAGGCGACCGCCCTGCTGGAGCAGGGGTTGCCGCGTCAGAAGCCGCGCGGAACGCCGCGACGGTATTCGGTGGCGACCAACATCATGGACGAGGACAGCTATCCCGTCGGCGGCTTCACTTCGATCTCCAATCGAGGCACGATCGAGAGCTTGTTGCGGTCCGAGCTCGCCTATATGGATGACGATGACAATCGGCCGGACATGTTTGACATCAAATACGTGCGAGACGAGCTCCTCTACTACGCCCGCGACGAGAACCAGTTCCTACGCCGCCGGCTGTCCTACTTTTTCCTGCTCCACCCCGAGCTCGTGAAGTCGAGGTTCAAGGACAGCGATTGCTCCTGGCAGCGGATTATCTACGTGCTGGCGTTGCTGGTGCTGGCCGTGCGGAAGCTAACGGATTGGCTCAGCGACGACGCGATCCACTTCGAGCTTCTCTTTCTCCGCGGCCAGCCCGGATCAGCGGGCCTCGATGACGAGCGATCCTTGCTGCGCACCTTGCTCGCGGAGGAGTTAAGCAAGGGCCTCGTCGCCATCGATGAAGTCGGCGACGAGGACGTGCGAAGTCGCTTGACGTTCCACGCTCGCCAAAGTCTCTGCCACGTCCTCTCCATCGGCGCGGACAAGCCTCTTCCCTCGGACTTGCCGGTCTCATCTCATTTGGACCTGTCGGAATCCGCGCCAAAGCTCAGGCTCGAGGAGCACCTCTCCGATCCCGGCGCCGACCACACCGGCGACGACGCCTGGCAGCGATGCGCGGAGGTGTTGATGAAGTTCTGGATTTAAGTCGTCGGAGGCTAGAGGGCATTTCAAAACCTTCCCTGGCGCAATCGAAGGCAGTCTTTCTGCTGGTTTTATCAACCCGATTGCCGATCGGGAAGCTTTTGAAATGCGTTGTAGAATCAATCGCATGTCCGAAATCCAAGATCAACCGACCGCTCAACCGACCGCTGAATCGATCGAGTGGTCGGCTTTGCCTGACGGGCACAGCTACAATCTCCAATCGCACCGGCTGGTTTGTGTCAACGCAGAGCGGTATGAGCTACGTCCAACCATCATGATGAGGCTGGTGGAATTCGCCGTCTTTCTTCTCGGCGTCTCATTCATGCTGCTCGGACTGTTCCTCATGTTCTGGGCAAAGTACGACCCGGGGGAGTATCTCTTCAATTTCCTCGGTTCGGCTCTGTTCGTGGCCTTGGGGGCAGTCATTGCCTGTTTCGCTCGGAAATTCCGGCGCGGCACGATTGTCTTTGATCAAAGAGCAGACGCTTATGTTAGTGAACGGGAAGGGAACAAGGTGCAACTCAGTCGCATCTGCGCCCTGCAACTCTTTCGTTGGATTTGCGACGCGAATGGTGAAGGGCCGTATGACGTGTTTGAGTTGAATCTCATCAGGCAGGACGGAAGTCGCGTTCATGTTCTAACGCATGGCGACTTGCAAAGCATCCGCGCGGATGCGCACGAGCTTGCCCGTCTCCTCGGAGTGCCCCTCTGGGAGAAGACCGACGAGGGTTAGCTGAAGCTTCGGCGGTTGAAGTCGACTACTCGCCGGAGGCGCTGGGCAGGATCAGCGTCACGTTGCGAAACCAGACGTCGTTGCCGTGGTCCTGAAGCATGATCTTGCCGCGCCGGTTGGCGCCGAAGTCGGGCTTGTCGGCGAACTTGCTGGCGGCGACCTCCTTTTTCCACTCGGGGCTGCCGACCACGATGTCGATGACCTTGGCGCCGTTGAGCCAGTGTTGCAGGTTGTCGCCCTGGACCACGATCCGGCTGGTGTTGTACTCCTCCACCGGGCGCAGTTGTTTGTCCGCGTGAGGCGCGAACAGGCCATAGAGGGCGCCGGCGGAGGTCTTCGGGTTGCGGCCGTTGCGATGCCCTTTGTCGTCCAGCAATTGGAACTCGCATCCCAAGTCCTGGTTGCCGTACTTGCGGACGCGGTACTTGATTCCGCTGTTGCCGCCCTTGGCGACGCGCCAGGTGAACTTCAGTTCGAAGTCTCCGTCCACATCCCGCTCCGAGAGGATATGGCCGGCGCGGCCCTTCGAGCGGTCGAGGTGCAGTTCGCCGTCGGCGGTGACCTCCCAGCCGGCGCCAACCTTCCCGCCCGACATCGTTTTCCAGCCAGCCAACGAACGCTGGTTGAATAGCTCGATCGTCTCGGCGGCGCCAGTGTGGTGGGCGACCGACAGGGAGCAGACGAAGGCGGTCAGCCACGTAGCGACCACAACACGACAATCCAATTTGATCATGAACGGGTCCTGGAAACTCGGGAGGGCGATGAGGAATGTGATTGGCGATGCCGCAAAGAATCGGGGTGACGCCCCGGAGTCCGGCCGGGCTGGTCCGGCCAGGCGGCTCCATGTTAGTCTTCGTCTTCGGCAATCGCCAGCGCCGTGGCGTGGGTATGGCAGTGGGAGATGCTGATCATCACTCGCCGCGCCCCCAGGCTCTCGAACACCTCCCGGGCCACTCCCCCCAGCGCGAGCGTCGGCCGGCCGGAGCTGTCGTTGCGGATCTCGATATCGAGCCAAGTGATGCCCCCCGTCAGCCCGGTGCCGAGGGTCTTCAAGACCGCCTCTTTGGCCGCCCAACGTCCCGCGTAGTGTTGCGTCACCGCCTTGCGCGAGCTGCAGTAAGCAATCTCGTCGGGCGTGAACACTCGGTTGAGAAACAGCTCGCCATGTCGCTCAATCATTCTCGCGATCCGTAGGCACTCGACGATATCCGTGCCAATTCCGACGATTGCCATGCGTTCACCTGCCAACGGTCCAGTGCGTCGTCCCCGGCGGGGCTCGCCGGGCTCGCGCGACAAGCGCCGACGCCCGTCCCCGACCGACTCCATCCTACAACCGGCACGACCCGGAGAGTTGTCGCTGGATCTTTCCTGAACGGGCATCCAAGAGGCGGGCTTTCCCGCGCGGGCGCTATTTGGATGCAAATAGTTAAGGGATAGGTTTCCGTCTACGGGGTCTGGAACATGTTAACCACTGAAAGCACTTGGTTTCTGCGCGGGAGAGTCGATCATTCGGCCGCCGTCCAGTCGATGCCAGTGCGAACACATCGGTTCATGATTGGTCGGCAGAGCGATTGCGCTCTGTGCCTGCCGTCATCGGCGGTGTCATCGGTTCATGCGGAAATTGTCGAACGTGAGAATGGGCTGTACGTCATTGATCTCAACAGCACCAACGGGACATTTCTGAATGGGGTGCCCGTCAAGGGCGAGGCGAAGCTGGAAATCGGTGACCTGATTCAGTTCGCGGACATGGCGTTTCGCGTTTGTCGCGAGCACGTGTCGCCACAGCGCAATCAAACTGTCTGCGCCGAACAAATGGCCGAGACGGCGTTTTCGCTCGTGCAATTCGACCAGCTGATCACTCAGCAATCGGTGATTCCCCACTATCAGCCGCTGGTTCGTCTGCCGAGCATGGAGGTCTTTGGCTACGAAGTGCTCGGCCGCAGCAAGCTCGTTGGACTGGAAACACCGAAGGCGATGTTCCTGGCGGCGTCCCAGCTGAACATGGAGGCCGAGCTGAGCCACCTGATGCGGGCCGCAGGCGCCAACAACAGCGCCAAACTGCCGGGCACTCCGGCGCTTTACCTGAACACACACCCCTCGGAAGTCGTCGAGTTCGGATTGCTGGACTCGCTGCGCGAGACGAGGGAGAAGCATCCCGAGCTCGACATTGTGCTCGAGATCCACGAAGCGGCCGTCACCAATGGCGACACGATGCGCGTGCTGCGCACCGAACTGAACGCTCTGAACATCGGCTTGGCCTACGACGATTTCGGCGCCGGCCAGTCTCGGCTGCGCGACATCATCGATGTGCCGCCCGACTGCCTCAAGTTCGACATCAGCCTGATCCACGCCATCGATAGCGCGCCGCCGAAGCGAAAAGAGATGCTTGCCAGCCTTGTCCGCTCCGTGCGCGACATGGGCATCATTGCACTGGCCGAGGGCGTGGAGACAGTGGGTGAGCACAACACCGTGGTGGAGATGGGCTTCAACGCAGCCCAAGGCTACTACTACGGCCGCCCCGTGGAACGCCCCGTTCCACACGGCGGCGAAGTCGACAACTTCATCTAGCTAGTGCCGAGAAACTTGTCGTGGTGCAGGCTGCCAGCCTGCAACCTGCAGCCAAAACCGCAATCAACACAGGCTGGCAGCCTGTGCTACGTGGCTGGCCTGTGCTACGCAGGCCGCAGGCCGCAGGCTTCCTGAGCGCGCCGCAACACTTCGGTCGCTTTCGCTCGCGCACTGGCGGCGCCGGCGGCGAGAATCTCGCGCACTCGATCGGGATGAGCCTCCAGTTCGGCGCGCTTCTCGCGAGGCCCGGCGAGGAAGCGGTCAGCCACGTCGGCCAGCTGCTCCTTGACCTGGCCGTACCCGAAACCGCCGCGCCGATAGAGCGCAGCCAACTCGTCGCGCTCCTCGGGAGTCGCGAACAGGCAGAACAGCTGGTAGAGATGGTCCGAGTCCGGGGCTTTCGGCTCCTCCATTGGCCGTGAATCCATCTTGATGCGTTTGACCTTCTTGCGCATCGCGGCGGGGTCCTCGAACACTTCGATCGTGTTGCCGTAGCTCTTGGACATCTTCTCGCCATCGGTGCCGGGAACGCGCGCCGCGTCCTCCAAGACCTTGGCCTTGGGCAGCACGAACGTGTCGCCGAAGCGATGATTAAAGCTCGCCGCCAGGTCTCGGCAGACCTCGATGTGCTGGACTTGGTCCTCGCCCACGGGCACGACATCCGCGTCGTACGCCAAGATGTCGGCGGCCATCAGCACGGGATAGGTGAAGAGCCCCACGTCGGCGCTGAGACCCTTGGACTTCTTTTCTTTGTAGGCATGGCAACGCTCCAGCAAGCCCATCGGCGTGCGCGCCATCAGGATCCAGCAGAGCTCGGAGACCTCGGGCACGTCCGATTGCACGAACAACGTCGCCTGATTGGGATCCAACCCGAGTGCCAGCAGGTCGAGCGCCGCGTCGAACGTCAGCTGCTCAAGCCGATTGGCGCCCTGGCGGTCGTCGATCGTGGTCAGCGCGTGAAGATTCGCGATGAAGTAGTAGGCTTTCTCCTCCGACTGCAACTGGATGTACTGCCGAATGGCGCCGAAGTAATTGCCCCAGTGTGGACGGCCAGTTGGCTGAATCCCGGAAAGCACTCTCATCAATCGTTCCCATCATTGCAGCGGGTGAGATCGGTTGCCGTTTGCAGCGTGCCCGTCACGTCCGCGACTCGAGCGACGCCCAGTTCGGCCAAGGCGCCGGGCAGTTGATCGAGCAGTCGCATGGACACCTGCGGATCGTAGTAGTTCGCCGTGCCGATCTGGATCGCCGCGGCGCCCGCCACGAGAAACTCCATCATGTCATCACAGCTGGCGATGCCGCCGATGCCAATCACCGGGACCTTGGCCCGCGTCGCGATTTCGTAGACGCAGCGGAGGGCGACCGGTTTGATCGCCGGCCCGCTCAGCCCGCCCACGACGTTGCCCAGTAGCGGTCGGCGGCGACGCCAATCGACAGCCATGCCCAGGAGCGTGTTAATGGCGGAAACCGCGTCCGCACCGGCCTCCTTGGCGGCCGTGGCGATAGCGGCGATGGAGCTGACGTTCGGCGTCAGTTTGGCGATGACCGGGAGGTCGCAGGCGCCACGCACGGCGGCCACGACTTCATGGCAGCGGCGTGGATCGGCGCCGAAGTCCACCCCTCCGCTCACGTTCGGGCAGGAAATGTTCAGCTCCAACGCATCCGCTCCGGGCGCGCTCGCGACCCGTTTGGCCACCTCGGCATACTGTTCCGCCGAACGGCCCGCGATGCTGACCACCACCGGGCAGCCGATGGACGCCAAATAGGGCAAGTGATGCTCGACAAAGGCATTCACGCCGTCATTGTCGAGTCCGATGGAGTTGAGCAAGCCGGCGGATGTTTCCACGGTGCGCCAGGGAGCGTTGCCCGGCCGAGACTCCAGGGTGACGGTCTTGGGGATCACGCCACCGAGGCGAGAGAGGTCGACGAACGAGGCCATCTCGCGCGCGTACCCAAAGGTGCCGGAAGCCACGAGCACCGGATTGGGCAGCCGCAATCGGCCCAGTTGTACCTCGAGTCCATCGTCCGCTGTCGACACACCAAATTCCCGCACGCGATCCATTGGGCGTCAAGACCGCGGGCCTCCTTCGCAGGCGACCCCTGTGAGGCCCGGTGAATCCTAGGCTTGGACGCTCTCAAAGCCTGCTCGCGCATCGGCAGGCCAATCGCCTATCCTAGCAGCCGGTTGAAGAACACCCAACCGGCGGACGAAGGTTCTCGACCGCTGGATGTCGATGTGGCACAGGTCTTGGTCGCAGCTTGCAGGCTGGCAGCCTGCACGACGATAAGTTTTTGACCTCTAGGAGACGACCGCCTAGA
Organism: Planctomycetales bacterium; assembly: GCA_020426845.1. Taxonomy (GTDB): domain Bacteria; phylum Planctomycetota; class Planctomycetia; order Pirellulales; family Pirellulaceae; genus JAGQPF01. The sequence goes on from JAGQPF010000086.1 coordinate 15,715, forward strand.
TGACGCCACCATGGACGCGTTGCGGCGTCATGTGGTCAGGCTGATCGAGGAACCAAATCCGCTCCCACTCGAGCATCATCGCGCGGAAGTTTTCGGAGGTGAAGATCAACTGCCGGGTGCGCTCTTTGGGATCGCTGTGGAAGATCGGCAGGATGCACCCCACCGAGGAGCTGATCGCGATGCTCAAGAGCAGCACTGCAAGTAGTTTACGCATGAAAGGCTTCCTTCCGTGAAAGCGGCCGTGGCGGCCAATTGCGGACCGCGACGGCAGTCCCGATGTCTCGTGGTCGATCGGATCGGCTGGTCAGGCTCCGCCTGAGTCGGCCGATTGTCATCCGGCTTAGTGCGTCTAAACCGGCGGCAATCCGCTCGGATCGCTGGTGGGAACATCGGGAGGGGGTGGTGTGGTGTCCGCGACCGACAAGTTGGTCGGGACGCCATCGTTTGCTGATTCGTCCGCTTGCTCGCGCTGAGCACGCTCAGCCGCTTGCATCTCCAGCTTCCGAACCTCCTCCTCCATCCGTTTCCCGGGTTTGAAGGTCACCACGTATTTCTCCGGCACGTTGACGCGATCACCCGTACGGGGGTTGCGTGCCTTTCGAGCGGCACGCTTCTTCACTTCAAACACGCCAAAGTTACGCAACTCAATCCGCCCGTCCGTCACCAACGTCTCGACGATCGCCTCGAAGGTCTTCTGAACGATTTCCTTCGTCTGCAATTGAGTCAGATTCATCTGCTCAGAAATCGCTTTGACGATCTCTTTCTTGGTCACGACCTGGCTCTCCCAAGGTAGCTGCTGCTGGCGGAAAAAGTCGCGTTCCGGAACGCCCTGTTCACGCCCCAAGTGTAAATACAGCAACAACTAGAGTCAAGTCGATTCACCTCGAACGGCAATTCGGCACAGCTTGAGCCGCGACGTGATAAACCTCGTAACTCCTTACTTCATAGGGGATTACATCGCCCGAGCCGGTGTGTTGGCTCTAAGCCTTTGTGTATTCAGTAGTTAAGGCAATTCGCGGCATCGCACCGGAGCGGCACAATCTTCCCGCGAATGGTTCATCGGCGTCCCCCACAACAAACTTGATGCAATCCGCAAACTTTCCCTGACCGGGACAAGCCGTCCCCGCAGACGGGGAGTGTCACGGCCGCTAAGTGACTACCCGCAGGCTGCCTTACCCGGTTCTCTTCATGGTTCTCTTCATGAAAGTGCAATTGACCTGCCGAGATCCTTCCCACTAGAAGTCGCATCCGGTTGACCCCACAGCGTGCAACCCAATTCGCTCGGTTCGAGCGGTCCTCAAATCTGACGGGGCAAGTGGTCGGCTTTATCCCTCGCTGACGCTTCGGGTTTCCTTCTTGATGCATTGGTTTCGAGGAAGGCGTATGTGGACGCGACGACAATTTCACCAACTTGCCTGGACTGCCGGGTGTGGCTGCCTGCTTGGCTGTCGTTCCACGCCCGTCACGAACCGTAACCAGCTGATGCTGATTCAGGAGGACCAGGAGCTGACGCTCGGCAAGCAGTCCTATGAGGAGGCGACTGCCGAAGTGCCCCGTTCTCAGAATGCGGCTGCGACGCAGCAGGTGATGCAGGTGGGCCAGCGGATCGCTGCCGTGGCCAATCGCCCCGATTACCAATGGGAATTCCGTGTGTTGGCGACAGCCGAGCAGAACGCTTTTGCGTTGCCTGGCGGAAAGGTCGCCGTTCACGAAGGGATTCTGCCGGTCTGTCTGACGGAAGCCGGGTTAGCCGTGGTGATGTCGCACGAAATCGCCCATGCGTTGGCCCGGCACGGCGGGGAGCGCATGAGCCAGGGAATGGCGGTGAACGGCGTTAAACAATTGGGGCAGTATGTGATGCGTCAACAGCCAACGACTCGGCAGGACCAACTGCTTCAGGCGTATGGCGTCGTCAGCAAGTACGCCTATGTGCTGCCCTACAGTCGGCGGCACGAGTCGGAGGCAGATCACATCGGATTGATGTTGATGGCGCGAGCGGGTTACAACCCGGAGGAGGCGCCGCGTTTCTGGCAGCGGTTCGCGGCTCTCAACAACGCGGCAACGCCGGAATTTCTCTCGACGCACCCGGCCAGCGAGACGCGGGTCCAGCAGCTGACGAATCTGTTGCCGGAGGCTCAAAAGCTCTATGTCGAGTCGCCGCAACAGGTGAATCTCGGCCAAACTCTCGTGCTGAGCTAGGGCCGTCGCTCGCCCCGCCCGATCACGCAACCATCATGCAATTGTAACGGCGGACAACTCGACCTACCCGCCGCAGCTGTCCAGCTTCTCGACGCGGCGAGCGTGGCGTCCGCCTTCGAACTCGGTCTCCAAAAACAGCGAAATCAGTTGCTGCAAATCGGTTTCGGGCAGTTCTGCGGACAGGCAAAGCGCGTTCAAGTCGTTGTGTCGCCGGCTGATTTCCGCCTCAAAGGGAGTGCGAATCGAATGGGCGCGGACGCTGCGCACCTTGTTCGCGGCAATCGCCATGCCGATGCCCGTGCCACACAGCAGAATGATCCGCTCCACGGCGCCGGCTGCCAACATGTTGGCGGCGGTGCGCGCCACGTCGGGGTAGTCCACACTTTCGGTCGAGTGGGCGCCTACATCGGTGACCTCATGGCCGAGGCTTTGCAGCCATTGAGTCAGGCGTCGTTTTATTTCGACTCCCCGATGGTCGGCGCCGATCGCAAGTTTCATGGCAGCAATACTTTCCACGCGAGATGGTCAACGCGAGTCGATGGCGGCGTCCGCGCCGGATCGGCCGAGCTTCACAGATCGAGCTGCTCGATCCAGTCGGGAAGTTGGGCTTCAATTTGGGTCGCGCATTGTTGGTAGACGCTCTCCGGACCGCCGATCGGATCGCTGACATCGCGACCGTCGTGGCAGAGCAGGTGCACCCGCTCGGCCGCCTCGGGCCATTGGGCACAAATCGCATCGCGATGCCCGCGGGTCATCGTCAGGATGAGGTCCGCGAAGCGGACGACCCGCTCGGTCAAGGGTTGGCTTTCGTGGTCGGAGATGTCGATATTCAGCTTGCTCATCGTGGTCACCGCCTCGATCGAAGCGCGCGCCCCGTTCATGGCGGCGATGCCGGCGGACATTACCATGACCCCCCGCTGCTCGAGCTCGCTGGGTTGGCAGGTCAGCCGCTGCGCCAGTTGCTCGCGCATCAAGCCGGCGGCCATTGGGCTCCGGCAGGTGTTGCCCGTGCACACCAGCACGACCATAAAGCTCGACAGTCGCTGCATTTGCGCTTCGGTAATCACGCCTTCGCGAAGCACTCGCAGGCCATCACCGTCGACTTGGGCGACAGTCGAATTTTGCGCAAAGCGGGTGCTGCCGGCGTCAACTACGATCGCGACTCGATCGTCCAGCTCGCGCAATGCGTCGCGGCCGGACGTTGCCGGCTCGTTGCCCGGCAGGTTGGCGCTGGTGAGCGCCAGTGGACCGGCGATCAGCCGCAGGACGCTCAGGGTAAAGTCGTCCGCAGGCACGCGGAGTCCGACCGTGCCCGTTGGCGCCACCGCCGATTGCACCGAGGGCGGCAGGCGGTGGACGACGCTGTCGGGATGTGTGGCGTCGACGACCAGCGTTAGGGGACCGGGCCAGCAACGCCGTGCGATCCGCGCGGCCAAAGGCGGCAGGGCGGGAGCATAATCCAGCGCGTCCTCGGCGCTTTTGACCGCCAGCGCGAACGGCGAACTGGCTTCACGCGTTTTCAGCTGCTTGAGCTGCTCAACCGCCCGCTCATTCAGCGCGCTGGCCGCCACCCCGTAAACGGTTTCGGTGGGCAGCACGACGAGCTTCCCCTCGGCCAACGCCTGCACGGCGCGATGGACCGCGTCCCGCAGGTCCTCGGTTTGCTGGAGATCGATGTGAAGCGGCATGGAGCCAACACCTCGTAACACCATTCTAGTAGGCCGTTGAAATCCCTGATTCGGCAACCACAGGTTGTTCCGCTCGTCGGCTGGGTGTTATGCAACCGGCGGCAACGAAGGGTTTCAACGGGCCCGGCGACATCCGGCCAAGCGCCGAACCGTCTTTCGTAATACGTTAGATTAAAAGATTTTAGGAACGGCGACAACGGACGGAAACCGGCGGCGCCGAGGCGGCTCCATTGGGCCTGACAAGGGGGGCCTAACCATCGCCTAAGCATCGCCTGCGCTGGAGCCTCGACCGGCTGCGGCATCCTCAAGGAGCACGGTTGGCGTTTTTCTCGATTCGATTTCCCGCCGATTCATCGTCCCCTTCGATTTTTTTGCCGAGAAATTTGCTTCGCCAGCGAACGGAGGGAGCCGCTTGCAGTGGCAATGTCGAATCGGGCTTGAGCGGGCTCGGCAGACTCTTCGTTGGTCTTACTAGCATATCCCTCGCTGACGCTTCGGGTTTCCTTTCCGAGTTCGCGGCGATCCTGGTCCCTGGCATATCCCTCGCCGACGCTTCGGGGTTCCTTTCCGAGTTTGCGGAGATTTGGGTTTATTGGCCCTCCGGCCCCCAAGACTGGTAGACTCGAAGGGAGCTGCCCAGCCGTCTGGGCACCATCACTCACTCACTCACTCACTCACTACTCACTCACCACTACACGACGCTGATTGTTTCCGAAACCTCCGGTGCACGCACCTCAGCTGCCATGGCCTCCGTCATCCCATCCCGCGCACGCGACTCACGGGCCGCGCTTGGTGATCGCTCCCAAGCGATGTCGCGACGGGAGCTGCTGATGTTCCTGGGGGCGGCGCCAGTCGCCGCCTCATTGGCCGGCTGTCTGCCGCAAGCCTCCGAGAATTCGATCGGAGCGGAGCTGCGGGTGTGGGGAACGCAAGGCAAAGAACGCGGCGAGTTTTACAAGCCGCGGGCGATGACGATTGGCCCTGCCGGGCTGCTCTACATTGTCGACAAGACCGGGCGGATTCAGGTGTTCGACCAGGACGGCGAGTTTCTGCGCGTCTGGCAGACTCCCGAAATCGCCAACGGCAAACCGTGTGGGCTGTCATTTGACCACCAGGGCCGCCTGATTGTGGCCGACACGCACTACCATCGCGTGCTGCGTTACACGCCCAAGGGTGAGTTGCTCTCCGAGCTGACGTTGGGGGGAGTCTGCGGCGAGGGTCCCGGCGAGTTCAGCTTCATCACTCGAGCCGTGGAGGATGCGAGCGGCCATCTGTATGTGGGCGAATACGGGGCCAGCGATCGCATCCAGAAGTTCGACGCCGAAGGCCGGTTCCTCTTCCAATGGGGAGCGCATGGCGAGGGGCTCGACGCGTTCAATCGCCCCCAGGCGTTGGTGCTCGACAAGCAAGAATTGTTGTGGGTCGTGGACGCTTGCAATCACCGCATTCTCGTGTTTGACGCGCGCGGCGACGAGCCCCGGCTCGTGCGGCATTGGGGGACACAGGGCGAGGCGCCGGGCGAGTTGCGATACCCCTGGGACCTTTGGCTGGAGGGCAAGCACGTTTACGTGTGCGAACTCGGCAATCACCGGATTCAGAAGTTTACCCGCGACGGCGCGCTGGTGGCCAGTTGGGGCGGCCCCGGCTCGGGCCCCGGGCAGTTGAAGCAGCCGTGGTCGATCGTGCGAAACGATCGAGGCCAGATGTTCGTCTTGGATACATACAACCACCGCGTCAAGCGGATACAATTTTGAACGAAACGCTCCCTCGTCAACGGGCCCGTCCAACCATCGCGGAATAGGCTAGCGAATGTTCGGATTCCAAATCGGATTCAACAGCCCTCTCTATTTGCTGCTGTTGCTGGTGATTCCGCTGTTCTGGATGCTGAGCTACCACAGCCTCTCGGGACTCGGCAGCACTCGCCGCTTGATCTCGTTGTCGCTTCGCAGCTTGTTGCTGGCGATGATCGTGATGGCGTTGGCGGAGGTGCAGTTGGAGCGGATGAACGAGCGATTGACGGTCATCTATCTGTTGGACCAGTCGGCCAGCATTCCGGCCGCGAAACGCAGCGCGATGCTCAACTATGTGGTCGAGGATGCGCTGGCTCATCGCAATCGCGCTCACGGCGACCGCGCGGGCGTGGTCGTGTTCGGCAAAGAGGCGCTGATCGAGTTCCCGCCGATGGAGGAGGACATTCCGGCGGCGGGCGTGCTGGACACTGCGCGACAGGTGCATAGCGACGCCACCGACCTGGCGGCCGCGATGGGGCTCGCCCAGACCCTGTTCGCCGAGGACACGGCGAAGCGAATCGTCATCGTCACCGACGGCAACGAAAACCTTGGCGACGCGCGAGCGATGGCGCCGACGCTCGCCGAAAAGGGCATCGGCATCAACATTGTGCCCATCGACCTCGACTCGCATGGCGAGATCGCCGTCGACAAGGTGATCCTGCCCAGCGACATCCGCGAGAACCAGTCGCTGGAGGCTCGCGTGTCGGTCGTCAATCTCTCCGAGCAAGACGTCGAGGCGACGTTGCGAGTGATCCGCCGCGCGGGCGATGACGACGAGCTGCTGAAGGAACAGGACGTCGTGTTGGCGCCGGGCAAGCAGGTGTTTCGCATTCCGCACTTCGTCTCCAGCCCCGATGTCTACACCTATCGCGCCGTGGTGACCCCCAAGGACCCGGCTCATGACTTGATGGTGCAAAACAATGAAGCGACGGCGTTCACGCACGTTCGCGGCCGGGGACGGGTGTTGCTGATCGAGAACTGGGCGGAGCGCGGCTCGTACGACTATCTGGCCCAGCGGCTCCGCGCTAGCGACATTGAAGTGCGCGTTCGCGGCAGCGATGACCCGTTCCAATCGCTGGCCGAGTTGCAGGCGTACGACGCGGTCATCCTGGGCGATGTGCCGCGCAGCAGCGCGGCGGCCGACGGCTCGGACGTGAAGAACTTCAGCGACGATCAGATCCGCATGCTGGTCCGCGCGGTCGAGCAGATGGGCATCGGCGTCATCATGATGGGCGGCCCCAACAGCTTTGGCGCCGGCGGCTGGACCAACACGGATCTCGAGAAGGCGATGCCGGTCGACTTTCAGATCAAGAATGAGAAGGTCCGACCCGTCGGCGCGCTGGTGCTGATGATGCACGCCTGCGAGCTGCCGCAGGGCAACTATTGGGAGAAGGTTGTTGCTCAGGAGGCGATCAAGGCGCTGGGGCCGGGGGACTATTGCGGCTTGTCGTACTGGGACAACAACACCGGCAAGTCGGGCTGGCTTTGGAATTCCCCGCTGGGCCTGCAGGCGGTTGGCGGCAGCCGCAACGCCATGCTGGCCAGGTTGAGCCGGATGTCGCCGGGCGACATGCCCGACTTCGAGGGTGCCATGAAGATGTCACTGGCCGGGTTCAACTCCGTCCGCCGCGCCGCCGTCAAGCACATGATCATTATCAGCGACGGCGACCCCAGCCCGCCTAGCCGCGGCACGATGCTCGGCTACCAAGCGGCCAAAATTCAGATCTCGACCGTCGCGATCGGCACGCACGGCCAGCCGGGCAACACCTTGCTGCAACAGATCGCCACCGACACCGGCGGCAAATATTATGTCGTCCGCAATCCGCAGGCCCTGCCGCGGATCTATCAGAACGAGGCCCGCAAGGTCTCGCGGCCGCTGGTCTACGAGCCCGAGGGCGGCGTCACGCCGCAGGTCGTGCGCGGCCATGAGATGCACGGCTTCCTCGACGCCGGACAGCAACTTCCCAACGTCGCCGGCTTCGTGCTCACGACGCTCAAGGACAGCCAGCTCGTCGAGGTCTCGATTCGCTCGCCCAAGCCGGCCGACGCCGCCAACTCCAGCATCCTCGCCAGCTGGCAGTACGGACGTGGCCGCACCGTTGCGTTCACCAGCGACGCGGGACACCGCTGGGCGTCGTCATGGACCGACTGGGAGAGTTACGATCGCTTCTTCGAACAGATGGTGCGCTGGGCGATGCGGCCGATCGACGAGGACGCCGAATTCACGGTGGACAATGAGATCAAGGACGGCCGCGTGACGACGGTGATTCGCGCCCTCGACAAACAATCCAGCGAGTTCATCAGCGATTTGCAGATGAGCGCCACCGTCACCGCGCCGGACATGTCCACCTTCGAGGCCCCGATTGTGCAAGTTGCGCCGGGCACCTATCAGGCGGTGTTCGACGCCGATCAGTCCGGCGACTATCTCTTGAGCATCAATCCAGGCGACAAGGTCGACGAAGACGGCAAGACCCGCTCGCGTGGCGTCGTCACCGCCGGCGTCACCGTGCCGTACTCGGCCGAGTTTCGGGATCGCGAGACCAACGTCGCGCTGCTCAAGGCGCTCGCCGGCGTGCGACCTCAAGGCGGCCAGCCCGGCCACATGCTGCCGTTCAACGTGTCACGAACCGTGACCGTGGATGAAAGCGGCAAGGAGGTCGAGTCGCCGCACTCGTTCCAACACAACCTCCAGCGGGCCGTCAGTATTCAGGACGTCTGGCCGCTGTTTGTGCTCGCCGCGTCCCTGGTGTTCTTCGCCGACATCTTCGTGCGACGAGTGACCGTTTCCTGGGAGTGGACCCAGCCGATTCGACAATGGGTGCGCAAACGCTGGACAGGCGACGAGGCCGCGGGGGAGCAGGTCTCCAGCCGGCTCGAGCAGCTGCGCAGCCGCAAGGAGGCGGTCGGCGAGGAGCTGGACGAGCGCCGTCGAGCCACTCGCTTCGAACCCAGTCCCGACGTGGACTTGAATCTGCAGGACGCCGTCGACCAAGGATCCTCTCGGCCCGCCCAACGCGACAACCCTGCCGCGAAGCCGTCTCCGGGCCCCGATGCCAAGGAAGACGAGGATTACACTTCGCGGCTGCTGAAGGCGAAGAACGAGGCGTTCAAACGCAAAGAACAATGATCCCTTTCTGCATCCGCTACGCAGCGATCGCGAAACTACCGTCAACGGCGCTCACGAATGAGCGCGTTCTCGTAAACTGTGCCACTTGAATTGCAGTCCCTTGAGGAATCCCTATGAGCTCGGCCGAGTCGATGCAACAACAGGCGGAAGAATTCCGCGAACGATATAACGCTGTGCGGGAGCAGATCGGCAGGGTCATCGTTGGCCACGACGAGATTGTCCACGGCGTGCTGACCTGCCTGTTCGTCGGCGGCCATTGCCTGCTGGAAGGTGTGCCGGGCTTGGGCAAGACCTTGCTGGTGCGCACGCTGGCGCAATGTCTGAACCTGGACTTCTCCCGCATTCAGTTCACGCCCGACTTGATGCCCGCCGACATTCTCGGCACCAACATGGTGGTGGAGACGCCCGACGGCAAACGCGCGTTCGAATTTCAAAAGGGACCGATCTTCACCCAAATCTGCCTGGCGGACGAGATCAACCGCGCGACGCCCAAGACGCAGTCGGCGATGCTCGAGACGATGCAGGAAGGCACCGTGACCGCCGGCGGCCACCGCTTCGTGCTCGACAAGCCGTTCTTCGTGATGGCGACGCAGAATCCGATTGAGCAGGAGGGCACCTACCCGCTGCCCGAGGCGCAGCTGGACCGCTTCTTCTTCAAGCTTGTCGTCGGCTATTCGACGCGCAAAGAGCTCGCCACCATTATTGATCGCACCACTCGCGGCGTTATCGTCGAGCCCGAGCCGGTGATGGACGGCCACGAGATCGTCAAGTGGCAGCGATTGATCCGCGACGTGATCCTCGCCGAACACGTGCAGGATTACATCGTGCGGCTGGTGATGGCCACGCATCCCGACGGGCCTCAGTCGCTGCCGGTCACCAATCAGTACCTGCGCTGGGGCAGCAGCCCTCGCGGCGCCCAGACCCTGGCCCTCGCCTCCAAAGTGCGCGCGTTGCTCGAGGGACGCTTTAACGTCAGCTTCGAGGACGTGCGGCGCGTGTACCTGCCGGCAATGCGGCATCGCGTTGTGCCCAACTTCGAGGCGCAGGCCGAGGGGGTCGAGTCAGATCAAGTGCTGCTCGAGATTCTCGAAAAGCTACCCGAGAAGGCCGACGCGGCAGCTTACGCCGCCGAAGGCGCCTGATGATGACGTGGGACCGCTCGGCTGGACCTCACAAAGGGCGCCGGCGATGTTCCTCTAGCCTTGAGAAGCCTTCACTCCACCGCGCTGACCCTCGGTTTTGCCACCATGAGCACTGCGTCTCCCACATTGCTGTCCCCGGAGTTGCTTGCGCAGCTGGAACGCATGGAGCTGGTCAGCCGCAAGGTGTTTCGCGGCCGGATGAAGGGTGAGCGACGCAGCCGGCGGAAGGGGCAAAGCGTCGAGTTTGCGGACTTTCGCAACTACGTGCCCGGCGACGACCTGCGGTTCATCGACTGGAATCTGTACGCGCGGATGGATCGGCTGTTCCTCAAGCTGTTTCTCGAGGAAGAGGATCTGCACTTCTACACGTTGTTCGACGCCAGCGCGTCAATGGGTTTTGGCGATCCCTCCAAGCTGTATGTCGCCAAGCAGCTCGCCGCGGCGCTTGGCTTTATCGGCCTTTGCCGCGCCGACCGCGTCAAGCTCGAGGCGCTCGGCGCGTCCCGCCGCGAGGGCGGACCGGTGCTGCGCGGGCGCAGCAGCATGTGGCGAATGATGGACTACCTGAACAGCATTCAGCCGAACATGAATGTGTCGCTGCAACAGGGCGTCAAGGAGTTCTGCATTCGCAACAGCGGCAAAGGCATTCTCGTGCTGATCACCGATCTGATGGACAAGGCGGGCTACGAGTCGGCGCTGCGGCTGTTGGTGGCGCAACAGATGGATGTCTACCTGATCCATGTGCTGGCCAAGGAGGAGATGCAGCCCGAGCTGGCCGGCGACCTGAAGTTGATCGACTGCGAAGATGGCGATGAGGCGGAGATTACCGTCAGCCGACCGTTGCTGCAAAAATACCAGCAGACACTCGCCGCCTTTATCAACGGCGCCCGTGAGTTCGCGACCAAACGCGGCATGACCTATATGACAGCGACAACCAACACGCCGATTGAGCAGCTGATCGGCAACTATTTGCGGCAACGAGGGCTCGTGCGATGATGCCCGAATGGCTCAACACGCTCAGTTGGTGGCAATGGGGCATTCTCGCCGGCGTGCCGCCGCTGATTGTCTCCCTGTACTTCCTCAAGCTGAAGCGACAGCCGCTCGAGGTGCCCAGCACCTATCTTTGGTCGCGCACGGTCGAGGACTTGCACGTCAACAGTATCTGGCAGCGGCTTCGCAAAAGCCTGCTGCTGTTGCTTCAGCTGCTCGCCGTGCTGCTGATAGCGCTCGCGCTGGGACGGCCGGGCTGGAAAGGAACGCAGCTCGCCGGAGAGCGTCTGATCTTTCTGGTCGACAACTCGGCGAGCATGTCCACCGAGGACGTCAATGGCCGCAGCCGGCTGGGCGAGTCCAAACGGCGGATCGGCGCCTTGATCGACGAGATGGATTCGGGCGAAGTGGCGATGATCGTCAGTTTTGCGGACAACGCCGACGCCGTTCAGACCTTCACCGGCGATCGACGTCTGCTGCACCGCAAGCTGAAGGCGATCCAGCCCACCAATCGCTCCACGGATCCGCAGCTGGCGCTGCGATATGCGGCCGGACTCGCCAATCCGGGGCGTCAGGCCAATGACGCTCGCGACACACAGGTCGCCGATGCACTGCCGGCGTCGCTCTATATCTTTAGCGATGGCGGCTTCCCCGCAGTGAAGGACTTCTCGCTTGGGCATCTCGAGCCGATCTATGTGTCGATTGGCTCCGAGTCGGCGCACAACGTGGGCATTATTTCGTTCGCCGCCGAGCGCAACCTGGAGCGAGCCGATCAGCTGCAGGCCTTCTCGCGGATTGAGAACGGCGGCGCGGTGGACGCCGAGCTGCTCGTGACGCTGCGGCATGAAGGCAACTTGATCGACTCGCAGCGGCATTCGATTCCCGCAGGCAACGGGGTCGGCGTGACCTTCGATCTCCCTCGCGACTTGGACGCCGGCGTGCTCAGTCTCCGGCTCGAAAACGCCTCGGGCAGCGGCGACTACGATGACAACATGGCGTTCGACAACGTGGCCTACACGCCGATCAATCCCCCGCGGCTCGCGCGGATCCTGATGGTCAGCCATGGCAACGACGCCTGGGAGTTGGCGCTGACGACCGAGCGCGTGCAGCAGCTCGCTGATGTCGCGGTGGTCAAGCCGTCGGCGATGACCAGCGAGTCGTTTCTGCAAGAAGCGGGAAGCGGCGCCTACGACCTGATCATCTTCGATATGTGTTCGCCGCCCGAGATGCCACTTTGCAACACGTTGTTCCTGGGGGCCAAGCCGCCCGGCGATGAATGGAAAGCGGAGCCGTTTGCCTCGCCTCCGTATTTCCTGGACGCCAACGGCACGCATCCGCTGATGCAGCTGGCGGACATGACCGGGCTGTTGGTGGCCGAAGGCTTCAAGGTCGTGCCGCCTCAGGGCGGTCAGACATTGATGGAGGCCGACCTGGGGGCGATGCTGGCGATCGCGCCGCGCCGCGCCTATGAGGACGCCGTGCTCGGGTTTGGCTTCTTTTCTTACAAGGACGGCAAGGCCAGCGAAGTGCTGACCAACTGGCACACGCGACCGTCCTTTCCGATTTTCGTCATGAATGTCGTCAAGTATCTCGGCGGCAGCCGGGGCGCCTTTGCCATGAAGCCGGTGCAGCCGGGCCACGAGCTGCGAATCCGCGCGCTCACACCGGTCGAAACGGTCACCGTGAAAACCCCTGCAGGGGACAAGATCGAGGTGTTTCGAGAGGCGATGGGGTCGTTCGTCTTTTCACAGACCCAGCAGCAGGGCGTTTACGAAGTCATCGAAGGCGATCAGGACGAGCCGGCTCAACGATTTGCCGTCAACCTGTTCAACCATCGCGAGACTTCGGTGTTGCCTCAAGAGGAGATCGACATCGACCACGAAAAGGTCGCAGGCACGCTGTCGCGCCAGCCCGTCCGCCGTGAACTTTGGAAGTGGATCTTGCTCGGCCTGCTCGGCCTGCTCACCTTTGAGTGGTACATCTACAATCGACGCGTGTACTTGTAGGCTTCGGCCGGCCTCAATCCTTGCCCTCGCTGATCGCCTGTTTGCGAGTGGTGATCCAGTAGAAGACCGTGCCGGCCTCGTCCTGTCGCAGCTTTCCCGTGAGCTTGGCTGACGAGAGCATACGGTCAATGATGCGGCGGTAGTAACTGTTGCCGGCGGGATGGCTGACCTTGGTGGTTGCCGGATCGATGCCTTCGCGGACCATGGCGTTGTGGTCGAGCAGCAGCGGCGTCGAGAGGCGGGGGCGAATGGCGTCCAGGGCGTCATTCAGGGGTGCGCCGTTGATCTCGACATCCAATCGTTTGTACATTTCGGGCGCAAAGCGGCTGGCGGCGCCTTGCAGGGGCCAGCCGATCGGCCAAAACTCTTCCGCCGATTCGGCCTTGCGGATTCTCAGCCGCACGTGGTCTGTGGGACGTTCGGGCGGTGACAACGTCAGCACCAATCCGCCGGGACGCAATGCCGCCGCCAGCGCACTGCCGGTGGAGAGGCCTTTGAGCTCGTTGTCGACCGGTTCATTGGCGCCGCCGCGAGCGTCCGTGTCCGATTCCAGCTGCAATCCGGCATCCGTCGCGATCCGACGCACCGCTTCGGCCACGGTCAGCCCTTTGGTGCTTTGGCTCACCACCTGCTTCAGCTCGTCGTGTACTTGAGTCAGTTGCTTCGCGGTGAGGCCAAATGCCATGGTGGGCGTGCGCAGGCCTTCTTCGCCGCCACCGCGCAGTTTGCGAAGCCATGCCTCGAGTTTGGCGCGGTCGCGAACCGAGAACGATGCGCCGGGCAGATCGAGCCGGTTGTTGGGCGTGAGGATGCCGATGACACGGTAGGAGCGAACGGCGCCGTCTGCCCCTTTGACTTCTTCAATGCCGCTCCGCTCCCCGGCGCGGCCCGAGCGAATGCGGACCGACACGTCCGGCAGCGGGGAAATCAGCTCGTGCCACTGCTTGGCCGACGCCTGCGCGTAGGGGTCCTCGAGCAGCAGTTCAAAGGCCACTCGAGTCTCGGCCGCAGGCAGGCGTGCGCCCAGACAAGCCGACGCGAGAAAGAACATGGCGGGGACAGTGGCGGCGCGTCGCATGGCGATCCACGAACGTCGGAGGAAAAGGCGTTTCCCGAGTATAGCACGCGTCTCTTGGATTCCCCCAATTCGGGCGTCGCCGTGATCGTGCGGCGTGTGACGGTCGGAGTGGCTGGCGGGCCTGGCCTACTTGCATCCCGGCGCCGAGCCCGCGACAATATCCCCTCCACATCGAGGGAGCTGCTTTGAGGGAGCTTTTCCACTCACGCAGGGTTGAAGTCGAACCGGGTTGAAGTCCGTGCGGCTGTCTGCAGCTCACAATCAGCCCCGTACTGATCGCCAGAATCCACTTTTGAGGAGCACTCGTATGCCGCGACCGGTCACCTTGTTCACGGGTCAATGGGCCGATCTGCCGATTGAAGACATGGCGCGCCGGACCAAAGAGTTTGGGTACGACGGCATCGAGTTGGCGTGCTGGGGCGACCACTTCGAGGTGGACAAGGCGCTGGCGGAGGACTCTTATTGTGCTCAACGTCGCGAGCTGCTCGATTCGCTCAATTTGCAGTGCCATGCGATCAGCGCCCACTTGGTTGGCCAGGCCGTGTTGGACAACATCGACTCGCGTCACAAGGCGATTCTGCCCAAATACGTCTGGGGCGATGGCGACCCGGACGGCGTCAACCAGCGGGCGGCCGAGGAGCTGATGAACACGGCTCGCGCCGCTCAAAAGTTCGGAGTGAGCGTCGTCAACGGGTTTACCGGTTCGAGCATTTGGCACCTGCTGTACAGCTTCCCGCCCGTGTCGGAGTCGATGATTCAGGCCGGCTTCGACCTGCTGGCCGAGCGATTCAATCCGATTCTCGATGTGTTTGGCGAATGTGGCGTGCGATTCGCGCTCGAAGTTCACCCAACCGAGATCGCGTTTGACATCTACACCGCCCAGCGGGCGCTGGAGGCGCTGGGCCATCGCGAGGAGTTTGGCTTCAACTTCGACCCCAGCCATCTCCACTGGCAAGGTGTTTGCCCGGTCGAGTTCATTCGCGCTTTCCCCGACCGGATTTATCACGTCCACATTAAGGACGCGGCAAACCGTCTCGATGGCCGCACGGGCATTTTGGCCAGTCACTTGAACTTCGGTGACCCGCGGCGCGGCTGGGATTTCCGCAGTCCCGGACGCGGCGACGTGAAGTTCGACGAGATCATTCGCGCCCTAAACGAAGTGGGCTACACCGGCCCGCTCTCCATCGAGTGGGAGGACTCGGGCATGGATCGCGAGTTTGGCGCTCGCGAGGCGGCCGAGTTCACCAAGCGGCTGGACTTCGCCCCCAGCGGCCGCGCTTTCGACGCGGCCTTCGAGGAGGCCTAGCAGCTCTCTCGTAACAATGGCTGCCAGACTGTGTTTGTCGTAGCACAGGCTGCCAGCCTGTGTAGTGTCGTGGCACAGGCTGCCAGCCTGTGTAGTGTCGTGGCACAGGCTGCCAGCCTGTGTAGTGTCGTGGCACAGGCCGCCAGCCTGTGTAGTGTCGTGGCACAGGCCGCCAGCCTGTGTAGTGTCGTGGCACAGGCCGCCAGCCTATGTAGTGTCGTGGCACAGGCTGCCAGCCTGTGTGGTTGTGGTTTTCACCAGCCGCGTTCCCTGGCACGCTAGCTAAGCGGCGCGACGAGTCGTGTCGGCCGAGGTGGCTTCGCTTGCCTTCGCCTTGGTGGCAATTGCCTGCACCTCCACGCAAAGTGACGGAGCCATGGCGCCCAAGGTCCGGTTGAGCCGCCACCACCAGCGATAGTGCTCGAGCGGTCGCAGCGGTCCGCCCGAAATGATGCGGAAGCCGCGCGTCTTCTGCACTTCGAACCCCCCGCTGCGCATCAAGTTGACAAACGTTCGCTTCGAAAACGCCTGCACGTGCCCGCGGCGTTTCTTGGTCAGCGAATCGAGCATCGGCACCACATGCCGTCGCACCAGATGCAGGCCTTCGGGAAAGATCGGCACACCGATCACCGCCAAGCCGTCCGGCTTGAGCACTCGAGCAAGTTCTCGAATCGCGTGCGGGGCGTTGTGCACGTGCTCGACAACCTGTTCGCAGATCACCACGTCGAACTGGTCGGAGGCGATCCCTTTGAGACCATCCTCGAGATTGCAGGTATAGAACGTCCAGTCCCGATGCTTGTGGACGTACTCTTCGCCTCGCGGGAAGATGTCGGCGCCGTGGAAGTCGATTCGTTCCGCACAGGGATGAGCCTCGAGATAGATCCGTGAGGCTCCATGCCCGACTCCCACGTCAAGCAACCGCAGCGTGCCCTCACGGCGGTCACAGTACGCGGCAATGGTCTCCGCCAAGGCGTGGTACCGCGATTGGCGAAGCGAGTAAGGTGGATAGCCGCGCTGGACGCCATAGGCCACCGTGTTCGCGCGTTCTCGCTTCGGCTTGACCATTGGGCAATCTCGGGAATGAGGCGGAGTGGAGGCGAGACCTTCGGCGACGTCGCCGGCAGCCTGTTTTTCAACAGCCTCCTACGGTCCTATCGGTTTTCACGGTCGTAACGATGAGGCACTCTCGGCAATTCGGGACATTTTGACGGTATTGAGGCTCGCACGGCGTCATTGACATACAAGGGACACACCGGGAAACTGACTTCAGCTGTGTGTGCCCCGTCAACTCGAAAACGTTGGGGTGGCCGCCGCCCCAAACTCGTGGCTTGCCACGACTTCGCAAGTTTTCCAACCCCAAGGCGAAGGCTTGACGGTCCACTAGTAGCCTGTTGAAGAGACCCGACGGGCACGCTTTGGGGCTTCGGCGATTCGATCCCTCGCTTACGCTTCGGGTTTCCTTGATTGAGTTGGAGCCGCGTTCATTGCGCGGCAAAAGCTGTGCCGATCGTCCAAGCAGGCCGTGGCACGTCGTTGAATCAGCAGGTTGTTAGGTGCACAGGATGTCTCAAGATCCCAGGGCGAGCGAGCCGAGCCACCGCGATGTTGAGCCATTGCGGGGACGCCGCGTTGCATTTTGCGGCAAGTTGGGCAGCATGACGCAACGCGAGGCCCGTGAGTTGGTTCGCGAACTCGGCGGCAGCTGTGTGGACCGCAACGACTCCACGCTGGAGTTGCTAGTGGTGGGCGCCGACGAGCTGCCTTGGAATGATCTCGACGAGCTCGATGCATTGTGTCGCTCGGCTCGTCCCAACGGCGCGGGCGGGGAGGCGAGCCTGCTTAGCGACGAGATGCGTAACTTGGTTCGCAGCCGGCAGGTGGATGTTGTCTCCGAGACAGTGTTCTGGGAGCAGCTCGGGGTGGTGGAGAGCCAGGCGGATGTGCGGCGCCTCTACACGCCGGCGATGTTGGCCGAGCTGGTTGGGGTGACCGTCGGCACGATTCGCAGCTGGCACCGTCGGCAGTTGATCGTGCCCGTGCGGATGGTGCACCGACTGCCCTATTTTGATTTCCAGGAAGTGACAACGGCCCGTCGCTTGGCGCAACTGATCGCGACCGGCGTGTCGGCGTCGCAGATCCAATCGCAACTTGCGGCGCTGGCTCAGTTCGTGCCGGAGGTCGAGCGGCCACTTGCGCAGCTGGCCGTGATTGTCGAGGGGAAGCGGATTCTGCTCCGCGAAGGCGAGGGGCTGATTGAGCCCAACGGGCAGCTGCGCTTCGACTTCGACTCGTTGGAGTCGCCCGCCATCACATCGCTGCCGATGAATTGGCGCGACGAGCTCGACGAATTTTGCCCCGATCAGTTGCTCGAGATGGCGATGCAACTGGAGGAGGAAGGGCGGTTGCGGGAGGCGTGCGAGCTGTATCGGGCTGCGCTGGCGGCAGGCGGACCGGACGCCGAAGTCTGCTTTCAATTGGCCGAGCTGCTCTATCGGCTCGGACACACGGAAGCGGCGGCCGAGCGTTACTATATGGCGATTGAGTTGAACGACGACTATGTCGAGGCGCGAGCGAATCTTGGCTGCGTGCTGGCCGAACTCGGGGAGTTGAGCCTCGCCGCCGCAGCGTTTCAAGGCGCCTTGGTGCATCACGACGAGTACGCCGACGTCCACTTCCACCTCGCGCGTGTGCTGGACGACCTGCATGAGCCCGAGCAGGCCGAGCACCATTGGCGCGAATTCCTGCGGCTGTCGCCCGATAGCCCCTGGGCCGACGAGGCGCGTATGCGACTTGATCAACATCGGCAGCTGACATCCTGAAAACGCTGCTTAATCGAACTGCCTGTTGAACGGCCTCCTTAACGCTACTTCAATCGAGAACGACTGCCATGAGCGTCACGACGGCATCCTTTGGCGCCACGCCGGAGGGAGAGGAAGTCTCACTGTTCACTTGCGAGAACAACAGCGGGCTGCGGCTGCAGTTGACGAATTACGGCGCGATCGTCGTCGCGGTGGAGACTCCCGACCGCGACGGCCGACTGGCCAACATCAATCTAGGCTTCCCGTCGCTCGCAGGTTATCTGCAGCGCCATCCGTATTTTGGCTCGACGGTGGGACGCTACGGCAATCGCATCGCGTTCGGTAAGTTTTCGATCGATGGCGTTGAGTATCAGCTGGCCACCAACAACGGGCCGCATCATCTGCACGGCGGCGAGGTCGGGTTCGACCGCGCCGTCTGGACGACAGAGCTGATGGACGCCGACGGAGAGTCCGGCGTGCGATTTCGTCATACGAGTCCCGATGGAGACGAAGGGTTCCCCGGTGAGTTGCAGGTCGAGGTGGTGTACTCGCTGAACGACAACAACGAGCTTCGCATGGAGCATGTTGCTCGGACCGATCGCGCGACCCACGTCAACCTGACCAACCATTGCTATTGGAATCTGGCGGGCGTGGCGCCCGGCAAAGCTGCGTCGGTGCTGGAGCATCGCTTGCAACTCGAGGCGGATCAGTATGTGGCCGTCGACGGCACGCTAATCCCCACCGGCGAGTTGCCCGAGGTGGCGGGGACGCCGCTCGATTTTCGGGAGATGAAGTCGATCGGCCGGGACTTGGGCGCCATTGAAGCGGACCCGCCAGGCTACGATCACTGCTTTGTGGTCCGCGGCGCGGGCGAGCTGCGCCGCGCGGCCATCGCCAGCGATCCGCACAGCGGACGCGTCATGGAAGTGTTGACGAACCAGCCCGGCATCCAACTCTACACGGGCAATTTTCTGGACGGCAGCGACGGCTGCGGAGGCTACGGACGCCACTCCGCCTTTTGCCTCGAGACCCAGCACTATCCCGACACCCCGAACCAATCCACCTTTCCTTCGACCATCTTGCGTCCCGGGGACGTCTACCGCCATTTGACTGTGCACCGCTTCTCGGTCGGCTAGCGTCGAACAGGAAACCCGAAGCGTGAGAGCGTGAGCGAGGGATGGCGGACAGGAACCGCGAAGCGTCAGCGACGGATAGAGAGAGAGCGGGAAGGAGCCCCGAACCACACGTTGGGCGAAGCTAAGCGTCCCGCAGTAGCCAATCCTCGAGCACGATTTGCTTCAGCTGCGGCGCGCGCAGCAAGGATGCCTGTTGGGGCAGCAGCGCTTGTAGCCAGGAGCGGCGGGCAAGGCCGGCGAGCGCTCGCATGCCGAGATTGCCTTTGAGCTGTGCCGTGACATTGTCGCTGAGGCGCTTGAGCGTGGCCGGGATGATGTTCGGCTGCGGGCCGACGTGAATGACGGTTCTGACACCCATGCCCAGCATGGCGCAGACGCCGGCCCAGAGCGATTGCGGCTGGTCGATCCAGCGATAGAGGATGTCGCGAACGTTGCCCTCGGTGTAGGAGGTGGCGCCCGTCACCAGAGAGAGCACTGGCGGAGTCGGCGCTGTCATGCCGCCTCGCATCGACAACATCAGCTGCGCGGCGCGGCTGGGAATGTTGCGTTGCCAGACGATCGGTGTGTGCAGCGGCGGCCAGTGATGTGGATTGCGTCGCAGGTGCAACCGTTCGTCGCAGTAGCCCCGCATCCGCTCGTAAAACCTGGACAACGTGTCGCCCTGCCCCAGCACCAATAGCGAGTTGGGTGAGAGCACGGCGGACACGCCCATCACGCCACGGCCTTCTAGGTTCGTCTCGAGCATCGCGCGTTGCACATGGCGAGGATCCAGTTGCAGTTTGCGGTGAAACATCACGGCGAGCTCGACGCCGTGTGCCAGGTCGACGCAGTCATCCGCTAGCCGCAGCGGCGCCAGCATCGCCTCGCCCAGCTCGAGCGTGCCGCTGGCGACCAGCGCAGAGATCTCGCCAAGGCTGTAGCCGAGTGACACGCGGCTGGGACGCCAGTCGATGTCGTGCACTTCATTGAGACACCGCAGCTGCGCGATCGAGGCGGCGATGATCAATGCGACCGCTTCGCCATACTCTTCGAGCGTGGGCTCGCGGCCGGCTTCGACGTATGCCAACAGGTCGACATCGCGTCCCAAGTGCCTCGCCGCATGCGTCGATGCCTTGCTCAGCTCGGACTCGAAAATCGTCCGATAGCGCGGGTCGCGCAGCAGCTCGGGCGTGCGTCCCAGGTTCTCGACGTTGTAGCCGCGAAACGCCAAGGCGGCCGTCGAGATGGCGCGGCTGCTGAGCGGCACGACCGGCGCGACCGGCGCGATAGGGTCCTCGGGGGGGCCATCATCCATGACTGCAATTCCGATGCTCTTAAAGCGTTAGGTGTAGGAGGCCGCTGTTATTCAATCGGCAGTTCGTTAGCATTGAAGCCAATTGTCTAAATACGGCCTCGCGGCAACCGGTGCTGCCAGGTTGCGCCCGCCCTTTGCCCCATCGTTCGAAGTTCGTCTCGCTGCTCACGGCTTCAGATGCTTGTCGAGCCATTCGTAGGCGCGGTGTCGCGTTGCATCGGGGAAGTCGTGTGCACTGTCGGGATATTCGACGTTCAACCGGGCCTCGGCGTCAAGCAGGCGGTAGACGTTGCTTGCGGCCGCGGCCACCTTGCGCACGCCGCCCACGTCGAAATTCGAATCGTGCAGCGGGGCGTTGACGAACACCGGTCGCGGCGCCAGGGCGGCGATCACCTCGTAAAAGTCGAAAGGGACTTGGTCGGGATCGTTCCCGTAGACGTCGCGAATGCGGGGCATGTACCGATCGCTCGTCCAGCCCGCCAGCTTGCCTTGGTAGTAGTCATGGAACGCCGTGAAGCCGCAACTGGTGACGACCGCCCGTAGCCGCTGATCAAAGGCAGCGGTGAACAGTGCGTTGTGTCCGCCCAGCGAGTGTCCAATCACACCGATGTGGTCGCGGTCCACCTCGGCTTGCGCTTCCAGGAGATCCACCGCGCGAAGATTGTTCCAAATCGCCTTCATCGACCCGCTTTGTGTCGCCTGCGGCGCTTGAAAGTCAAACTGGTAGTCGCCGAAGGACGGGTAGTCCGGCGCCAGGCAGACATAGCCTCGTTGTGCGAGCTCGTGAGCGTAGTGCAGCGTCGGGCGGCCTCCGAGCCCCGCTGGCTCGCCCTTCCCGATGGACGTGGTCTGGTGCAAGCAAAGCATCGCCGGCGCCGGCCCCTTGAGACCATGCGGAATGAGCAAGTAGGCCGGCACTTCATCGTTGGCCTCCGTTCGAAATCGCAGCGTCAGTCGCTCGTAGTGCTCCGTGGACTCTCGTTTCAGGATGCGAGTCGCGAGCGGCACGCGATGTTCGGGGCCGGGCAGCGGACCCATGGCTGACTGCATGCCTTGGAGCACGTGGCGGCGTCGCAGTCCCCAGTCAAACGGCGTGCTTACGTTCTGTAGTCCGTTGTCCCTCCAGACCTTCATCAGCTGCGAATGATCGGCATACTGTGCAGGCGCTTCCTCCGCCGCCGGGGTAGAGCGAGTGGCCGGCGCACCTGAATGGATGCGCAAGTTCTCGAACCAGCTGATGCCATTGCGGCTTGGCGCCACAAAGTCGAGGTCGCCGTCCAGGTCCAAGTCCGCGACCTTGGGGTCGAGGTCGCAACCGACCCCGTCGGGCGGAGAGATGAAGTTTCGTCGCCACGCGCGGCTGGCTCGGTCAAACGTATACCAGAGGATCGGCAGCGGATCGTACTCGCCGGGATCGCGCCCCTCGTGGCCGAGATAGCGTTTTCCGGTGACCAGATCGAGCGCGCCGTCTCCGTCGATGTCGGCGGTGATCAGGCTGTGAAACTGCGACCATTCGCTGTCGATCACATGCAGCTGCCATTGTGTTGGTCCGTTAGTGGACTTGCTCTGCTCGAGCCAGTAGAGGCCGATGTTGTGGCCGCGCCCCCAGATCAGATCAGCGTCCCCGTCCCCGTCGACATCGGTCACCACGATCGGGATGCCCGCGTCTCGGTGCAGCTTAAAGTCGGGATGCCAAAGCCAGCGTCCTTTGCGCCGGTCAACCGGCGCCTCCAGCCAGCCGTTGGGTGAGACGAGATCCAATCGGCCGTCTCCATTGATGTCACCGGAGCCGATTCCGTGAGCGGCGAGCTCGACCGGCAAGTCATGTCGCGTCCAGGTGGGCTTGGCGTCTGCCTTGGTGAGCTCATACCAGGCGGCGTAGCGGACGCCGTTGGGCAGCACATCGAGCCTGCCGTCGCCGTCGATGTCGACGAGCCGGCCTGTCTCCGAGGGCCCGGGGGTGTCGATCACATGCTTCAGCCAGTCTTGTTTGTCGAGCTGGTCGCCGGGGTTCTCAATCCAATACAGGGATTGCGAGCGGTAGTTGACGCTGACGACGTCCGTCCAGCCGTCTTGGTTGACGTCCATCGGCAGGCTGGAATAGTCGTCGAACCGGCCGCGAATGATCTCGACGTCGCGAACGCGATGCCGTTTCCAGTGGGGCGCTTCGTACCACCACTCCCCGGAGTAGATATCGGGCCGTCCGTCCCGATTCACGTCGAACACGGCGCATGCGCAGAACTCCGCGGCGTCATTCAGCGAATGTCGTGCAAAGGTCACCGCGGGCGGAGATTGCGCCAAGGCGACATTCGCGGCCAGAATTGCGGTCAGAATTGCGGTCAGAATTGCGGCCGGAATTGCGGCCAACCCCGTCAAGGTTCGCGGCGAGGCTTCTCGTAGGGAGGCAGTCATGAAGGTGGCTCTCGAGCGTTGGCTTATCCCCGAATACGACGTGCCATTGTAGCGCAGTGGGGTGGCCAGATGCGACTATTTCGGAATGTGGAGCGCGTGTGGCTCGCCAACGCCCGGGGTCCCCGCGGGCGTAGATCACGCGGCTCGCTCGTGTGGCGGAATTCCGCCATGAGGGCGTGTTTCCTGCAGAGACGTGAAGTACGCGTGTGCAAGGCGGGAGATCGGCGGCATGCCGCCTCATCCACAACGGTCGAGATGTACGAATTCAAAAAACGTGACCCGGCTTGGGGGCAGTTGAACACGCGACTCATGCGTGATTCGTTCCTCCGCTGCTCGAGTCACGCGAGCTTGCAAACGCCGTCGCCGAGATTGGGTGAGTTGGCGGTCCGCGTTGTGGTATTTCGAACGGCGGCAAGAGTCGCCCACCATTGCTGTCAAGTCCATGTCATTCGAAGTTGAAGGGCCAACCCATGCTGCCAAATCCCAAAGTTCATCTGCTCTGTGAGGCCGGCGACCCGTTTCAAGCCAACCTGAATTCCGCCAGCCAGGGCACGGGTTGGATGCTGGAGACTCACTCCACGGCCGACGAGTTTCTGCGCAAGCTGCGTCTGGAGCACCATGGTTGCCTGGTGGTGTCGCCGCGGCGATTTGGCCCTGAGCCGGCGATGGAGATGATTCGCGGGTTGCGCGAGAAGTGGATCAATCTGCCGATTCTGCTTGCGGTTTCCGACAACGAGCCGCACGCGCTGGAAGTCGCCGCGGTTCATAGCGGCGCTCATGACGTGATTCGCATCCCTGCCGCTGACGAGCAAATCCGCTTGCAGATCGCTCGCGCGCTGGAGTTCGACCGGCACAACGCCGGGCAGCCGGGCGTCGTTCGCTCTCGACTGGCGACTCTGTCGCCGAAGGAGCGAGAGGTGCTCGATCTCGCGCTCGAGGGACAGAACACCAACGCAATGGCGTCTATCCTGGGCGTCTGCTATCAGACGATCAACAAGCATCGCGCTCGCATTCGGCTGAAGATGCGTTCGAAGTGCGACATCACCTTGATGAACCACCTGCTCGGCCAGCGCCCGCTTCCGCGCGAGGTCGGCTACACCTCGCCCGCGCCGCACTCGCCGATCACGACGGTGCCACATCAACCGGCGCCCATTAGCGCGCCCAACCACGTTTCGTCGCCCGCGGCGGCGACGCGTTGGTAGTATCGCCGCGGCTGCGGGAAGACACCCAGCTGGCAATCGGAGCAGGCTCCTTCGTGCTGAACGGTGCTGGTCCGATTGCCGGAAGAGGTGCTGTGAATGGCCTCCTCGGCGTGTGTCATGTCCTTGCCCCCAAACTGCAACTGCCACCCCATCGGTTCAAGTTTGGAAGGTCGGGCCTCCATCGCAGACGACCCTTGTGAGGCCCGGTGGACGGGTCACAACCATCGGCGTCCCTTGGCTGATTTTGGTTGCGTCAACGCGCGCCACTCGGCAAACTGACGATAGTTCGGCGGCCCGATTCGTCGGCGAAAGCCGCTGAACCGCATTCACTTCCCGGCAAGTGTTCACCAAGTCTGCGGGAGGCCGCCGAAGAGCGTCTGTCTGCCAAACGTTCGTTGCACGAGTTGGCAGCAGGCGCGACGCCCCGGCCACGCTCAACATCAAAAGGGGTGGATTGATGGCGAGTGCCGAGTTTACTTCACTGTTGTCACAGCACATCGGCAGCGCGTTTGCAAAGCAAATCGCGTTCGCCGATTTCCTCGGCGATCACACCTGGAACGTCAACATCAGTGAAGGTGTGGCGTCCTTCGGGGAGCGGTCGTTTCCCATGCAACTGCTGGGAACCGAGGCGGAAGGCGATGCGACGTGGCTTTGGGCCTGGGCCAATGAGGGCTCCAATTTGCCCAACGCGCTGCTGCATGCCTGCCAGGAGCTGAGGACGCTCGGCGAGCGAACCGGCGTGCCCGAACTGGTGGATCCCTGCTTTCCCAGCGAAGTCGCGGACGGACATGCGATCGCGCTCGTTGCCTCCGGATTGAATCCGACTTGCTGCTACTATCGAGGCCCGTACGAAGGCGGCGCGCTGTTCTTTCTCGTCTGTGACGCGCCTGACGAGGTGACTCGGCCTGTGGCTGCCGAGCGAATTCCGGCGATCTTCATGGGCGGAATCTCGCACTTCGAAATCAACCATCGCCACATGGCGGAGTCGTTTTTGAAGACGCAGGGATTCGATCTCGATGTCAGCGATCTGTTGATGATCGCGACGAGAGACGGACAGTCGCTCACGCTGTCCTTCGACGATCTGGGACGCATCGAGAAAGTGGACACCACAATCGGTCAATAGCAGGGCGGAAACGCTCGCGGCGCGAAATGCCCGATGGTGCCCGTCGCCGCTCCGAACCCCCGGCCATCGAAGTGTGTCTTGCCTGCTTGTGAAAGAAGAACAGGCAGTCGAGGTGAACGTCGCCATGCCCGAGTATCAATTCGTTACGGATGAGATTTTCACGGTCTCCGAATTTCTTGACCGTGATGAGTGCCTCGCGCACATTGAGTTCGCTGAAAGCATGGGGTTCGCCGACGCGCCGATCACCACGGCGAGCGGGCCTCAGATGCGCAAGGACATTCGCAACAACGCGCGTGTCATGTTCGACTCGCAGGATCGTGCCGGCGAGTTGTGGTCGCGGCTCGAGATGTACGTTCCGCATATGCTGGGGCCATGGCGCGCTTGCGGCGTGAACGAGCGTCTGCGGTACTATCGCTACGAGGCCGGTCAGCAATTCGACTGGCACTTTGACGGCTACTTTGAGCGAGAGAACGGTCAACGCAGTCAGCTGACCTTTCTTGTGTATCTGAACGATGGCTTCGCCGGCGGCCACACTGCGTTCGATCGCGTCAGCGTCGAGCCCCGAGAGGGCCTCGCGCTCTGCTTCGTGCACGCGATACTTCACAAAGGAGAGCCCGTGCTTGACGGGGTCAAGTACGTATTGCGGACGGACGTGATGTATCAACGGCAGTAGCGATCAAGTCCGGGTCAGCACACAACGTGGGCTGGCGCGGATGCCCATCCGCTCTGTTGCTGTCGCGCAGACCGATCCCTCGCTGACACTTCGGATTTCCGTGCCTCACTGCGCCTCACTGCCCGTAGTATTGGCGTGGGTAGTAAGAGTTCTGCTCGGAGAGCACCCTGGGCGTGGCGTGCCAGGTGGGAATGCCGGGATAGCGAGTGAAGATGTCGGGGTGAGCATGCAGCACCATCGGCGAGGGTCGGTGGACCAGCGCGGGCTGCTTGGGCAGAGCGTCGGTTGCTGGCGTTGCTTGGGGCTCGTGCTTTGCATCCTCCGGCGACGGCGTCGCTTCCTGCTCTTTGGGCTCAGCCGCTGGATCAGGAGTTTCGGCCCGGGGTTGGTCGGGCGCCGGCATCTCAGTGGCGATCACGGCGCGCACGCTCGCGCGTGCGAAGGTCAACTCTCCGAACTCCATCCGCAGTCGGAACGACTCGGTCGCGAGTTGTCCGCGCAGGACCGTGCCGTCGCGGAGCCGCAAGGTGGCTTGATCCGTGCCCTGCTCCGTGTCCAGGCGTCCCATCACGCGCGGCGGCCAGGTGAGGCTCGCGCCACCCAAGTTAAGTCGAAGTTTGCGAGGGTCAACGAGGTTGCCCTCAAATGACTCACCTGACCGAAGCTCGATGCGGACCGGGGTGCCTGCAAAGGGCTTGGGCTCGGCGAACATCAAGTCCGAGGGGGACGGCACGTCTTCCGGCGCGGTCGCCTCGCTGGGAGGCGTCTGCGGAAGCGACGGAGGCAGCGCTGCCGGCGGTTGAGAGATTCGCTCGTGCCCGCGCAGGTCCGACGGCGTCGCTGCCAAGCAAGCTAAGCAGATCAAGTGGAGCATCAAGCGACGCATGGGGAACTCCTCAAGCCCAAAAATCGGCGGGTGGAAGCGGGGGCTGTCTCGAGTTCCAGCGTAATTGCTCGACGCGGCGAGGGCAGAGGCCCGGGCGACAATCTCCACCCCGCCGGCGCAGTTGGCCTACCTTGGGCGAAAAATCGTCAAAATCGTTTGCCGGCGGTGACTCGGCGCCGTCAGTTCGGTCCCGTGCCGGGATTGCGAACCTTGAGCGCCCGCCCTTGGGCCCAGCGTCGCAGCCCTTCTAATCGCCGTTTTGCCTGTTCGAAGTAGATGGACGGCAACTGCTCCAAGTGTGCTCGAAAGGCCTCGCGGCAGCGCGCTTCGTGGTCATTGGCGCGCTGGATGACACCGCGCTCGGCGAGCGCTTCACAGATCCAGAGCGCAATCCGCTGGTGCCCGTAGATAGACGGATGAACATGGTCCACCAGCCACTTTTCACCCGTGATGCCGCCGGGACTCTCTGCCTCGAACCGCTCCAAGATGTCCACCCAATACAGATCCTTGCGATGCCGATGGTCGGACATGACCTTCCGCAGTTTGGCGTAAAGCGGTGTCGTCATCCGCAACGGGCAGATGTCCTCATCGCGCGCCGCCAGGTAGTGCCGTTTGGCGTCGTCGAGCTGCCCCAGTTGTTCGTGCAGTTGAGCAAGCTGAAACTGCGCCGCTGCGTGTCGCGGGGAAAGTGAGATCGCCTGCTCAAGATGATCAATTCTGGCTGCCACGCTGCCTTCCGTCGCGGAGGTCAGATGCAGCTTCAACTGTTGCCGTTGTCCTGAGGGGAGGTCGTCCGGCTCCGACTTGAATGGCGGTGTCTGCAAGTTGGTCACTGGTTGGCAAACCAGCAGTGGCACGCCGGCGCGATGCGCCAATTCGATCATGCTTCTCAGGTTCAGCTCGTAGTGATCGGCGACGGCGCGGCGCCAGTTGTCATCGCGGTGGTACTTTCGCAGCCCGTCTCGATAGTCAAGCATCGCGTCCACTTCCGTCGGCAGCCGATCGCTGCGAGGCGGGCTGGCGAGCCCACGGGCCAGACGAAAGATTCTGAGCGACTCCAGTGACCTCGCCGCGGCCCGCGCCCATTCGGGGCGCTGGCGCCACTCGGCGTAAGTTCGCTCCTCGAGAAATTCGTTTTGCCCCGTGTAGAGCACAATCAAGTCCGGCTCGTAGGCCAGCAGCTCCTCGAGGATCGGCCGCAGTCGATAGCTTGCGTAAGAGACACCCCCGCAATTGATCACCTCCCATGAGTGACGCGGTTCTGTCCGTTCCAACGCGATTTGCAGCCACGTCGAGAACGCGGTCTCGATGGCAAACGGCCGCCCTTGGACGGTCGATCCACCAAGGCAAAACACTCGTTTCACCGCTGTGGGCTTGGGGGCGGGGAAGGAGTCGGGACGAAAGTACTCCTGCCGCGAGGCGGGAATGGCCATGCGGTCTCCCGATCGCTCAAACAGCGGCCGTACATCGCTGAAGCTGATAAACGGGTCCAGCTCCGCGGTCACGGGGCCTTCATATCCGACCCCACGCAGACCGAGCTCAAGAAGCACGAACGGCGCCAGGCCGAGCCCGATGGCTAGCAATCGCAGCGCAATTCGACGGCGCCATGGCCGCGGAGCCTGCCGAGCTCCGTTTCTGTGGCGTCCTGACGAGCTGGAGTCCGTGGTGGGAGACATCGCGACAGTAACAACGGTAAATTGATGTTCCTTGGCGGGAACGGACCGGTCGGGCCTCCATCGCAGGCGACCCTTGTGAGGCCCGGTGGACCGGCCCCGGGACGGACCGCAATGACCTGCCGCCAGGCAGTCCGAACGCCCTCGGCTGGTTGTGTACTTATTCTATTTGGTTTCCGGCGGGACAGGAGCTTGCACGTGGCATCCGACTCTCTGTTTCAGCGACCGAGTGGGGAACCGCCTCGGGCAGCGCATTGGACGGCGCATGGGGCGGCCCGAATAGTAGTGCTGTTGGCCTTGGCCAGCGCCTGGGGCTGCCGGTCGCCGCAACTCGATGCAAGGCGAGCGATCGAAGCGGCCGGTGGGTCCGTTGAGCTGGAGGAGGGGCGAATTGTCCGGGTCGACGTCACCGGTCTGCCGCATGTCGCCCAGTTGTTGGCCTCGCTGCCTGCCCTCGACTCGGTGACCGAGCTGCGCGCGGCGTTGACGGATCTGGATGACCGCGCACTCGAGTCGGTGAGGAGCTGGCCGCTGAGGCGTCTGGACGTTCGCGGCACGGATGTCACGGATGCTGCGTTGCCGTTGATCAACGGATTCCGCGAGCTCACGTGGCTCAGTCTGGCTGACACTCGCGTCAGCTCGCTCGCAGCGCTCACGGACCTTAATCAACTGCAAGAACTCGCGTTGCCGCCGGCCGCTGACGACAACGAGCTGGCGTGGGTTGCCCGATGGCCGAAGTTGCAAATTCTTTTTGCCTCCGGGACCAAAGTGACCGGCGCCGGGTTGCGACAGCTGACCCCAGCCAATGTGCCCTTGTTGAGCACACTCTATCTTGCCGAACTCTCGTTAGACGATCGCGACCTGCTGCAGCTGCCGGTGCATGACAAGTTGCAGCGGCTCGTGCTGCGAGACAATCAATTGGGCGACGGCGCAGCGGCGCACGTGTCGCGCTTTCGTGGGCTCGACTACCTGGATTTTTCGCGGACCGGTTTGACGGACGAGGGCTTGCGCACGCTGGCCGAGTTACCGCTGCTCTACATCCTGGATCTCGACGGCAGCCAAGTGACTAGCGACGGGATTCTCGAGATTCGCGAGGCCAGGCCGAGCCTTCGCGTGACGCACGCCATGCTTGCACCGCCAACCACGTAGTGCAGGCTGCCAGACTGCAACGGCACACTAAACACAGGCCGTAGTGCAGGCTGCCAGCCTGCAACAGCACACTAAACACAGGCTGGCAGCCTGTGCCACGACGCGCTGCCAGGCTGCAACGGCACCACAAACACAGGCTAGCAGCCTGTGCCACGACGCGCTGCCAGGCTGCAACGGCACACTAAACACAGGCTGGCAGCCTGTGCCACGA
>JAGQPF010000741.1 GCA_020426845.1 Planctomycetales bacterium
TTAGTGCGGACGTATCGCCATGAAATGCCCGCACTGCGTCCAGAGAGGCGGGAACGGTAAACCGAAAGTCAAACACCGGCATACCGTTCCCCCAATCGCTGAATCTTTCCGCGAGCTTACCCTTCGTATTCCGCCAGGAAGCCCATGAATTCGCGGCGGTGGGATTCTTCGTCACCCAAGGCCTGAATACACAGATCCTGAGTCACGTAGTCCACACCATCGCACAGCTTGATGAGCTTGTTGTACTGGGCGATTGCTCCATTCTCGGCGTCGATGACACCCTTAATCACCGCGACGACATCCGTCATCTTTGCGGGTGGCTGCAATCCAGCCTGTCCCGACTTGAACGACGAACTGCCTGGAACGACACCGCCAACAGTCTTGATCCGGCGGGCCAGGTTCTGGGCATGTCCGAGCTCTGCTGTAATGTCAGCTTCGAGCGACTTCTTGATCTCTTCGGCTCTCACGCCATCCAGGTTGATGGAGCAGGAGATGTAGTTCATCACCGTTTCCATCTCCATCCAGTATGCCACTTTGAGTTCGTCAATGATTTGCTGCGGTACGTCGGCCATAGATTTCTCCTCAATGAGGTTCGGTTTCCGGTTTATAGACCCAGCACTCAGGATATCAAGAGTCGCCAATTCTGTCCCCCGTTGATGACACGAAGGCTCCAATCCAGATTGGCCGATGCAACCCGGGACGTGCGAACTCTCAGCCAGCCGACAATCCCAGTGACTCGCCTTCGCCCATCCACTACACTCCCGAACACTCGCGATCGACCGTGTGTCCGACCCGTGAATTCTGCCCATTTGTTCCCCAGACTACGCAGTTCCGACAATGCCCAAGGACATGGACAAGATCGTCGCTCTTTGCAAGCGACGCGGCTTTATCTTCCAGGACTCTGAGATCTACGGTGGCCTCAACGGTTTCTGGGATTACGGCCCGCTGGGGACGGACCTCAAGCGAAACGTGCGAAACGTGTGGTGGGAGGACATGATCGGTCGGCACGATCCCCTCGATCCCCCCGAAAATGCCCCGGCATCGTTTCATATGGTGGGCGTGGAAACCACGATCATCATGCATCCGCAGGTCTGGAAAGTCAGCGGCCACTACGACCTGTTCGTCGACAAAATGGTCGACTGCAAGGAGTGCAAGGCCCGCTTTCGCGCCGATCACGTGAACGTCGCCGTGCTGGTGGCCAGCTTCCCCGATAATCCCTCCGCCGGGAAGCAGGCCATTGCCTGCGAATCCTTCATGCCGGATGCGGCAACGGGCATGGGTTTGTCGAACTCCAAGGCGAAGAAGCTCGATCAGGCTCTGCTCGCCTTTGGCAAGGACAAATCCTCCAAGCCAGTCGGTGATGTGGTGGTGATGTCGTATCTAGACTTCCTGGTCCGGCAGGAGGCCGAAGGTCAGAACCTTAAGGCGAGTTGCCCCACGTGTGGAGGTGAGCTCACTACGCCACGCGATTTCAACCTGATGTTCAAGACCATCATCGGTGCCCTCGGAACCGAGGAAGATGCCGCCTACCTGCGTCCGGAAACGGCTCAGGGGATTTTCGTGAACTTCAAGAATGTGTGCGATTCGTCCCGCGTCAAACTGCCGCTGGGCATCTGCCAGGTCGGCAA
>JAGQPF010000087.1 GCA_020426845.1 Planctomycetales bacterium
GGGGCTGCGCACTGCTCGCGGGTAGGCTGCCCGCACCACGAGGGGCCGCGCTTCCCGCGCAAAATTTTTCGGAACCTTCGCGGCTCTGGACGGTATGTATGTAGGTGGCGATAACGGGGCGCACCAGTTTGAATGTTGAACGGACCGATTGCCGATGACCGACGATCAGATCATTGCCGCGGTGCTGAGCGGCGATCGACATCGGTTTCGGGGGCTGGTGGAACGGCACGAGCGAGTCTTGCTGCAGTATTTGCACAATCTGTTGCCAAATCGGCACGATTGCGAGGAGCTGGCTCAGGAGGCATTTCTCCGCGCCTACACGCATCTGTCGCGTTTTGACGCTTCGCAGTCGAGCTTTCGCACCTGGCTGCTCGTGATCGCGCGCCGCCGGGCGTTGAACTTTCTGGCGAAGCATCGCCCGGTGTTGTCGGAGCAGGTTCCGGAGCAGGCCACTGTGGCGGACCCGGCCGCCGGACTCACTCGGCAAGAGCAGCTGGATGCGTTCGATCGAGCGTTGGAGATGCTTCCACTGGAACAGCGATCGGCCTTCGTGCTCGCGGAGATCCAAGAGCTGCCCTATGCGGAGATTGCCATGATCGAGCAAGTGCCGCTCGGCACGGTCAAGTCACGCGTCTCGCGCGCCAAGCTGACGTTGCGACGAGTTCTTCCCGCCGAATTCCCTCACTGACACCGATCATGAATGAACCCGAACATCCGGATCGCGACGAGCTGCCGGGCGACCATCATCCGGCCTATCAGCTCTGGCTGGAGCGACGTCGCACGCTGGGCGAGCCGCTCGAGGGCGGCTTGGCGGATCGCGTGATTGCTGCGTTGGAGGGGCTTGAGCCAACGTCGACGCAACCGTCGCCTCAGTCGCCTGAGCCGACAACGGGTCCTGCCGTGGCGCCCCGAAGCGTGAAGGGCGAGAGCGTCGCCTGGCGTTGGCTCCGCCGCGCAGGGCAACAAGCAATTGTTGTCGCGGCCACGCTGGCGTGCTTGGTCCGGCTCTGCCTGATTTTGATTCCGTTCACTCGCCTGCATTGAGTCGTTTTTGCGAGCGATATAGGTCCGACATACGAGCGCGTTTTGCGAAGGATCTGCCATGAGTCACGACAACGATACGTCGCACGTTAAAACGGTCGAGGCATCTTGCGCCCGCAAGCCGTGGATTGCGGGAATGTTGTCTCAGTTGTCGCCGGGACTGGGACACATCTACTGCGGCCAAGTGCGAACGGGATTGGTGTTGAACCTGATCGCCTACTTGGTGTTGCCCGTGGTGCTCACGGTGCTGATGCTGATGTCGGCCCGTTGGGCGACTCCGGCCTTGTTGGCCGCGGTGTTGGTCGGCGCTGGATTGGCGTTCGGCTCCGGCTGGCATAGCAAGCGGCTGGCGAGGACTCTGACGGACTATCGTCTGCAGCCACTCAACCGTTGGTGGATCTACCTGCTG
Organism: Planctomycetales bacterium; assembly: GCA_020426845.1. Classification (GTDB taxonomy): domain Bacteria; phylum Planctomycetota; class Planctomycetia; order Pirellulales; family Pirellulaceae; genus JAGQPF01. The sequence continues at coordinate 1,451 of JAGQPF010000087.1, forward strand.
TTCATCGCTCAGCTGTTCCTGTTGGTCGTGCCGCTCTCCCTGATGGTCAAACGCCACATGGTGGAGGCGTTCTATATTCCGCAGGGCAGCATGGCCCCGGGATTGATTCCGGGCGACTTGGTGCTGGTCGACAAGCGGCGGTCGGGCGATTGGCCATCGCGTCACGGCGAGGTGGTAGTGTTTCGCCAACCGGAGGACCGTCGACAGCACTTTGTGAAGCGTGTGATCGGATTGCCGGGAGACGTCGTTGAAGTGCGAGCCGATGGCCGAGTCATTCTGAACGGCTCGGCGCTGGAGACGTCCGTCGCCCCCGGAGATCCGCCGCCGTGGCTGAAGAAGCACGCGGAGGGCGGGACGTTGTCGAACGAAGCGTGCGATGGCCGCAGTTATCAGGTGTTCTTTCCGCCGGAGGATGCGGCCGCGGCGACCGAGCGTTACGTCGTCCCGGCGGCCCATGTGTTCGTGTTGGGCGACCACCGAGCCAACTCGAAGGACAGCCGCCACTTCGGCGCAGTGCCGGTCGGCGACGTGCTGGGCCCGGTCGCCTTTGTGCCGCGCCCGGCAGGCAGCTGGCGTCGCTTTGGCTGGTTCGAATAACCGACGACGGCCTGCTATCTAAAGAGCACTCGTCCGGCCACACGCCACGGGCCGAGGACTGCCTCACAGCGATTTACAGATGGTCCATCAGCTCTTCGAGCCACAGCAACGTCTCACGCGACACTGCATCATCGTGGCCTTGGACATAATCCCAGTGCGCGTTGGCCTGGATTTCGCCCCGAGCGAATTCGGTTGAGCCGGTGTGCAGGAACGAGCAGGTTCGCTTCACAAGCTGATGAATGGCCGCGACGAACCTTTGGTCGTTGTGGAACTGAAGCTGCTGTTCGAGCGCGATGATGACGGGAAAGAACGCTCGCCACAGCTGGCCCTCGCCCGTGGCGATGTGCTGCACCTGCCGATAGGGATCGCGAGTGCGGTGTTGACGGATGTAGGCGTTCAGCGCCGGGTGGATCAGATAGTACTCGGAGTCGGGCAGCTCATGACCGCTTCTTGTCAGCATGTCGCGGGGCTGTCGAAATCGCTGCACTCGCTCGCCAAGCTCCGGGGCGTCCTCAATCACGCCCAACAGGCCGGACAGATAGAGATCGCGGAACGGGTGGTGCACTTCGGCCGAGTCCTCGCCGAAGTGCTGCAGCGTGCCGGGAGAGAGCCCGTTGAACTGCTCGCATAACGCGACGACCTCCGCTCGTTCCAGAATGTTGGTGGGCAGCATGCCGAGGAACTGACTGCGCACGTCGCGATCGTGGAGGCAGTCGTGCAACATCCGGACTTCCTCGAAGATGTTCGAGACCAGAGTGGACGAGGCCAGCTCGCGGACGGTCTCACTGGCCATTTTTTCGTTGAGGCTGCCGCGGCGCGAGGCGAGCTCGCCGGCGATCACCACCAGGTCGCGCGGGCGGCCGAACGTATGCCGCCGAATGAACTGAAAGCAATCCTCGGGCTCCGGGCGAGCGGGGTGACGGATCACGCGGAAGCCGACGAAGCTGGCGAACTGCTGCCGGCCTTCGTAACAGGAGGTCAGCTGATCGAGAATCGCCGCCAGCTCGTCGTCGCTGTACTGCAGGCTGGTCGTCGCGCCGAACAGATTCGACTTGATGTCCGACTCGTAGTTGGTGAACGCCTCTTGCCGAATCGTGGCGTAGACCTTGAGATGGCTGTTGGCGTTCATCATGTCCCAGCCCGCCTCGATCAGTCCGGCCTGAATGTAGATCCAGGCGTCGCGGGAGAGGTCGCGGATCGCCTGATCGACGCGGTCGACGAAGATGAAGGTAGGGGAGTGGATCTCGCGAACCTTCTGGTCGAGAAAATTCTCGGTGGCGTCGATCAGCTGATTCAGCGGGCTGATTTGCAGCGACGTCAGCTCCTTGAAAACGACGCTCGGCTGGACCTTGGCGCCTTGCAGCCAGCGTCGAATGCGGCTGGGAAACTCATCCAGCTCGAACTGCTCGCCGGGGTCGACGACGGTGGGGTGATGGGAGACCACCGAGACGCGGAGGGCCATGCTCCAGAGCCGTTTGGTGGTGGACAGCGAGCTGAGCGGCCGCTCGTATTTCGAGGACAGGGAGCGCATCTCGCTCATGAAGTCCAGGTACGGGCGCCCCTCGGGGATCATCGTGACGGAGCCGCCTTTCTCGGCCGCGGCCGCCGCCAGCAGGTGTCGTTTGTATGTCAGCAGCAGTGTCTTGCCGATGCCCTTGGTGCCCGAGAGAAAGTGTCGCTGCCGGCGGCGGAGGAAGTCGTCGATCAGGTCGTTGCGATAGACCACGCGGTCCAGATCCTGGATCGCGATCTGGTGGGCGTCGGTGGCCCAGCTCTGGCCGAGCACCTCGACCTGAGGGCCGCCGCGGCTCGGCGCCGGGCTGCGGCTGGCTGGAATACCCAGCGCGGTGGCGGCTGACTGCAGGCGAGCCAACAAGCTCTCCAGTGGATCGCGGCGCCGGAACTCGACGGCCGCCACGCCGCCCAGCAGCAGTCGCCAGGATGGGTTGACCTTTTCGAACTCCTCTTGTGAGATGTCCACCAAAATCGGCAGCAGCGGGCAGTTGATCTCGTGTGCCTGCTCGATCTCGTTCGGAAAGTCCGGTGAGTTCAAGGCGGGGCGGGAGATTAGCAGCACGTTGGCGGCGGAGCGGCGAATGGCGGCTTGCGATTGACGGCGAAACGGGACGCCCGGAATCGCGTCGCGACCGCAGTACCAACAGGCATGTCCCGCCTCCTCCAGCCCTTCGGCGATCCGCTTGGCGACCAGGGAGTCATCGGCGACGTGGCTGAAGTAGAAGGCGATGCGATCTTGCTCGGGAATGCCCACCAGATAGGGCGCGACGGGATCCGCGGCGCCGTGCAGCGCACGCGCGAGCTCGCCGGCAAACTCCTGGCAAGTGGCGAAGCGGTCGGCGGGGTCCTTGGACAACGCTCGCAGCAGCGCCGCCTCGGCCGTGGCCGACGCTCCCGGTTGCACGTCGCGCAGCGGCGGCGGGGCTTGGTGCATCTGTTGTTGCAGCAGCTCGACCGGGTCGGAGCTCTCGAAGATTCGCCGGCCCGTGAGCAGCTCGAAGGCGATCAGCGCGAGCGCGTATTGGTCCGATTTGCCGGTGGTCGGCATGCAGCGCGCTTGCTCGGGAGACGAGTAGGCGGGCGTGCCCGAGTAGGATTGGGACTGGACTTCGGAGGTGACGTCCCGGGCGATGCCCAAGTCCAGAATCTTGATTTGGCCGTCCGCTTGGCAGCAGAGGTTTTCGGGCTTGAGGTCCCGGTGAATGATGCCCCGCGAGTGGGCGAAGTCCAGCGCCGCGGCGAGCTCGCCGACAAGCTGACAAACTTCGGTCAGCGGAATCGTCTCGCGGCGGTCCAGCACCTCGCGCAGCCGCTCGCCGGTCACGAGCTCGAAGATCGTGTACGACTTGTTGCCGACGAAGCCATAATCGAGCACCGTGGCGATGGCGCGATGATTGAGGTTGGCGCCCATTCGCGCCTCGCGAGCCAGTGCCGCCTCGAGGTGCGCCGCTTGGATCAGCGCCTCCTCGTCCTTGGTGAACGGTCCGGTGCCGCTGCCGAAGTCGGCGATGGCGTGCGGTGGCGCCGTGTGCGCGACCACTTTCATCGCCACCTGCCGATCCAGTCGCTGGTCGGTGGCGAGAAACACTCGCCCCATGGCGCCACGGCCCAGCGAGTGATGGATCAGATAGCGATCGCTGATCAACTTGCCCGGCTCGAAAATGCCCTCCAGTTCGCGATCGTTCGAGTCGGTCCAGGCCGGCACGAACTCGTCCTGTTCGGTCGAACGACAGAAGGTCAGCGTGGGCGTCTCCGTCGCATTCTCGATGAGCGGGGCGAGCCAGCCGGGCGCGCTCAGCAACCAGGGAACTTCGCCGCCGGCAATCAGCTGCTGCAGCTGCTCGCCGATTGGCGCCTCCGCCACCAGTGTCAGGTCGCCATCTTCGGCGCCATCCGTCGCCAGCTCGGCGCCCGGCACTCGATGCAACAGTTTTTGGACAATCGCCGCCCGCTGCTGGTGCGGTGGCGCCGGATCGCCATCGCGCCAGCGGTATCGCAGCAACCAACGGCCCTCGCGCGGCGCCGGCGGCAGCAAGTCCGAGGTGGCCGTGCCCAACGCATCCGCAACTCGATCCAAAAGCCAGATCGAAGCGGCGTCGCCGCTCTCGAGGCGCTGGATCGCGCGAGACGAGCAGCCCGCTTGCCGAGCCAGCTCCTCCGAGGACATGCTCCGGCCGGTGCGCAAGGCGCTAATCCGCGGCGCGTCCGGACGTACTAACAATCGCGACATCGGCGCTCGTTAACTCAGGCTGCGGCCGACGATCTCGCCGACATCCTTGGAAAGCCCCTCGCGGGCGGAGATGCGTGTTAGCTGCTCCTTCGCTCGCTCCCGGCGGGCCGCGTCATATCGTTTCCAGCTATTGAATCCCGACACCAGACGAGACGCCAGTTGCGGGTTTTGCCGATCCACTTCCAGCACGGCGTCCGCCAGCAATCGGTAACCGTCGCCCGCCCCGTCATGGAACTGCGATGGGTTTTGCGAAAACACGCCGAGCAACGATCGCACTCGATTCGGGTTGTCGTAGGTGAAGTCGGAGTGCGTCGTCAGTTGTCGGACGACTTCCGGCGTGCCGGGCAAGGTGGCGCTGGCCTGCACCGCGAACCATTTGTCCAACACCAACGGGCGGTCGCGCCAGCGATCATAGAATGCTTGCAGCACTCGCTCGCGCGCCGCGCAAGGCACATCGGCCAAGCAGGTCATGGCGGCTTGGGCATCGGTCATGTTGTCGGCGGCGTCGAACTGCCGGGCCGCCAGCTCGACATACGGGTCGCCGGGCAAGGAGGTTAGATAGGCCAGGGCCACATTCTTCAATCGCCGCGCACCGATGGCGGCGGGCGAACTTGAGTCGATTCCGGCTCGCTCGTCGTAGATCTCCTTCAAAGCGGATTCGAGCGTCGCGGCAATCTGCCGCCGAGCGGCCTGCCTTGCCGCATGAATCGCCTCGACCTGAACCATCTCCATTTGTTGTCCCAGCCAGCTCTCACCCGGCAGCACCATCGCCAGGGCCTTCATCGAATCGTCGAGATCCGCCGAGCCGAGCACGCCGCCCAAGGCGTCGAGAAACGATGAAGAAAGTTGCGGCTCGTCTCCGCGAGCAGCCTGCTCGGTCATCTCCAGCAACAGACGCTCGGCCAGCAGTTGCCCCGCGTCCCAGCGGTTAAACGGATCGCTGTCGTGGGCCAACAGGAATGCCAGCTCTTCGTCAGTGCGCTCCATGACCAGTCGCACCGGCGCCGAGAAGTCGCGCAACACCGAGGGCACGGGCGGCTCGGCGACATCCGTGAACGTAAACGTCTGTTGCTCTTCGCGGAAATGCAGCAGATGCTCCGTCGTCGAACGCCCCTCGCCTCCGCTCAGTCCCACGGCCAGATCATTGCCGTCTGGGCCGACGAGTCCGACTCGCACCGGTATGTGAAACGGCCGCGGCGTCGGCAGACCGTTGACCTGACGGCACGACTGCCGCAGCTCGAGCGAGTACGTGCAGGCGGCAGCGTCATAGTGTCCCGTTGCCTGCAGGGCCGGCGTGCCTGCCTGATCGTACCAGCGTTCGAACTGCTCGAGATCAACGCCGTTGGCGTCCGCCATGGCGGCGCGAAAGTCATCGCACTGCACTGCAGAGCCATCGTGTCGCTCGAAGTACAGGTCCATGCCCTTGCGGAATCCGTCCACGCCCAGCATCGTGCGATACATCCGCACCACCTCGGCGCCCTTGTCGTACACGGTGGTGGTGTAGAAATTGTTCATCTCCACATACGACTCGGGACGGATCGGATGCGCCATGGGCCCATCGTCCTCGGCGAATTGTCGGTCGCGCAGCGCCCGGACGTCGCGAATTCGATTCACCGGCGCCGAGCCGACATCCGCCGAAAACAGTTGGTCGCGGAAAACGGTCAGTCCTTCTTTGAGCGTCAGCTGGAACCAGTCGCGGCAGGTGACGCGATTGCCGGTCCAGTTGTGGAAGTACTCGTGAGCGACGACTCGCTCGATGTTTTGATAGTCGTCGTCGGTCGCCGTGTCGGGCCGCGCGAGCACGAACTTGGTGTTAAAGATGTTGAGTCCCTTGTTCTCCATCGCGCCCATGTTGAAGTCGCCGACGGCGACAATCATGTAGAGGTCCAGGTCGTACTCGAGCCCGAAGGTGCGCTCGTCCCAATCCATGGACTTCCGCAGCGACTCGAGGGCGTGCTCGCAGGCGTCCAGATTCTGCGGCTCGACCCAGATCTCCAGCTCGACGTTGCGCCCCGAGCAGGTCGTGAACTGGCCGCGATGGCAACGCAGGTCTCCGGCCACCAGCGCGAACAGGTAGCTTGGCTTGGGAAACGGATCTTCCCAGGAGACCCAATGCCGAGCGGTTGTTGTTCCGGAGGTTCCCTCGGCGCTGACGCTTTCCGTCCGCCCCTCGGCGATTCGATTGCCGTTGGATAGCAGCACGGGATAGCGGCTGGCATCTGCCTCGATGGTGGTCTTGTAGGTTGCCATCACATCGGGGCGATCGAGGAAGTAGGTGATTCGCCGGAACCCCTCGGCCTCGCACTGCGTGCAGTAGTTGCCCGAGGAGGTGTAGAGCCCCTCCATCGAGCGATTCTCGTGAGGGTGGATGCGAACCTGCGTCTCGAGCTCGAAGCGTTCGGCGACGCGCCGAATCACCAACTCGCCCGGTGGCGTCTCGAATTCGTCGTCGTTCAGCATTTGGCCGTCGACGGCAATGTGCAGCAACTCCAGTTGCTCGCCGACCAGCGTTAGCGGCGCGTCGGCCGCAGCATCCCGGTTGCGAACGCAGCACATCTTGGCCGACACGATCGTGGCGTCGCTGCCGTCGGGCTCGAGCGAAAAGTGGAGATCGACTGATTCGATCCAATAGTCCGGTTGACGATAATCCTTGCGATACTTCGGCTCGAGTGCGTTCATGCTTCCTGTTCTTCTACCCGATGATCGGATGGACGACTTCTCCATAGATGTCGGTTAGCCGGAAGTCGCGACCGGCGTAGCGATAGGTGAGTCTCAGGTGATCGATGCCGAGCAAGTGCAGCATGGTGGCATGCAGGTCGTGCACGTGCACGCGATCGTGCGTGGCGTAGTATCCGAACTCGTCGGTGTCGCCATAAGCGAAGCCATTGCGCACTCCGCCGCCGGCCAGCCAGGCGGTGAAGCCTTGCGGATTGTGGTCGCGGCCGTTGCTGCCCTGGACGATCGGTGTGCGGCCGAACTCGCCGGTCCAGACGACGAGCGTGTCGTCGAGCATCCCCCGTGACTTCAGGTCGGTCAACAACGCGGCGACCGGCTTGTCGGTGGCCAGTGAATTGCGCTCGTGCCCGTCCTTCAAGCCGCTGTGCTGATCCCAAACATTGCCGGTGGAGACTTCAATGTAACGGACACCGGCCTCCGCGAGTCGGCGGGCGAGCAGGCACTGGCGGCCGAAATTGTCGGTGGCCTTCTCGCCGATTCCATAGCTCTGTTGAACGGCCTGGCTTTCGCGATCCAAGTCGAACACCTCCGGCGCCGCCTGCTGCATGCGGTAGGCAAGGTCGAGCGACTCAATCGCGCCTTGGATGTTCGCATCGCGTCCCACCCGCGTGAGATGCTCGCGGTTGATCGTTTGCAGCAACTCGATCTGGCGCCGCTGCTGAGCGGCGTCGAGTTGTCGGTTGTCGAGAAACTGGATCTTGGCGTCGCCGAGCTTGCCCGATCCGCCGATCGCGGTCGCTTGATGCATAGCCGGCAGGAACGCCGCGCCGTAGTTGCGAGGTCCGCCATGGCCGCTGGCGGGACTGATCGAAACGAACGCCGGCAGGTCCGGGTTCTCCGAGCCGAGCCCGAAGGAGATCCAGGCGCCGACCGAGGGCCGAACCAGGTTGTCGCTGCCGGTGTGCATCATGCTCACCGCTTGGCCGTGCGATTGTCCACGGCTGTGCATCGAGCGAATCACGCAGAGATCGTCGACGTGCCGAGCCAGATTCGGCAACAATTCGGAGACCCACTGCCCGCACTCGCCGTGCTGCGCGAACTTCCAGGGCGACTTCATCAGCTTGGGGACGGCGTCGATGTTCTGCGCTGCGTCGAACGGCAGCGGCTTGCCGTCGTCCTGCTGGAGGCGAGGTTTGTAGTCGAAGGTGTCGACGTGGCTCGGGCCGCCGTGCATGAATAGAAAAATCACACGCCGCGCCCGTGCCGGGTGGTGTAGTTCGATCGGCGTTCCTGCGCCGTAGGCTGCGCTGAGGCACATTCCGGAAGTCGCGGCTGCGCCGAGGCTGCTCAGCAGAAACTGGCGGCGTTGCAGGTGGGGGGCGGAGTGGTGCATCGGGAACTCGAACTTGAGCGGTGGGAACGAAGTTGGCGCGGGCAGGGTGGCGCAGCTTACTCACTCCAGCAGTCGGAACTCGGTGGACGCCATCAGCACATGGACCAGGCGAGCGAGCTCCTGCAGCGTGTCGGTCTTTTCGGAGGGCGGACCGCCGTCGCCGATGCGGGCCAAGAACTTGGCATCGCGAGATTGCTCGGCCGGCGATGGGGTGCGGTTCAGCGTGGTCTCGTACGCCTCCACGACGAGCCTGCGAAGCATCTTGCCGCGCTCGGCCGCGGTGCTGGTCTCCTTGGCCGGATCGTACTGGGCGCGAACCGCAATTCGCGCGGCGGCCTGTTTCGCTGCCTCCATCACTTCGGGGCTGTTCAGCAGCAGCAGCGCCTGCGCGGGCACATTGGTCTCGGCGCGGCGCCCCACCACGAGGTCCGGATCCGCAAAGTCGAACGCGGCCAGCGACACCGGCAGCTCGTTGCGGATGATCGGCAGATAGATGCTGCGAGAGGCGGATCGCGTGCCCTCGTACTGCTCCGCATCCGCGCTGTTGGTGGTCACCAGCGTGCCCAGGCCGGGAACGGGCGAGCCGCCCGGCGTCAAGTCCAAGGTTCCGGCACATGACAGCATTGCGTCACGTATCGACTCGGCGGTCAGCCGGCGGCGATTGGCTCGCCAGAGCAGCTGGTTCTCGGGATCGCGCTGCCACGATGACTCGTCGTGCTGTGAGCTGAGTCGGTAAACGCGCGAGAGCGCCAGCTCGCGGATTAAAGACTTCAGCGACCACGCCCAGCCGCCGTCCGCCGCCGGAGCGGTGAAGCGTCCGGCGAGCTCGTCAAGCAGTTCGGGATGGCTCGGGCGATCGCCCAACGCTCCGAAGTTGTCCACCGTGCGAACCAGCCCTTCGCCAAACATGTGGCGCCAGACTCGGTTCACGATGACGCGGGAGGTGAGCGGGTGCGAGGGATTGGTCAGCCATTCGGCGAGCTGCAGGCGGCCGCTGGACTGGTTGTCGAACGTGGCGCTCGCCGGCAGCACGCTGAGGAAGCCGCGAGGGATCTTGTCTCCGCGGACGCGGTGCTGGCCGCGAATGCACAGCTCACAGTCGACGATCTCGGGCATCTCGGCGACCGCGAAGGCCTGCGGCAGCGGCTTGGGCGCCGCGGTCTTGTGTTGCTTCAGTTCGTCCTCGGCCTTCGTGAGCGCCTGCTTGAGCTGCTCGACTTCACGCTTCGCCTCGCGCGCGGCGGTGCCGGCCTCATCGTCGGTGTCGTCGGCATCGTTCGCGTCGGCCTTTGCACCCGTCGCCGCGTCGGCTCCAATGCGCCGCAGCCGCACGGCGTCCACAATCACGTAGCCTTGAGTGCCTTCGTTCGAGACGGTGACCTCAAGCGGCGCGTCGGCCTGCAGCTCGACTTCGGCGATCGCCTCGTACTGCCCGTCGATCGACGGCTTGCGAGTTTGATTGACCAGCACGCGCTGCTGCAGCTCACCGGCGCGAAGGTCCACGGGCGCCTTGGCGGCATGATCGGCATGGGGAGTGAACGCCAGTTGCACTTGATAGCGTCCCGCTTGCCGCGGCTTGAGCGTGAAGGTGACCGACTTGTCGCCTTTCCCCTCGCGATGGTCGTGGAGATAGCCGACGCCGACGAAGGGTGACTTGAAGGTGGACTTGGTCCAGTTGCCGCGCACCACCGCGGATTGATCGTCCGCCAACAGCGAGTCGCCCGCGGCCGCCAGTTGGCGCTCGGCGACCTGCAGCTTCTGCTTCAACTGCTTGATCTTCTCGTCGAGCTGTTTTTGTTGTCGTGCGTGCGACTGGACGGCCTCGACGTGCTCGGGCGCGGCGGGCAGATTGACTCGCTGCCACGTGGAGACATACTTCTGGCTCTCGCCGTGCAGCGTGCGAGTGCTGAGGAAAATGCCGGCCAGGGCGTAGTAGTCCCGAGTCGGAATCGGGTCGAACTTATGATCGTGACAGCGGGCGCAGCCGAGCGTCATTCCCAGAAGTGAGGCGCCGATGGTGTTGATCTGCTCGTCGGCGACATCCATCGTCAACTTCTCTTTGTCACGCTCGCTAAGCATCTTCGTGCCGAGCATCAAAAAGCCCGTGGCGACCAGCTGTTCGGTGCGCTGGCGATCATCTGCGGCCGGCAGCAGGTCGCCGGCGATCTGCTCGCGGACAAAGCGGTCGTAAGGCTTGTCGGCATTCAGCGAATCGACGACATAATTGCGATAACGCCAAGCGTTATGGAAGGTCGCGTTGAAGTCCCCGCCGTTCGAATCGGCGTAGCGCGCGATGTCCAGCCAGTGACGGCCCCAGTGGACGCCGAACTGATCGGATTGCAGCAAGCGGTCGACCAACTCGACATAGGCCGTTTCGAAATCGGCGTTCAATGCCGCGACGTCAGCTCGCCATTGCTCGGGGGTGGGTGGCAATCCTGTCAGATCCACATGCAGGCGGCGGACCAGCGTCTCCACGTCCGCGTCGGTCGCCGGGGCCAATCCCAACTCTTCGAGCTTCGCCAGCACGAACGGATCGATCGAAGTCGTTGCCCAATCCGTTCGCTTGGTCGCGGGCGGGCGATGGCGCTGGACGGGCTGAAACGCCCAGTGTTGTTTGCCGGCCTCGATGTCGATGGTCGACGGTTTCGCCGCGGGCGCGGCGGATCCCGTGCGCGGGTCCCAAGCGCCGTCTCGAATCCAGGTTTCAAAGTCCGCCACAACCTGGTCGTTGAGCCGGCCACTGGGCGGCATCTCGAGACCGTCGTATTTCAACGCCTCGAGCAACAGGCTCTCCGCCGGCTTGCCCGGTGTCAGCGCCGGCCCGGAGTCGCCCCCGCGCCGCAACGCCTCGGCCGTCTCGACGCTCAATCCGCCTTTCAGCTCCTTGGCTTGGGACGAGTGGCAGCTGTAGCACTGTTCGACGAGCACCGGGCGGATCTTCGATTCGAACAGTTCGCGCTGTCGAGCGTCATCGGCGCGCGTCTCACGGCAGAGCCAGAAAGTTGCTATCGCGGCGAAGAAGATGATGTTTCGAGCGGAGGGTCGCACTACGCACCTCGGTGGACGACGGATAGGTAGCCGGAATCGAACGTCACGCGACGGGGGTGAGCGCGTACGGTGACACAAATCAGGGACATCCAATCCCCCATTCTAGCAAGACTCGCGAGATCTTTCCGCCCCGATCCTGCCCCGGGGTTGCGCGGTGGCGCCCCTCCGGGAGGAGCGTAGCGCCGCCCCGCGTGGAGCCGTGGGTGAGTGGCGCGGAGCCGTGGTTGAGTGGCGTGGAGCCGTGGTTGAGTGGCGTGGAGCCGTGGTTGAGTGGCGCGGAGCCGTGGGTGAGTGGCGCGGAGACGTGGTTGAGTGGCGCGGAGCCGTGATTGAGTGCCGCGGAGCCGTTTTCAATGAAGGCCATAGGCCTTCTTCACCGAAGCCCGGGGCAAGCGTAGCGCCGCCCCGGGTTGGCCGTCCACGGCGCAACGAAGGCTGAAGGCCTTCCTCACGGCAGGGGGTTGTCGCATCGTGGTGTTATCTTCAAGAAAGGTCTTCGGCCTTTATTCGCGGACAAAATCGAGGCGGCTCCATGCGGGTTCACCCAGGGCGGCGCTGCGCTTGCCCCTATACGATGAGGAAGGCCTTCAGCCTTTATGGAACAACACGGCCGGCCAACCCGGGGCGGCGCTTCGCTTGCCCCGGGCTTCGTTGAGGAAGGCCTTCAGCCTTCATTGAAAACTAGCGCTGGTCAATGTTGAACATGGGCGTCATCTAGTGCGGGAAATTGTCGACGCCATTGCCGAACCGCTTCCGCGTCGATCGTCCAATGCATCACTTGCTCGGCGCCGTCGGCTTCGCCAAGCGATTCGCCGAGCGGGGAGAAGGCGACGCTACGACCGTCGTAGGGCAGGTTGGGGTCGGTGCCGCAACGGTTCACGCCGATTGCATACGCTTGGTTCTCGATTGCTCTCGCTTGCAGCAGCCGCACCCAGTGCTCCGAGCGGACGGCGGGCCAGCTGGCGATCACCACCAGCAGCTCGGCGCCGGCCAACGCCGCGGGTCGAAACACTTCGGGAAACCGCAAGTCGTAGCAGATGAATGGCGAGATGCTCATGCCCAGATGGGTGAATCGTTCGTGGCGGTCACCGGCGCCGTAGTGGGTGTGCTCTCCCGCCAGCGTGAACGGCTTTTGCTTGCGGTAGCGGCAGAGCAAAGAGCCGGAGGCGTCGAAGGCGACGGCCTCGTTGCTGGCGTGCGTGCCGACGAGCGGACCGACCACGCCGCCGAGCACGGTGCAGCGATGTTGCTTGGCCAGCTGCGCGAGAAACGCCTCCGATTCGTGCTGCTTCGATTGCGCGACTTGAGCTGCATGCATGGTGAAGCCGCAGTCGAACATCTCGGGCAGCACGATCAGCGAGTCAGCTGGGACGTCGGCGGCTTCCAGCAGGGCCGCCGCCTTGGCGTGGTTGGCGAGACGATCCTCCCAGACGATGTCCATTTGGACGGCAAACACTTCCATGGCTCGAGCTCCTTGAAGGTGCGTATGACGGCGCGTACAACGGCGAGTACGAAGGCGCTGCCAGGACTGGCGATCACTTCATGAACATCACAATAACCGATTCAGTCCGCGGACCAAGCGGCCAATTCCATCGGCGACGGTGCCGGCCTCCAAGGCGCCGAAGGCGACGCGGATCGAGCACCGGTCGGCCGCTACGCCAAAGGTGCTGCCGGGCATGACGGCGACGCCGAAATCCCGAATCAGTTGCTCGACCAGCTGCAGGTCGCTTTGGTCCGTGTCGAGCTGCGCCAGCACGTAGAAGGCGCCGGCCGGATGGGGCAAGTCGCAGCGGTCGCCGAGCGTCTCCAGCTGCTCGATGACCAGCTCGCGGACCGCACGGAACGGCTGAATTCGGGGCTCGCACCAATTGCGCCCCGCCGCCAGCGCGGCGCAGCCCGCCACTTGGCTGATTAACGGAGGACAGACCAGTTGCGTGTCCTGAATCTTCTTGACGGCGGTCTCCAGGTGTTGGGGGACCACCATGTAAGCGACGCGCCAGCCGGCCATGCCGTAGGCCTTGGACAGCGAATAGAGGCTGATCGTGTAGGCTTCGCTGTCGGGTAACGATCCGGGCGAGAAGTGAGGCGTCTCGCCGGGAAAGGTGAAGTACTCGTAGGCCTCGTCGCTGATATGAAACAGTCCGCGCTCGCGACACAGTTGATTGACGGCGGTCAAGTCGGCCGCCGAGTAGACCGCGCCGGTCGGATTGTTGGGCGACACGGTGACGATGGCTCGAGTGCGCGGGGTGATCGCTTGCTCGATCCGCTGCAGGTCGAGCTGATACTGCGCGTCGGTGGGCACGATCACCGGCTCGCAGGCCGCCAACCCCACGGCCATCTCGTGATTGAAGTAGTAGGGTGAGAGCAGAATGATCTCGTCGCCCACGTCCGCGATCGCCAGCACGGCGTTGACAAAACCCATGTTCGAGCCGGGCGTGCAGACGACGCTGGCGTCGTACAGCGGGAGCCCGTTCTCGGCTCGCAACTTCTGCGCAGCGGCTTCGAGAAAGTCGTCCGTGCCGCGGACCAGACCGTATCGGTGCAGCTGCTGTCCGTTGGCTGCGCTGGCCACCGCCTCGGCCACGCCCGGAGGCGGGCCGTAGTGCACAACACCTTGTCCCAACGAGATCGTGCCCGGATGCTGCTTGATCCACTCGCCGACCACCGGGATGACGGGCGTCTGGATGGCGGCGATGCGCCGAGACTGAGACCAAGTCATAGGACAGCGAGCGGGCGATGGTGTGCGGCAGGGTAACGGCCGGGGGTGAAATCGGGCGTTCTCAACCGCACACGAATTCAACTCTCCTTATTGTCGCGGCTGCTCGTCCTGACGCAAGGCGCCGACCACAACGGGCACAAACGACGCGCTGCGAACTTGCGCGACGGGCGCCGCGGCGACTTCCGGGCGGGCCGCTTCCGGCTCGGTCGGCGTGGCGACGGGCTCGTTTTGCACACAGGCGCCGCTATTGCAGTTGCCCGACTGGCACTTGCACTCGTCGACTTCCCACGTGTACTTGCAGTGCTCGCACTTGTACTCGATCTTCTTCAGCACGTGGATGGTGCGGACACGGCCGCAGCGGGCCGGCTGCGGGCAGCCGCCTTTGCACTTGGGGTCGCCGCAGCCACAGCAAGCCTGTGTCTTGCAGATCTGCCAAGGGAATGTCACGCGAGGCACACAGACCTTCTTGCAATCGATGTCCCAGCAGTGCTTCTTCACCTCCTCCTTCGAGACCTTGGGGTGACAGACCTCGCGGCAGTGAGGGCAGCGCAGACTGCTGAGGCAATCGCCGGCTTGCAGAATCGAAGTCATGGCGATCAGCGCTGCGACTCCCAGACAACGTTGGTACATCATGGGTCCGTCTTTCTTTGGGGAGGCCAATGAAGTGGCAGACGGGTGGGTGCCTTGCGGTTCCATCCGATCGAAAGAATCCTTGCCACTAGTGTCGGCGCGAAAATCGGCTCGCGTGACCTCGATCGGATTGAGCGGCATGACCGTCACTTGCCTTGAGGTTTGCGGCACCGTCACAGCTTGCCGCAATTTTCTGCCAAGAACCTCGCCGCGCCGGCGAATACCGTCAAAATGATATCACTTTGGCGTCGTCGGGCCTGGTGGCCAGACAGGGACGACGGCAAGCTTGAATCCACCCACAGGCACGCTCATGAACACGAAACATGCCACCGCCGCACAGACCACACCCGAACAGGTGATTCAGGTTCCCAGCGGCTGGACGATGCTGACCTTCAATCTCCTGATGTATGTGGCCGCCATCGCCTCGATGGTGATGTTTGTGTTGTCGGCGGTCGCCGCCGAGCGGGCGCGCGAGAATCCGCAGTTCGCCTACCTGATCGGATTCGTGGTGTTGCTGTTGGGGGCAATCTTCCTGTCCAAGGGGTTCTTCACTCTGCAGCCGAACCAAGCCAGCGTGCTGACGTTGTTCGGCAACTACGTCGGCACGGTGCGCGACGACGGCTTTCACTGGACCAATCCGTTCAACTCCAAGCGGCAGATCTCGCTGCGAATTCGCAACTTCAACAGCGATCCGCTCAAGGTGAATGACAAACGCGGCAACCCGATCGAGATCGGCGCCGTCGTCGTTTGGCGCGTCAGCCGCACGTCGCAGGCGATCTTCGACGTTCAGGACTGCGAGGAGTTTGTCGAAGTGCAAAGCGAATCCGCGCTGCGACACCTGGCCAACTCCTACGCTTACGACAATGGCGAGGAAGGCGAGGAGACGCTGCGCAGCGATGTGGCCGAGGTTTCTCACGCCTTGCTGGCCGAGCTGCAGGAGCGGCTGTCACAGGCCGGTGTGGTCGTCGAAGAGGCGCGGCTCAGCCACTTGGCCTACGCGCCGGAGATCGCCAGCGCGATGCTGCGACGCCAGCAGGCCGAGGCGATCATCACGGCCCGCACCAAGATCGTCGAGGGCGCCGTGAGTATGGTGGAGATGGCATTGCACAACCTGGCGGCAAGCAACATCGTCGACCTGGACGAGGAGCGCAAGGCGGCGATGGTCACCAATCTGCTGGTCGTGCTCTGCAGCGAAAGCGACACGCACCCGGTGATCAACGCCGGCACGTTGTACACCTAACAGCTTCCTCACGGCGAGTTGAAAACGCCCCACTGGCAATCGAAACAGCCATTGTCGTCAGGGAGTTGCTGGCCCGACTGCCGGATCAGGTTTTTTCAACGGTCTATTTACAGCCTCCCAAGGACTCGCCCGCAGACTACGCTCATGCCTGCAGATCCCGATCGCCATCGAGACTCATCGTCCGGCACGCCGCGCCGCCGGGGAGAGGCACGCAAGTCCTTTCCCTTGCGACTGCCGCATGACCTCCACGAGGAGCTGAGGGCGTGGGCGGAGCAAGAGATGCGCAGCCTCAACAGTCAGATTGAGTATCTGCTGCGCGAGGCGGTGCGACGACGCAAAGGTAAATCGTAGTTCCTTCATTTGCCTCGCCGCTGCCATGCCTTTGCCTTGCCGCGTTCCCTAGCGCTTTTCCGATTGGCAATAAAAAGGCTTCCGCCAGCGCGAAACTGGCGGAAGCCGATGCAAGCGAGAGAAGCGTGTAGGGGTTAGGTTAGGAAGCTGGTCAGGCGGTTCGATTAGAAGTCGACCATGAACCGGCTGCCAACGATGCTGTACGATCCGGACAGCGGGACGTCGCGAGTTTCGATGTTGTCGCGAATCTCGCCGACCATCCAGTTGAACTGCATCCGGGCGTAAGCGGTCCAGTACCAGTTCAAGCCGAACGTGAACGACTCTCCGATGCCACCGGCGGTGCCATCGGAGATGCCGCCGTAGACGCCATCGTTCAGATCCAGATAGGAGTAGCGAGCTGCGATCTGCCAGGCGCCCCAGCCGCCGCCGCAGCCGCCCCGAGCGCGGCGGACGAGGAAGAACTCTTCGAACGGCTTGATCCGCTCAAGTGTGCCGGAGGAACGGCTCCAAGGCATGTGCTCGCCGGTCAGGAAGTACGACGCGTAGAAGTAGCCGCCCCACAGGAACAGGTCCGAGCCGGCGCCAGCGTCCCGCAGCAGCCACATGTTTTGGTATTCGCCAACGAACTGCACGGGGCCGAAGTTCCACACATTCTCCAGGCCGAGCAGATGGTAGTCGCCGACGCCGGCGATTCGCTCGGTGTCGAGCCAACGCGTGGCGGTTCGCGCCTCGGGCCGAGTGCGGAAACGCGTCTCGTCCTGGTCGGGGCCGGTGCCGCTGGGGTTCGTGTCGCCCATGCCGCGGCCGTCGGGATGCGCCCAAGAGTGCGAGATCGCCCAGTGAGCATAGCCGCGCCCCTCGGAGGTCTCGTCCCACCAGAACGTGTTCGCCAAGCGGCTCGCAAATTCCAACTGTAGATGGTCGTTGGTGTAGTTGCCTTCGTCCTGAATCAGACGTTGGTTGAAGACGCCGTAACGCCAGTTCCAACGCTCGTTCTCCGAGACGCCATACGATTGGATGCCCAGACGCCGCGAGTCCTGGTTGAACGCCTCGATCACGAACGGACGCTCGAGGAACACGTTGTAGCGGCTGCTGTTCAAGTGGTCCAAGCCGTAAGGACGCTTCTGATTTCCGATCAGGACCTGCTGAAAGATCGGCAGGTCTTTCCAGCCCAGGTAAGCGTCGCGAAATTCCGAGTCGACGCCGCCGGCAAACTCCATCTCGATCTTGTAGAGCATGTTGGAGGGCAAGTTGCCGGCCACGCCGAACCGCATCCGACGGAAATTCAGCCGGGCCTGTGGGCCTTCGGGGCCGCCCTCCAGCTGATCGATTTGCGGGCTGTTGCTGGGAAAGCCCCAAGCGTCCACGTGAATGCGTCCGGAGATCTTCATCGTCGACTTCGAGGAGCCGGAATGGGCGATCGACTTGTCGCCGCTGAACTCGTCGAACTCGTCGGTGAGCGTGCCCAGGTCCTTCTTGATCCCCTCAACGTCCTTGCCGCTCTTCTCGAGCTTCTTCAATCGCTCGTCGAGGCTCTTGAGCGAATCGGCGACGTTGGCTTCGCCGCCCTCGTCACCTTCGCCGGAACCACCATCGGCGGCGGCCTCGTCAAAGATGGACGGCAGTCGCTCAGCGACATGCGGGATCTGCGCGTGGAGGGTGGACAACGCCATCAGCGTCAGGCCGATGCCCCCCAAGACCCGGGGGAACCATGTTCGAACGGACATTCGCAACCTCAATGGATAAGACTGGCGGCCTTCCAGCACATGAAGCCGGACGAGCAAGATGCGGATAACTGCGCTACTCCGACCAACTGGACTGGTCGGGATGATCGGACGAGCTCGCCCCTGCAGTTCGGGCGCAAATGGGTCATTGCAGCTGGAAATTCCGGAGCGGGCCGCGCGTCCACTACGACACGATCAACCCGCAGAACCGGCATAGACCGCCAGTCCCTCCGCTCGAGCTTGCCGATTAACGAGTTCTTAACAGAAGTTTCACGGACATTTCGCGCGAGTGAGAAGCTGTCGCGATTGGGGCGACTATGACACCGCGTGCCGGACGCTCAATGCGGCGCAAGCTGCGCCCGACGATCGGATGAGCGCAAAGTCAGCGCAAGGTCAGCGCTGCTTGATTCGTGCCTCGCGATTCGAGCCGTGATCGGGCGTCAAGGCTTCTGCAGTTTGCGCAGATAGATATTGGCGAGCTCCACGGCGCCCTCGGCTTCCACCTGCAGCGGCGAGCCTTGTGGGTCGAGCTGAATGGACGCGTTCGACGCGGCGTGCGGCTTGCCGTTGATGGTCACTTCAATCGCCCCGGATCGAACCGTTGCTTCGATGCGCGACCAGCCTTTGTCCGCGTCCTTTGCCGCCAGTCTGAATAGCTCCTTGTCGCCCAGACGCACGCTCAACTGTCCTGCCTGCTCGGTTTGTGCCGGAAACCGCACGTCCAACAGCAGGCCGGCGTCTTCGCGAATCGCCTCGCTCAGTTGAAGCACACCGGGCTGCTCGCCGGGAACGTGCGCGAGCACCCAGTCGCGAGCGTGCCACTGGCCGCCTCCGGACGCCTGCCAGCCTCGCAGGTCCAGACCACTATAGATGCTGCGATAGCCACGATTGGCGATGGCGACGTCCGCGTCGGCGAGTTCCGTGTCGGGCAGCTCCTTGATCCGCAGGTTGCGGTAGTGGACGACGCCGCCCTCCGATTCCAAACAGATGTAGCCTTTGCGCGGCCGCGCATCTTTGCCTTGTGTCACCACCTTGCCGTTGACTGCCAGCGAGATCTCGCCATCCTGGCAAACGACTCGATAGTGGTTCCACTCCGGGCTTGGCTTCGATCGATTCTCGGTCGGGAACGCGCGGCTTCCTCCGCGGCCGTTCACCGGCGTCATTGTCGCGCCGTGAATCGGAAAAATGTCGCCATGCGTCGTGTGACTGCGCGTATTGCCGTAGGCGTTCTCCAGCACCTGCACCTCGATGCCGCGATGGAAAGGCACGCCGCGGGCCGTGATGTCGTCTGCCCAGATGAACACGCCCGCGTTGCCGCGCGGCACCATGTGGCGCCATTCCAGCTCCAGCTCAAAATTCTGGTACATCACTTCCGTGCGCAGTTCGCCGATCGGCTTCCCCGTGCAAATCAACATTCCGTCCTTCACCGACCACGTGTCGGCCGGCGTGTTGACCAGCACCCAGCCGGAGAGATCCTTGCCGTTGAACAGCGGCCGAAAGCCGTCCTCTTGACCCCGGGCCACGAGGGCGCAGAGGCTCAGGATCGCAGCGGTCGTCCAGCTGGCAGCGCGCGATCGGCAGCGAATCCAGGACGCTGTTGGGAGTGTATGCGACATGTATCGCCTTTTCGCGGAAGGGATTGGCTGCTCACAAACGCCGGAGGGTTCTCCGATTTCACAACGGGATGCAATTCCCCGTTCTCGTTAAGACGCGGCGAGCTCGGGGTAGTCTTTCTCGAGTTTGAGCTGGTCGCCGGTTTCAACCTGCAACTGCTGCAATTTCTTGAACAGCCGCTTGGCAATCACGCGGCTGGACTCGTCGCCCATCAGGTCGCGCAGCTCCAGCGGATCTTGGTCGAGATGGTAGAGCAGCGCTGCCTTGATCTTCGGATAGAGGATCAGTTTGTATCCTTCGTAGGTGACGGCGCGCTGCACCTCCAGGTAGCCGCTGTAGATCGCATCCCGTGCGCCGCTGGTGTCGCCACGCAATAGCGGCATCACGCTTTGAAACTCGACATGCTTGGGCTTCTCGATTCCCGCCAGGTCGAGCGACGTGGCCATCGCGTCCTGCAGATAGATCGGCGACTCGACCTTCTGGCCGCCTTGAATGTTCGGGCCGACCACCATGAACGGCACGCGAATGCTGTGGTCAAACATGTTCTGCTTGCCCATCAGGCCGTGCCGTCCAACGGCCAGCCCGTGGTCGGCGGTGAAGAAGATGTAGGTGTTGTCCGCCTTGCCCGACTTCTCCAACGCCTCGAGGATGCGCCCTACCTGCACATCCAGATGGGTGATGATCGCATAGTACTCTTGGCGGTTGACTTTGATTGAGTGCTCGGTGCGGGGGAAGGGAGCGAGCTGCTCGTCGCGAATCCGATTGGCGCCGATGTCCAACGGGTATTCGGGCACAAAGCTCTTGGGGATGGAGATTTTGTCGAGCGGGTAATTGTCGACATACTCCTTGGGCGATTGTCGCGGGTCGTGTGGCGCGTTGAACGCCAAGTACATGAAGAACGGTTTGTCGCTCTTGGCCGCGCGGCTCAGGTAGTCGACGCCATCGTCGCCGAGCACTTCGCTCCAATGCTTGCCGCCCTCCCAGAAGCCGCCGAACTTCGGGTCATAAGGGCTCCACACATCCGGCTTGCCGTCCTGCGGGCGGTTGTAGCCCTGCGGCGTCTGCTTTGGCATTCCCGGCCGCACATGATTGCAGACGCTGAATGCTTGCTGCGCATCGGCGCGAATGTGCCACTTGCCCGAGAAGTAGGTCTCGTATCCCGCCGCCTCCAGCAACTGCGGCCAGAGCCGCTGCTGTTGGCGGAACAGCTTGTCGGTTTGGCCGTAGACCTCGTTGGCGTGCCACAGGTACCGCCCCGTCACCAGCATGGTGCGGCTGGCCACGCAAACCGCTCCGCTCCAGGAGCCCTGGTTGTAGGCGCGAGTGAACGTGGCGCCGCGCCGCACGAGTTGGTCAAGATTCGGCGTCTCCACTTCGTCATTGCCGAGCGCCCCGATCGTGTCGAACGCCTGGTCATCGGCAAAGATGAACAAGATATTCGGCCGCTCGTCAGCGCGGGCCAGCGCGCCGCTTCCGACGATTAACGCCAACCATAGAACCACGGAGAATTTTCGGGCAAGTTGAAGCGGAAAGTTGGGCGATGGAGGGCACGATGTGGACATGGAGCGTCGGCAGATTGACAGGTGTGTGACAGTTGATGGGTCGCGTTGATTGTAGTCGCTCGGACGGCGTGCGTGGCAAAAACGTCTTGATATCCGCGAAGAGCGCGAAGACCACCAAGTGACGAGTCGAGCTTGTACGCTAACGAGGCATCCTGCTCACGCTAAGTCGCCAAGACGCAAAAGAAAGGAATGACGGCAATCGCCTTGTTCAGACTCTTAACTCTTGGCGTCTTTGCGCCTTTGCGTGAGCACTCTTTTGAGTCCTGAAACCCATAGAGTGCGGGCCTGCAAGGCGTCCTGCTCACGTTGATGATCGCCGAATGGGGCGTTTTTCAACGGCCGCTCAAGACTCATGTGATTGACTCGGCGGTCGCGTCCGCGATAAATGAAGGGAGTCGGTGCAATTCGGGTTTTACCCCTTTCCCACCCGATCCGTTCACCTCCCGAAACCTCTTCCTTCTCGAGGAATTGATGCAACACGGCGCCACGCGATCCGATCAACCCACTGTCCCGGAGCCCACGCATGCGGAGCGCGCTCGCACCTTGGTCCGCAAGGGCGGCAACAGCACGATCTCGACGATGTCGCAGCGGCAACCGGGATATCCGTTCGGCTCGGTGATGCCGTATGCGGATGATGAGATTGGAGAGCCGCTGATGCTGATCAGCTCCATGGCGATGCACACTCGCAATCTCCAGGGCGATCCAAAGGCGACGCTGTTGGTGACCGAGCCGTCCAACGACATGCTGGGCGCCGGACGAGTCTCGTTGCTCGGCGTCGCATCGCTGGTGGGCGCCAATGAATTGGACGCCGCGCGTCAGCGCTACCTTGAGGCTCAGCCGGCCGCGAAGCAGTGGATCGACTACGACGACTTTCAGCTGTGGCGGTTGCGCGTGGTCGACGTCTACTTCGTCGGCGGCTTCGGCGTAATGGGCTGGGTCGAGGCGGATGAATATCGCGCGGCCGCGCCCGACCCGCTGCTCGCGGTCTCTGCCGACATCATCGCTCACATGAAT
This sequence comes from Planctomycetales bacterium, assembly GCA_020426845.1. Classification (GTDB taxonomy): domain Bacteria; phylum Planctomycetota; class Planctomycetia; order Pirellulales; family Pirellulaceae; genus JAGQPF01. The sequence continues at coordinate 23,764 of JAGQPF010000087.1, forward strand.
AACGACCACGCCGAGGCGCTGACTCTGCTCGCTCGCGCAAACGGGTTCGAGGATGTTCGCGCTGCCCAAATGACGGCGCTCGATCGCCTCGGCTTCCACGTGCGGATGCAGACCAAGCAAGGCCCGCGCGGCGGCCGAATCGCGTTTCCAGCCGAGGTCGCCTCGGCCGACGCCTGCCGCAATACCTTCGTGCAGATGGTGCACGCCGCCCGAGGGAATCAGGGCGAAGCGCCAGCCTGAATGCTTTTTCGACGTCTTGGCGCCTACCGTGAGTGCGTTGCGACAACCATAGCTGCTCTCATGATTCTGCCTGTCTTTGCGTCTTCGCGCCTTTGCGTGAGAAGATTTCCTTGGCAGGGCGCGATGTTGCCGAAAGAGTCACGCAAAGTCGCAAAGACGCAAAGGAAAGAATGCAGGGGACGCTCGAAGTCAGGGGCTTGCCGGAGCGACGCGTTGGAGCTGCCCGTTTTCGCCACCGACGAGCAAGCTGCCGTTCGTTGGATGGGCGGCTAGGCAGTAGCACCATCCGTCGATGACGGTTCGAAGTTTTTGGACGGCAGCGGTGTCGGGGTCGATCGACAGCAGTGTCCCCGCGCGGTCGACGACGAACAACTGCGCGGGAGCTGGAGCTTGCGCGTGGTTGGCGATGGGGAGGGACCAAGCGACTGCCAGTGGCGCCGAGTCGAGACGCACAAACCGCACCATGCGGCCGATGGTTGGCTGCCAAAGTCGCACCGTGCCGTCGTCGCTGGCGGACGCGAGCCACGGCAGCCTAGCTTGGCCCCGTCGGGCCTCCATCGCAGGCGACCCTGGTGAGGCCCGGTGGCCCGGACGCGCGGCCACTTGCTGCACCGCAGCGGTGTGATTGTTGAGCGAACGGACCAACTCGCCGGACTGGACATTCCAGACTCGCAGATTTTGGTCGATGCCGGCGCTGACGAGCGTTTGGTCGTTGACGAAACACAGCGACGTCACGCCGCGGGAATGACCGCTGAGCTTGCTGCTAGGCTGAAGCGAGGCGGGGTTCTCCTTCGATGTGTCATTCGACTCGACGCTCCATAGGCGAATGTCGTGGTCCAGGCTGCCGGTGGCCAGCGACTCTGACGACTGCCACGCCACTGACGCAATCATGTCACGGTGTAGCTGGCCTCTCTGCCGTTCGGCGCCGCCTGGCCAGGCGACCAGCTCGACGATGCCTGCCTCCGACGCGACTCCGCCCGCCACGGCCAGCCAGCGCCCATCGGGTGAGAAGGCCAGCGCGTGGATGTCGGGAAAGTCGACCTGAATCGCGGCCGATTGCGCCGCGTCGTGCTCGGGAGTGGGCTGCCGCGAGAACGTCCGCCAGGAGTAAGCTCGCAAGCCGTGTTGGGAAGCGGCCACCGCCCACTCGCCGTCGGGCGAGATCGCCACGGCAGTCACCGGCGGTTGCTTGCTTTCAGCGATGCCCGCCAGCGCCAAGGTGACCATGGCGACGGCCAGCGTCGAACGGAAGGCTCGGCGGCGCAACGTTGCGCGTGGCGTCACGCCAGCACCTCCTTGATCACGCTCGCGTCGGCGGACGTGGCTCGCACCGGCCGGCCGTCGTCGGTGTGCAATTCGAGGGCGGGGTCGATGCCAAGCAACGTGTAGATCGTGGCGGCGAGGTCCGCCGGAGTCACGGGGCGGTCCGCCGGGCTTTCGCCGACGGCGTCGCTGCTGCCAATGACTTGCCCGCCGCGCACGCCGCCGCCGGCCATCGCCACGCTGAACACGCGAGGCCAGTGATCGCGGCCGCCATTGGTGTTCAGCTTGGGAGTACGGCCAAACTCGCCCATCACGACCACCAAGGTCTCATCCAGCATGCCGCGATCCTCGAGATCCTGCAGCAGCCCGCTTAAGGCCAGGTCCAGCGAGGGCACGAGGCCAACGCCCACCTTGGCGCCGGTGAAGCCCTCCTTCAGCCGCGTGTATAGATCGGCGTGCGTGTCCCACCCGACGTTGTTGACGGTCACGAACGGCACGCCGCGCTCGACCAATCTGCGAGCCAACAAGCACGACGCGCCGATGGAGCGGGGGCCGTACTGCTGGCGCACGGCCGGAGATTCTTCGTCGATACGGAACGCTCGTTTGGCGTCGGCCGACGAGAGCAAGGCATAGGCGCGGGTGAGATCCGAACCGTTTTCGACAGTGCCCGTCGCGGGGCCCTCGTCGTCAGCGCGATGGAAGTCGTTCAACTGTTCGACAAACGATTGTCTGCGATCGAGTCGATTCAAATCGAGGCCGGTCGGGAGATCGAGATCGCGGACGCGGAAGTCGGGCTTGGAGGGATCGCCGCCAACGGAGAAGGGCCGTGTCGACGCCGGCAGGAAGCCGCCGCCATTGAGTCGCCCACCGCCCACACGAAAGCTCGGCACGGCAACATAGGGCGGCAACACTCCTCCATGTTCGCGCTGATGGGCGAGCACCGCGCCGTGCGTCGGGTATTCGAGCACCGGCGTCGGCTTGTAACCTGTCATTAGATAATGGGCGCCAAAGTTATGCTCGCCGAGGGGCGACGTCACCGAGCGGATGATCGCCAGCCGGGACATCCATCGGCTTGTTCGCTCGAGACATTCACTCAAACGCACGCCCGGGACCGTCGTTGCAATCGACTCGAGCGGCCCGCGGACCTCGGTCGGCGCGTCGGGCTTGGGGTCAAAAGTCTCGAGGTGGCTCGGGCCGCCGTCGAGCCAGAGGAGGATGCACGACTTGGCCTTTGCTGCCACGCCGCCTTCGGCGCAATGGGCTCGGTTGTCAACAAGCCAGCCGGCGCTCAGCCCGAGCGGGCTCAACGCGCCGATCCGCAGCAAGTCGCGCCGATGCCAAGCGTGCCAGCCGTGTGGAAGTTGTTGAGGAGTGTTCATGATTCGCTCGGCTGGCTTGGTTGGCTCAGTTGGCTTGGTTGAGTCGGTGAGATGCCGTCCATTTTCGCTCAATGATTGGTGGCGAATTCGTCGCACGTCAACAGACTCCAGACAAAGTCTTCGAGCAGCTGCTCCGTTTCCTGTGCGTTGCTCGCCTGCTCACACTTCGTCTTCCAGAAGGCTGACTCGCTGGCCGTCGGTCGCCGGCTGAACGCGGCTCGATAGAACTCGTCGACAATCTCCGCCAAAGATTGATTCGCGGCCAGCCGTTTCGCGAGCCGCCCGCCCTTGTCGGCGATTCGGGCGTTGAGCAGCGGGCCGTTGATCAAGTGCAGCATCCGCGGCAAACCGGCCCCGTCGGGCTCGCCCGCTTCACAGGAGTCGGCGCGCGAGCAGCGGCCCAGCACGTCGAGCGTCGTCGATTCCTCGCGGGAATTGATCAGCGCCAGAGCGCGGACCCCGAGCGGCTGGTCGCCATACTTTTCGGGGACCAGCAGCACATCGGAGATAGCGTCGGCAAGCACTTCGGCCGCCAACGGCCGTCGCAAGGCGTGCGAGTAAAACTGTTGGTCGAGCGCGTTGCCGCGACGGGTTGTAGAGCTGCGAGCGTAAGCGGCGCTGTTGGCAATGCGACGCAGCGTGTGGCGAAGCGAAAAGTCATGCTTCGCGAAGTCGCTCGCCAATTCCTCGAGCAGCTCCGGATGCGTGGCGGGGTTGGTGGCCCGCATGTCATCGACCGGCTCGACGAGCCCGCGGCCCATCATCGCTTTCCAGAGCCGGTTGACGATCGCCTTCGAGAAGTAGGGATTGTCCGGGTCAGCGAGCCAGCGGGCCAATGCTTGGCGCGGCTCGGCGTCGTCCGCCGTGAGAAATCGCACGCCCGGGATCCGAGTCGCGGCGTTTTGACCTGTCTTGGGGTGCACCACGGCGCCGCTCGGCAGTGGCGCGACGACTTGTCCGGCCTTGACCTGCGCGAAGATTGCCGCCAAGCCGTGGTAGTCGTCTTGCGTCCAGCGATCGAGCGGGTGATTGTGACAATTCGCACACCTCAGCCGGGAGCCCATGAACAGCTCGGCGACGAGCTCGGCCTGTTCGCGCGGGCCGGCGACGGTCCGGTAGAAATTGGGCGGCCCCAACTCCACTGTGTCGCCCGCGGCCGTCAGCAGTTCGCTGGCAATCCGATCGTACCCGGCCCCTTGAGTCACTTGCTCGCGCAGCCACGCGTGGTAGGTGCGCGTGGCGGCGAGGTCTCCGTTGGCGGAGGGCCGCGGCTGGATCCGCAGCATCGTCGCGAGTCGCCACGTCCAGTACTCGTTGAACGCCTCGCTTTCGAGCAAAGCGTCGACGAGGCGCGCTCGCTTGGCGGGATCGCGAGACTCGTGGAATCGTTCCGACTCCGCCAACGTCGGCAGGCGTCCTGTCAGGTCGAGCGTGACACGGCGCAAATATCCGGCGTCATCCAACTGCGATGATTGCGGAATTCGCAGTTGCCACAGGCGTTCGGTGACGTGTCGATCAATGACATTGTCGTGTTTCGTCGCGGTTATGCCGAGCGGATCATCTTGACCTGCGCCGGAGGCAATGGCATTGGGAACCAACACTTCCAGCGACACGACTTGATGAAGGTAACGCGCCACAATGATGTGGCGGCCACGGCGTCGCGCCGCCGCATTCGCGGTGGCGCTGTCGATTTCCATGGCGCCGGAATCTTCCGCTGTGAACACGGTCCACGGTGTGACGTCGCGCTGATGACCATCGGAGAAGTGGGCAACTGCGCGCAGCGAGAGCTGCTCTCCAACCTCGGCGATGTGCTGACGCGGCGTGACGTCGAGCCGAACCAGTTGCCGCGCGCTGGTGGCGTTGCGATCGGCGCCCTCGCGAATCCAACGCAACAGCAAATCGGCGCCGGGCGACTCCCATTCCAAACGGGCGCCGCCCCCGTGCGAGATGTTTTCGGTCGCCTTGAGAAACACCAAGCTCTGCTCGGCGTCCGCAAGGTTGACTCGCCGCCCTTTCAAGTCTCGCGTGAGCGCATCGTAGTCCGCCGCGGGGTCGGAGCCGTACAGGGACAGATGGAGCTCGCCGCGACCGGCAGCGGCGCCATGACAGGCGCCCGAATTGCACCCCGCCTTGGTGAGCACCGGCACGATGTCATGGTCGAAGTCGACCGGCAGGACGCAGAATAGGACGAGCACGATGGGCACGGTCAAACGCTCTCGAAAATGGGGACGCTCAGCGGGCCGTTCAACACACCCTGATTAGTGTGACTGAATTGACTCGGCAAGGAAACCCAAAGCGCCAGTACCCCGGCGTCGCCCCGAGTTCGCCACAAGATCGTCGCACCCCGATTTTCCATGGTTTTCCCGTGGCGGCGATTTCATTGAAGGCCGAAGGCCTTCCTCAGCCCGGGGCAGAGCGAAGCGTCGCCCCGGGTGGAGCCCCGATAGTTCCATAAGAAGGCTGAAGGCCTTCCTCATCCTATAGGAGCAAAGCAAAGCGTCGCCTCGGAACACGTCGACTCATCATGAAGGCCTTCGGCCTTCAATCAACCGCCGTGGCGTTGCGATATGCCTCGACCCACGGTTGTCCGTGTCAACTGCGCCGCAATGCGATGACCCTCGGGGGTTGATAAGTCGAGGCGGCTGCACCTGGGGCGTCGCTTCACCCCGGGGTTTTGAGGAAGGCCTTCAGCCTTCAATGAAATCGCCACTGTGCGAATTGACGCCGTGGGGCGGCTCCTCCCGGGGCGTCGCTTCGCTGTGCCCCGGGCTACGTTGAGGAAGGCCCTTGGCCTTCAATGAAAACTCCTTCAGCCTTCCATGACTCCTTCAGCCTTCCATGACTCCTTCAGCCTTCCATGACTCCTTCAGCCTTCCATGACGCCGTCGGACGCCTTATCCGCTTGCCGGTAACGATTTTCAGCTTTACTTTTCCTTGCGGGGGACTCCCAGCTTCTTGAGCTGGGCAGCGATGTCGCCACCGTGGGAAGCGGTGCTGACCTTCTTGTCGATGGCTAGGATTTTGCCATCGGGATCAATGTAGAACGTCCAACGTTCCGGAACCTCTCGGCCCTCATGGACGACTCCGTAGGCTTCGGCGGTCTTTTTGCTTGGATCGCTGAGGATCGGGTAGTCCAGCTTCAGCTCGGTGGCGTAGCGCTGATTCGTTTCGGGAGTGTCGCAGCTCGCGGTGAAGAATGAGACGGCGAAGTCGTCGAGTCCGGAGCCTGTGGAGGCGGCGAGCTCGACCTTTTGGCCATTAAGAAGCGTGATCGAGATCGCCTTGTCGGTTTTTCCGGTGCGCAGCGAATTGCATTCCTTGGTACAGCCGCCGGTGAACGCTTTGGGGAACCAGGCGACCACTACATGCTTGCCTCGCAGCTCCGAGAGCTTGTAGGTCTTGCCGTCGGTGCCTGCCAAACTGAAGTCGGGCGCAGAGTCGCCCACCTTCAAGTCGGCGCCCATCGCCGCGCCAATTGTCATCCATCCTGCCACCGCCAAGGCGGCGGCGCTTTGCAGCCATCTCTTCATAGTTCAACTCCCAATTTCGAATTCCCGACTATTCTCCGTCGCTCCGAGTCACTCGACGCGTAACATTGACGGGGCACTATTGCTGTTCAATAAGCGTAATCGACATTTCGACGGAAACCAACGATCTGTCAGGATTGAGTGCCGGATTCAAGTCGCCCGAGATTCAGCGATATCTCTTGGAAGCTGCAGAAGACGACGGGCACGACAAACAGCGTGATGAGTTCGATGGTCATGCCGCCAAAGACGGGCAGGGCCATGGCTCGGGCCACGTCGGCGCCCCGCCCTGTTGCCACCAGCACCGGGATCAACGCCACGAGCGTCGTGGCGGTCGTCATTAGGCAGGGACGTATGCGGCGCATGCCGGCGTCAATCGTCGCGGAGCGGATGTCGCCGACGGTCATCGGCTGGCGTTGCTTGAAGACTTGGTCGAGATACGTGGCGATGACCACTCCGTCGTCCACGGCGATGCCGAACAAGGCGATAAAGCCCACCCAAATCGCGGTGTTCATCTCGATGCCATAGATCGCCAACAGTATCATGCCTCCGCCGAACGCGACCGGAATGCCGGCGAACACCGCCAGTGTGATCGGCAATTGTCGGAATTGCAGATAGATCACGACCAGATTGATGCCAATGACCAACGGCAATAGCCAAGTCAGCCGCGCATTGGACTCGATTTGGTTGCGAAAACTTCCCACGGACTCCAGCGAGTAGCCGGGAGGCAACGTGAGCCGGCCGGGGCTGTCGGGCGGCAGCGTCTGGGCGCGAATTAGCTCCTGTTCGATGGCCGAGACGGACTCGAGGTCTCCGGCCGCTCCGTTGGTGGCGAACGAGACATGCGCCACGAGCCTGGCGTTCTCGCTGTTGATGGCGCCGGGGCCCCAGGCGGTCTCCAGTTTGGCAAGTTCGCCGAGCGGGACGACGGCGCCGCTATGCGTCACAACCGGCAGTCGATCGAGTTGATCGATGCGTTCGCGCAGCGCCCTTGGGTAGCGAAGCCGAACCGGATAACGCTCTCTGCCTTCCACGGTCTTGAGCAGGTTCATGCCTCCCAACGCTGTTTCGATGATCTGATTGACCATCTGCGTCGTCATGCCGTATCGCGAGGCGGCCTCGCGGTCGACGGTGAACTCGACATAAGGCTTGCCCAGCACGATGTCGGGGTTGACGGTTCCTGGATTGACGAAAGGCGACTCCTTTAATCGGCCGGCGACCAGCAGCGCGGACTCGGCGAGCTTGTCGAGGTTGTCGCCGTAGATCCGAATCGCCATCGGCGCCTTGATGCCGCTTTGCAACATCACGACTCGGCCCTCGATTGGCTGTAGCGGGGAGGCTGGAGTGACGCCCGGCAGCGTGGCGACTCGATTGATTTCGTCCCAAATCATGCGAGCCGTGACGCCAGCTCGCCATTGTTCGCGAGGCTTCAGCATCACGTACGTCTCGACCATGGCCGATGGCGCCGGATCCAGCGCGGACTCAACGCGGCCGATCTTGCCAAGCACGTCCTGGACTTCCGGGATTTGGCCGATCAGCACATCCTGAGTTTGCAGAACCTGCATCGCCTGGCTAAAACTCGCGGCTGGGTAGAGCGTCGGCATGTAGAACCAGCTGCCTTCGTCCAAGGCGATCCAGTCATCCGATCGGAGGCCGGTGAACATGTGCTTGGCGGCGACGTAACCGGGCAGCTCGTTCGGACGCATCCCCAGTCGCTCGGCTAAACGTTCGAGTGGCGCCATGACCGTGGGCAGGCCGAACCAGCCGCCCAGGCCAAGCAACACGATCAGTGCTGGCAACGACAGAAACATCACTTTGTGTCGCAGCAGCAAGGCGAGTGTCGGTCGGTAGGCCCAGACGATGAGCCGGCTGACGAGGCTTTTCTCGAGTGGCTGGACACGTTCCCGAGCGAGCAGCCAGCCTGCGGCGAAGCCGGCCACGGCGGCTGCGGTCGAAACGACCCAGAGCGGCAGCGCCAGTTCGCCAGCCACGCGGTGGCCCCAGGTCAGCACTGAGGTGGCGCCCAACAGCGAGGCGCCCGCCAGGGCCACGGCGAGCGCGGTGCGTCGCCGGCGACGCGAGCTGCGCAGCATCAGCCGGCACAGCGGCGGGACGATCGTCACGGCCGTGGCCAGCGCCGCCGCGATGGCGAACGTCTTGGTCATGGCCAGCGGCGCGAACAACTTGTAGTCCCGCCCCGTGAGAAAGAACACCGGGAGGAAGCTGACAATCGTCGTGGTCACCGCCGTGACGACCGCCGGCGCAACTTCCGCGGCCGCCGCGCAGATCACCTCTTCCCGCGTGCGCTTGTCCGGTGACTGTCCGGACTCCTGTTGTTCCGACTCCCATTCCGCTAGGTGCTGATAGATGTTCTCGCTCACGACGATCGCCATATCCACCATCGTGCCGATGGCGATCGCGATGCCGGCAAGTGACATGATGTTGGCACCAACACCGAACAGCCGCATGGCCGTGAACGACAGCAGCACGGCGAGCGGCAAGGTGACGGCGACAATGAAGCTGCTGCGGATGTGCAGCAAGAACAGCAGGATCACGGCGGCAGTGATGAGCACCTCGTCGCGCAGCGCTGTCGACAATGTGGCGACGGTCTCATCAATCAGCGTGGTGCGGTCGTAGACCGCCTTGATCTTCACGCCACCGAGCGCAGGCTCGATTTGCATGATCTTCTGCTTGACGCGCTCGATCACGGTGCGAGGGTTCTCGCCGTAGCGCATGACCACGACACCGCCCACCGCCTCGCTGCCGTTGTAGTCAATCGCTCCACGGCGAAAGTCGGGGCCCAGCTGCACGGCCGCGACGTCCTTGATGCGGACCGGCACGCCGTCGCGCTGCAAGATGACCGCGTCCTCGATGTCACGAATGGCCCGCTGCGTGTCGCCTCCAGAGCCGAGGAAGCCCTTGCCGCGAACAATGAACTCCATGCCGCTTGCTTCGACTGTCTTCGCCCCGACGTCGAGATTGCTGCTGCGCAGCGCGCTTGCGACCTTGTCGAGCGGCACGCGATGGAATCGCAGCTTGTCCGGATGGACCTCGATCTGGTATTGCCGGATGTAGCCACCGATCGAGGCGACTTCGCTGACACCCTCGACCGACTGCAAATCGTACTTCACGACGAAGTCCTGCAAGCTCCGCAGGTCCGCCAAATTCATGCCTTCCGGCGGCGGTGTCAAAACGTAGTACAGCACCTGCCCCAAGCCCGTCGCGTCCGGGCCCAATTGAGGCGCCACTCCTTCCGGCAGTTGGGCGGCGGCGGTGGACAACTGCTCCGCGACGCGACTGCGAGCCCAATAGAAGTCGATGGAATCTTTGAAAGTGACCTGCACGAAGCTGTAGCCGAACATGCTCTTGCCGCGCACCGACTCGGCGCCCGGAGCGGCCAACAACGAAACGCTCAGCGGGTAAGTGACTTGGTCCTCGATGTCCTTGGGCGAGCGGCCCGGCCAAGGGGTGAGGACAATCACTTGGTTCTCGCCGACATTCGGGATGGCGTCGATTGGCACGCGATGGTAGCTGTCCCAACCCAGCGCCGCCGCGCCGACGGCGGCGAGCAGGACGAGCCAGGGCTCGTTGACACAGAAGCGAATCAATTTGGCGAGCATCGTTAGGGCGCCTTGCTCTGCTGCGTGTCTGCTTTCGGCTCTGCTTTCGGCTCTGCTTTCGATGCGGCCATGTCGCGCACGGTCTCGCCGCAATGCAGCATCTCGGCGCCCCAGTACGGATTGACCAGCTCGCCTTCCGGCTGCATCCAATCACCTCCACCGCCCGGCACCATCGGACAATACATATGGAGCAGCTTGTTGGCGGTCGCTTCGCCTCGCACCAGACTCGCGGCACGCAGCAACGCATGACTCAGGGGACGAAACACGCTGCGGGTGACTTCCAGCGAGTCGGACATCCGCGCCAAGGCCAGTCGGGCCTGTTCGAAATGCCACCGCGCTTCGTCGGGCGTTTGTCCGTTGGAGACTAGCCGGCCCAACGCATCATCCAACGCCTTGCGGGTCGCAGGCAAAGTCGGCTTGTCGGCCGCGAGCGCCCGTTGCATTTCGAAGTAAGCGTTGAACGCGAGATCGAAGTGAGTGGCTGCCTCGCCTGTCAACGCCAGCGGCGCCGTGGCCGGCACTGCCAGCGGTCCGGCCGCGTAAGCGGGAGCTTTGGCGGGGTCGAGCAGCGAGGGGTTGCCCGCCAATTGCATCTGCGAATCGATCAGGAAATTCCCGTTCGTGGCGACTGTCTCGCCCGCCGAGATGCCCGTCAGAATCACCGCTGCCTCGTCAGTCAGTGGTCCGACCGAGACTCGTCGAATCGCAAACCGTCCCGGCTCGGTCTCGACATACACCACACTCGTCTCGCCGGTCATCAGCACGGCGTTGCGAGGGACGGTGACGACCTGCTGCGCGGGCAATGGCTCTTGGGCATAGCCGAGCTGAGTTGTGGGGATCAGCTTCATGCCACAAACGGGGCACGCGCCCGGTTGGTCTCGCACCACCTGCGGGTGCATCGGGCTGATATACTTCCCGGCCAAGTCGGGATCGTACAATTGATCCTGCCGCACTGCCGACACATAGACTCGCGCTGTGGCGTAGTCCCCCGGTTTTAGTTTGCCGTTGGGATTCCGCATCTCGACGCGAACGCGAACGGTTCGAGTCATTGGGTCGACTGTGGGATCAATAAAGGCGACTCGGCCGGAGAGCTGTTCACCCGGCAGCGAGTTGAGCTCCGCCTCCACTCGCTGCCCAAAGCGAACGCGCGCCGCGTCGTCGGGATAGAGGTCGAGCATCAGCCACACGTTCGACAGGTCCGCGATGCGATAAATCACTTCGCCCGTCTTTAGATAATCGCCTTCGACGGCAAGTTTGCCGATCACTGTGCCGCGGATCGGCGATCGCAGCCGAATGCGGCTCTCCGCGCGGCCATGGGCCAACAACTCCGCAACTTGCTCCTCGGTCAAGCCAAGCTCGATGAGCTTGCTTTTGGCGAGCTCGGTCAGATTGGCAGAGTTGCTCAGTCGGTTCAACGCGCCACCCTTCGACGCGGTTAGGAACTCAACCTGAGCGGAGTACAGGTCGGGACTATAGAGCAGTGCCAGATCGTCTCCTTGTTCCACGGGGACGCCGACATAGTTGGCATACAGTTTTTCGATTCGCCCGGCTGCATAGGCGGAGATCGTTGCGACTTTGCTCTCGTCAAAACTGATCGATCCGACCGTGCGAATCGTCTGCAACGCGGGGCCCAGTTTGGCGGTGGCGGTCTGAATGCCGAGCAGCCGACGAGCTGCGACGCTGATGGTCACGGACAACCCGTCGCCTTGTGCGTTGCCGGTCGCCTTGACCAATTCCATGGCGCATACCGGGCAACGCCCGGGCTCGGAGGATGGTGGTGTGCACATCATCGGGCAGATGTACCGGCCGTCGCTATCGCGCGCCGACGCCTGGCTCGCCTGGCCCGGGGCGAGCACCAGCGGCATGCCACAAATCGGACAGTTGCCCGGCTCGTTCTGGCGAATCTGCGGGTGCATGGGACAGGTGTAGATCGACTCGCCATGGTCGTGGCCTGCATGAAGTCCGGCTTCGGGAGGGCGAATCCATCCAGTGCGCTGAGCAACTCCGATGGCGGCGATACCTGCCACAAACACGCTGGCCAGAACGGCAGCCTGGACCGTGAGTTTGCCGAGCCACCTCATGCCCGCTGGTCGCGACGTCGCTGGAGATGTGACCGAGTCTTGACGCTGATCGCTGGCAGGAAGCCCGTCTGTCGGACTTGGATGGTCATTGCTCATGCTGAAACTCGACTTGCAATGGGGTAGAGATGGAAACCGGACGCCCGCCGCCGGGGAGTTGGGCGTCCGATTTCCGATGAGACCTTCGGGCCTCACAAAGGTCGCCTGCGATGGAGGCGCGATTGGATCTTGGGGAGTCCGTCGAATCCGCTAACGCCTCACTGTCGCCTGCGATGGAGGCGCGATTGGATCTCGGGGGTACGACGGACTTCCAGTCCGTCGAAATCTGCTAACGCCTCACCGTCGTCTGCGATGGAGGCGCGATTCGACCTTCGGGCCTCACGGATGCTGTTGGCTGCCGCTGTCCGTCATCGCCGCGGCGAGCTTTTCGGACTTTTCTGCGTCGGACAACGCCGCCCACTTTTCGGGGCAACCTTCGCAGCAAAAGCCGATGGTCTTGCCTTCGTAGTTGGCGGCCAGTTTTCCGTTCGGCTTGCCGCCCATGATGGGGCACTTCGCATTGGCGATTGCCGTCAGGTCGATGGACTCTGTGGGCGCCGCCGTCTCTGCCGTGGGGCTGTCGGATGGAGATGTGCAGCCCAGCAGCGTTGCGATGGCCAGGACAGTAAGGAAACCAATAACGGTTCGGTTCATTTCAATGCTCGTTGAGGAGAGTGCGGTGTTTGGGAACGCCAAGAAACTAGCGGTTGGCTGCAATGCACAAGTGATCGCAAGCCTTCGCCGGAGCAGCTCTTACTGCAGAGCGCGGCCAGGATGCTTGGCGCAGGATGCGAATGCCGGCAAATCGCCGTTGCTACGCGAAGGAGATGGAAGGCCCGCTCGCCAGTGTTGGCGGGGCATGGTGCTGCTATGCACTGCCGATGAGCGTTCGGGCCTCCATCGCAGGCGAGCCTTGTGAGGTCCGGCGGACCGGGCTGCTTGCGAGGAAACGAGGGAATGATTCTTCCCGTGTCCCTGAGCTTAGAGTCGCCACACGCAGAGGAGAGTCTGGTAGCAACAGCCAGAATCAAGTGGCGCGATGCTCTCGTTGTGTCCGCGAACACCGTCCGTTTTCGGAACGAGGCAGAAAGCAGCTGCGCTCGTCGAGGCGAGCTGGTTCAGCAGCACTTCGGATTCCACCGCTCGTGAACGCGGCCCGCGGTCCACAGGCATCGGCGCCAATCGGCAGAGGCAGACAGCGGAAACACCGGTCGGGCCTCCATCGCAGGCGACCCTTATGAGGCCCGAGGGACCGGTTGGACGGTTCGCTGTCCTGACCTTAGCTGGGCGGGCTGACGAAACCTTCACGGCGCAGCAGCAACAGGTGGTTGCGGACGAGCTGGCCTCGCCACAACAACAACCAGTGCACGCTGTGCTTGTCGGTCGTTCGCAACTTGCTTCACCGCAACCGGCGATGGCGACAGCACCCAACACCGATTGCGTCAACATCGTGACGATCAGTGAAAGGCTGACGGCAATGCGGATTGGTCGGAAGTTTTCCATTGCAGGACCCGAAGGAGGAACCTTGAGCGGGTACCTCACATTATCAGTACGTTCGAAAGGTCAGGCAAGTCGGATTCGGTTGCGTCCATTGCATTTACGTTGGACAGTTTTACGACACCTCAGGCGCTCGGATGCCATGATGACACGGAAAAATGGCGTTTCGGCGGTCCACCGACGCTCTGTCGGCGGACTCGCGCTGATGCTCGTCGCGCAGCTGTCGGGATGCGCTTGGCGCCACCGCGACGCTGGCGACCCAGCCTTGCACCCCACGTCGGTGGTGCGCGACGCTGCCGGTGAAACTGCCCAACCGTCACAACCGGCCCCCTCGGTTCACCAAACGGCGTTCACCGCCGGGACAACTCCGGCGGCTGCCGGGAATCCGGGTCGGCTCGCGGTTTCGCCGGCCAACGCTGCGGCCGTTCAGCGGGAGTTCACGGCCGAGAACGAAACGACAGACCTCGAGTTTTTGGTCGCGCAAGCCGTCGCAGCACATCCCAAAATCGTGGCGGCGCGGCAGCGAGTCGCTGCGTTCAGCCATCGTGTTCCCCAGGCGACGGCGCTCGACAATCCTCTGTTCAACAACACGTTTTGGTCGATTCAAGACCAAGCGTTGCAGACCGCCGGCGGTCGCATGGCGCATCAATTCGCGCTCAGCCAAAAGGTGCCGTGGCCCGAGAAACGAACCGTGCGCGGCGACGTTGCCAGTCGCGAGGTGTGGATCGCTCAGGCCGAAGTGGCAAAGGCCGAGCGTGAGATCATCGAGGCGGTGCAGTTGGCGTACTACGAGCTCTGGTTGGCAGACGCTCTGACGGCCATTGTGGAAGAGAACAAAGAGGTAGTCGGCGACCTGCTGACGGTTGCCGAGGCGCGGAACGAAGCCGGCGGCCCGCAGCGAGACGTGCTGCGAGCCCAATTGGAGGCCGACAAGCTCGAAGAACAACTGATTCAGTTGCGCAGACAGAAAGAGCAAGCGCGAGCGGACCTTGGCGCACTGGTCCGCCAGCCCGTGGACCTGATGCCGACCGCATACCATGATCTGCAGATCGCCGAGACAATTCCCGAGCTCGAGTACTTGGTCGCCCGAGCGGAACAATGCAATCCATCGCTGCGCGGACTCGCGGCCGAGATTGCTCGTGATCGAGCCAAAGAGCGGCTGGCATGCCTCGAAAAGTACCCTGACCTTCAGCTGGGACTTGGCTACGCGATCCTCGACGACAACACCAACGCGCTGAGCCCTGTGGCCAATGGCCACGACAATCTCAACTTTACGCTCGGCGTCACGTTGCCGATATGGCGAGACCGCATTGACGCGGGAGTGCGTGAGGCTGCTCATCAACGCAGCAGCTCGATCAGCCGGCGGGAGGCCGAGCGTGATCGATTGCGAGGCCAGCTGCGCCGACAGGTTGCCGCCACCTACGCGGCCATCGAGCAACTCGACCTGTTTCGCAATCGCCTCGTTCCTCGCACGGAGCAAGCCCTGGAGGTTGCTTTGGCGGACTATCAGGGCAAACGTGCCGACTTCAAGGAGCTGGTCGACATTTACCGGGAGCTGCTCTCATACCAGGTGCAAGTCGCGCGGACGAAAGCCACGCTTGCCGGCACGCTGGCTCAGATTGAACGACTGGTTGGCTCGCAGGTCGATATGTCGGTGGAGTTTGCCGCAGGAGAAGACGCACCCGACGGAATGCAAGGCCAAGGCGCCGCCGTGGTTGCTGATCTACGGTTCGAGCGAGAGAATCCATTGGCGAACTAGCTCGACCGCTTCGCGGTGTTGCGTGCGCCTGCCGAGATAGGGCATGGCCGTCTCGTGCTCGAAGGTGGACAAGCGGCGAAACAGCGCCGAGTCGTCGGGTAATCCCGGCTTGACGATGCGGTTCGGCTTCGCGCCGTCGATGACGAAGTACTCGGTGGCGGCCTTGCCGTCAATGATTTGTGCTTCGTTCAACGAGGTGGCGATGCTCGCGTCAAATTGAGTGCGCTGTGTGCCCTCGGGATAGTGGCAAAAGCTGCAGTTGCTGTGCAGGTACGACCGCACGCGATACTCCAGCGACGCGGCGCTGTCGATCGGCGCTAGACGCGGCAGTGCAGTCGCCTGCTCGTCATTCAACGGATGCAACAACAGGCCTTGTTGTGACCAGGAGACAAGCTGGTTGACGGCGGCGCCCTCCGCGTCGACAACTTCACGATTGAGTTGCCGCTGGGAGACCCCCAGCACCGAGTAGCTGGGGTTGTGGCAGACCACGCAGTCGCGATGCCCCGGCAGACGATATTGGAAAGTGTCGCCCTCGATGCTGGCCGCTTTCGGGACATGCGTTATCGTGAGCTCTTCTCGTTCTAGACGCAGTTCTGCGTCAGTCTGCTCTTCATTCCAAAGATAGGACGCGCCGGCCACGCCGCCTTCCTCATCGACGAACAGCACTCGCGTCTCGATTCGTCTTGGTTGATTGTGGGACGGGCCATCGACTAAGTCGGCGGGATTCTCAAAGTGTTTGATCAGCGTCGTTCCGGGCGGGAATTGCCACGCGTCGGCGTCGCTGTTGTCGATCGACACACCGGGCGGCAATCGCAGCCAGCGATTCTTCTGCATGCCATCGGACCACAGCGGCGTGTTCACGTCGTAATGGACGAACCCGGGCGCCAACTGAAAAGCCTGCACATCGGCGAAAAGACCGGTTTCCGACAGCCACTGAGGCAGCGGCGGTGAGCTCTCTGTCCGCCGCAGCTCGTGCACGGAGGCCGTCTCGGGCGTGGAGGCGAAATGAGTCAGAAAGATGCGGCCACGCGCATCGGCGGAGATGTTCGTCAGGCTGGCGTGCCGCTTGCCGCTAGGGAGTCTTAACAGCAGTTGTTTGTCGGCGGGATCCTCGGGGTGGATGCTCCAGATGCGGCCCGACTGATTGTCACCGAACAGGTAGCGCCCCTTGAGCTCGGGGTAGAGATCGCCACGGTAGACCAAGCCGCCGACGATGCAATAGTCCTGGTCAGCGTGTTCATACTCATAGAACGGCCCGACGGGATCGCCGATCAACGGACTTGGCGGAACGCCTTGGAGGTAGCTTTCATCGAACGGCAAGCTGCCTTCCAGATAGCTCCATTGATGATTCGAGCCTCGTCGCGGCCGCTCGATCTGTTCCATGCGGTCCTGACCCACTTCTCCCACCCAAACATCGCCGGTGAGCGCATCGACGCTCATGCGATAAGGGCTCCGCAGCCCAATCGACCAAAACTCCGGATTCGCGCCCGGCACATCCAGAAAAGGATTGTCGGCTGGCACAAAGTAATGTTGGCGGAGCACGCCGCGATGCCGTTGCTTGATCGGACGGCTGATCTCTCCGCCGCGCTGATCGACATCGATGCGGAGAATTCCTGACAAGAGCTGGTCATCAATTCGCTGGGAGTTGGACTTGTTGTCTTTCCACTCGCCGTTGTCGCCGACCGACACGAGCAGAAACCCGTCTTGGTCGAACTCCAAGGCGCCGCCGACGTGATGGTGGGTCTCGAGCAGCTGCTCAATCAGCACCTGCTCGTTGGGCGGCGGGATGGGCGGCGGGGCGGGCGAGTCGCGATCGGCGTCCAATATGTCGCCCAAGTCGAACGCCGAGACTCGATAGCGAAACGGAGTCTGATCGGTTTGGTGGAGCTGATAGAAAACGTAAATTTTGCGATGCTGTTTGGACTCGGCGAAGCGCGGGTGAATGGCGAAGGAATAGAGCCATTGGACCTCTTTCGAGCGGATATCGACAAGCGTCCGCACCGAAAGTCCGTCGTCGGTGCGTTGCAGCTGCAGGACTTGGCCCGGAAATGTGGCCACGATCCAGCTATCCTCCGATGTCGGATGGGCGCGGAGCTGCATGGCGCCGCACAACGCATCCGTTTCGGGAAAGGCGTCCACCACCGTCCAGGGATCGACGGCCGTCCGCACGGCTGTTGTGCGGAGCGGTTGGGAAAGCAGCTGCGCCGGTTGAATCATCGCCGGCGCCACTTCCGTCACTTGCCGAGCGACGCGCGCTTGGTGTGACACGAGCGCGGCCGCGCCGCCACCAAAGATGCTGATCAAGACGGTCAGTCCGAGTTGTCGCATGACATGAGCCTGTCGTAGAGTTGGAGTGTCTTAGTTCCCGGGACGCACTCTGCGCGGTCGCGCACCTGTGGACAGTCAAGTTCTCGAGCTTTAACGTTGACGGAGGAGAAGCAGCGCGGCGACTAGCAGAACTTGTCCGCCAACGAGCATGTACCACCAACGGAACCGATGTTGCTTGGGAGCTTGCACGGCATACAAGCTGTCGATCGTGAGCTGCAATTTGCGAAGCAGGAAGTCGGCACTTGTATTGCCTTCCTTTTGCCGCGTGCAATAAGCGCCTACTTTGCGAATGTCCTCGGTCGGGCAGGGCAGGGAGAACAGTTCGCGTGCGGTTCCATCGCCCGCGTGATCGACAATCTGAAAGCTCGCAGTGTCGCCGCGGCGAGCGATCACGAATTCGCCGTCCTCGAACGGCCGGTCAAAGTACTTTTGCACTGGCTCCTCGACGAAACGGCCGAGCAACTCGGCGCGAATCCGCGTGCCTTTGCCGGGACGTGCGAGCAGCGCGAGCTGCAGGACGGTTTGACGCTCGTCGTCCAGGGCGACGGAGAACAACAACCCCTGGCCCCAGCCAGCGACGGGTTCATCAAGCCGATTGACTTGCCAGTCGAGACGCGCTTCAAAGTCGCCTTGGCCGCTGACGACCATCTTGACGTTCGTGCTGCCGGGAATCACGCCGGCAACATCCCCGCCTTGTCGGACGCGAACGCCGCTTGAAGTGACATCGGCCCGGTCGTCGCTTCCGGGAGCAGGCCCGGTGAACTCGATGATCGGGTCACGATTGGCGTAAGCCAGATTGGCAATGAGCTCTTCAACCGCGAGTGATGGCGTGACCAGCGTGGCCGTAGCGACGAGGGCCGCCAGCGCCATGACAGCAGTGTGGTGGGCCCTGTCAAATCGGTGTGAGGCAGAAAGGGAGCGGGCGGGATCATGCATTCGAGTCATGGCGCGTCGATGGCCTCCACGTCGGAGCCGTTGGGAGTGAGCAGAGCGCGAAGTACGGGGAAGGTGATCGTGCCCGTGACAAACTGTGTGGACCCGTCTGCGCGAGAAAACATCGCGCCTCCCGGGTGGGCGGAGCCCCAGTTGTCCTTAAAGGCGATGTCTCGCCCATCTGGGACGATCGTCAGGCCGGAGCGAGCTGTGCCCTTCGAGCCTCCTGAAAAGATCGGCTCGTCCCAGTACCAGCTGGTGGGCACGTGCACGGTGAAGTCGAACGCCTTCTCCCCAAGCATCAGGGTTTGGGAAAGCCCGTCGGTGATGAACGCCACTCGCTTCACCTCCGGATAGTTGGTGGCGATCTTGCTATTGGCGCAGTAATCGGTGCGAGCCCACGCCCACCCGGCCGACTCGTACTGGCCAAAGGCGTCGTTGACGGTCGGCAATGGATCGGGTCGGCTGCGCGACGGGCAGAGGTACATCGGCTGCCGCTCGGCGATAGCCAGCCGGTCGTAGGCCGCCTTCTGCTCGAGATACGGCAAGATGGCGAACGACCAGGCGCCGGGCTGGGTCGCGGGCGCCGCTCCGGGCCGGCCTATGCCCCACTGGTGAAATGTCCCGTACAAAGTGTCAGTGGTGGTGATGATCGTCGGCGCCCCCGATGTGGAGTCGATGGTGCTGTCCGGCGTGAAGCCGCCGTTGCCCGGCAACATGCGGAAGGTGTCTGCATGCAACTGAATGGCGAGACTGAGCTGATGCAAATGGTTGGCGCAGCTGATCCGCCGCGCCGTTTCACGGGCCATCTGCACTGCGGGCAGCAACAAGCTGACCAACAGGGAAATGATCGACATCACCACCAGCAACTCTACCAGTGTGAATCCGTTTCGACAGTTCGGGCCTCCATCGCAGGCGACCCTTGTGAGGCCCGGTGGGTGGTTCGCACAGCGGCGACTGCTTGAACCATGAGAAGCGTCACAATGTCGCATCGGGCTCATGTCATGAAGCTCCGGTTTGAGTAGGGCGCCAACGAGTCACTGCAACGTCGCGTCGATACATTGCGTGATCCGTTGCGAGATCAGCGAGCCGAGTTGGTGTGTGCTTCGTATGGGACTACGGTCAGCTCGCCGGTTGCCCGCATGCCTCTGGAATTCGGCTCAGCCACGGTCACTGCGGCATGCGTCTCTTCTTGGACGGGCGGCTGTCGCTTTTGGGGCCGCAGGGTGTCAATGGCGTACAGCACGATCAGCAGCTTGGCGACTACCGCCGGGGCCGCGTATCGGTCGTAGTAACTGATGGCGACATAGGGGCCCAGCAGCGCCAAGTAGACGTTGATCGCTACCAGCAGTTCCGGCTCCAGCCGGCGCCGCAGCGACAACACCGTCAGCAGCGCGAGGAACGGGATCGGAAAGAATGCACGCTTGCCTCGCATTGGCCAAATGAGGCTCTCGTCGGACGGCACCATCGGCTGGTAGTACAAGGTGGCTGCCCACCAGCGATTGGAGATGCGCCGGAGCACCTCCACGGGGTCGTTGCGGATCGATGCGATGGTAGGTTCCCAACGCTCGGCGACAAAGGCGATCTCGCCGACTTCGGCATACCGTTCCCGCTGCGCGCCGTGGCTGCCCCAGGGGTGTTGAAACGCTGAGCTGGAGTCGAGCACGCCATCGTCATCCAGCACCTGAGACTGCCAGACTTCGTAGAGACCGTTGGACTTGATCGGCGTCCACTTGCCGAGCGCCATTTTGTTGCGGATCACCCATGGAGCTACCGCGACCATCGAGACCAGCGCCGCAGTGACCAACGGCCGCGCGGCGTAGGCGGCCCCGCGGGGCGTCCTGTCGACGCTGGGACGCGGCATGGCCAAGGGCCACCAACAGAGCGTGGTCAGGCTGGCCCAGACGAACCCGCAAACGGGGCTCGTCAAGGCGCAGGCGCCGCCGAACACTCCCCAAGCAATTGTTCGGCCCATGGTTGGCGTCTTTCGCCACAGCCAGCAGGCGCCGAGCATGCAGAAGTTCAGCTCGAGCAGAATCAGCCATGTGTCGTGCGTTCGTTGGTAGAGCTCGAAAAAGTCCGCCAACAGGCCCGCCGTCAACACTGTCGCGCCAAGCCACCTCGGGACTCTTAGTCGCCGGCAGAGCGCCATCACTATGGTCGCTGAGAGGACGATGACCAGCGCGTTGAGGACGCGAACCGTCTCCACGACCGACTGGCGGTGGTCGCCCCAAAGCCAGTACAGCCCCGCGGTGAGGCACGGCAGAAGTGGCGGCATCCACGCGGTGGGGCCGGTCTGCTCATGAAAGACGTTGGCGAATCCCTCGCCTTGCCTGAGCGACACGGCGATCGTGTCGTTCTCCGCGCCCAGCTGGCCCGAGAGGTCGGGACGCAGCCACTGCGACGGACCCGGATGCTGCTTTCGATAGTCAGCCAAGGCAAAAAGTGCCGCGGCGAGCACCCAGCCATAGGCCAAGTCTCCAAGGTTGACGTTGAGGATGGGCCGATCTGCAGCGAGTGCGTTGGAGGTCTCCGGCGCGTCTTGCTTGCGGCGAAGGCGAGCGAACGTCAAGCACATCAGCAATATCCAAGCCGTGGCGGCGACGAACAGTTTCGAGTCGTCGTGCCGCCGCTTCAGAGTCTGTGCTGACACAACTTCGTCAGCTTCGATTTCGAATCCGCGCAGCGAGACGTCCAACGCGCCGACAGAGCGACCCGTATGGACATGAAATGAAACAGGGTGAACATCGGCCCGAGTGACTGAGAACTCGCATAGCGGGTGCTCCCGGGACTCCGTGATGCTTGCCACCAGAAGACGGTCGCCTATGCGTCGCACCACCATCGCCTCGATCTCTCGCTCCACCGTCGACCCGCGAACATCGTGATTGGCCATGCCCTCCGCCGTGTGGTCCGCGGAGAACACTTGCGTTCCATCCGCCTGCGCCATGCGATGCACGGACACTCCCGATCTCCGCTGGTCTTTGAAGTCGATTCGCAACATGACACCGTTTCCCCAGCCGCCGGCCGGGATGCCTAGCTCGTGCGGCGAGACCCAGAGCACGACTTCAAAGTCCCCCTGCAGGCCGAACTTTGATCGAAACTGGCAGGGTGGCAGCGACTGGATCACATCGTTCCAGCGAATTCGCATCCCCTCGGGCCCAAAGTCGAAAGTGCCGTTGGGGAAGGTCGAGTCAAAAAGTGGGTTGCCCTGCAATGACTCGTCAAAACTCCCACGGATCCGCTCCGCGGACTGGACCGTAGACACTGCTAGGATCGACATCAGCAGGGCTAGATGGGCTCTTCGCATGTTGCATCATGGCTGGGTGCTGGATGTGTGAACAATCGCCCTGAATGGATCGTGCGCGAGGCGTCAACGAGCGGGTGCAGGCGGCGCGCTCGACAGCGTCCCGTCAGGTGGGCTGCATCCGCGCGCTGACCTTGCCTGATGCACGTGGCTTGCTCATGCGGCGCAGCCCGATGCCTCCCGCGATCATAAGCACGCTTGCCAGCAGGAAGTACCAAACGGAATTGGAGGTTGTGCCCAAGGTCGGCTCGGGCAGCCCGTAATGGCTCAGCGTGAAGCGGTTGTCCGCTTCGTCGGCCTGTTGGCGGCGGAAGTCGGATGTCACGGCGACCGTCGCTCCATCGGTCGACATCGTTACCGACTCCTTGCTGAGGACAACTTCGTCGATGGCTGTCCCAATCGGTTGAAACACCCAGTCGACCGCGAACTCCATGGTGCGTCCTCGGTCCTGAATCTGAAAGTCGCCGTGCAACGGGAGCCAGTTCTGCTCCGGCGAAAAGACGACCCGGCACTTCTTGAAAGGGCGCATGTCGAAGTCCGGCTTTTGAAAGACATCGTCGCAGTGGTAGATTCCGCTCTCGTCCTCGTTGACGGCAAACTCGACCGCGATGCAGCTCTTTCCTTGATGTTCGACGGTCTCTGCCTTGACTGCCCGCGCGTGCTGAGCCGAAGGGCCGAGCGCCGTGACGGGAATTCCCGAGGACGGCAGGTTGACCATGCCGTGCCTAATGTCGGGCACGTGCTGGACGCCGTTGAGCTCCGCCTCGTCGACCTTGACGATGGACCACTCGGCTTTGCGATCCTTGTCCATGATTTGAAAGTAGTACGAACCGCTGGCGCCATAGATGACATCGGCTTCCGCGATGGCGCGCGTGCTGGGAGGCAATTTGTCCGTGGGCCGGCCGTCGATCACGCGGCTCATGACGAACTTGTCTTCCTTGCGAATGACTTCCACCGTCAAGGTCTCATCGAACGCCACGCCAGCGCGAGTGCCACTGGTGGTCTGGACGAGGTTGATTTGATTGAGGTCGGCTTGCTTCTTGTAAAGCCGCTGCCAGGCGGACTCGGCTTCGGCGTTGAAACGCGCCAACTCCGCATCGCCCGCCAACGCTGGCGAAGCGCCCGGCACGATGACAAACAGGGCGACGGCCCACGGGAAAATGCTTCGGTACATATTGGCTCAAGCCTCATGTGCGATGAAACGCGTATGTGTGAAGAAGGAGAGGAGCCCGCCGGGTTGAGAGCCCGGCGGACTCGCTCGATGGCCAGACGCGATGCCGCTCCGCCAGCGAAGTGCGGTCGGCTAACGTGTCAGACCCCTCCGCTGGTCTAAATACAACTACACCAGCCCCAGCCCGAGCAGACGCAGAGCGTGCATCCCCAGGCCGCGTCGCAGCCGCCCAGCCAGCAGCCACCGTAGCCGCCGCAGTTGCGGTCGCAGGCGCCCGCGGTGCCACAGAACAGGCCGGTGCTGCCAGCGACCGCCGGTCCCGCCGCTCCCACCGTGAGCGTGAGGATCAGCATGCACATGCCCAGGACCACCAACGCGGACGACACAAACTTGCATACGCCATTCATCAAATCTTCTCCTCTACGAGGGTGCCGAAAAGGTGGACGTCAACTACGCGCTGGTGTCCACCGACGAGAAAAAAAGTCAGCCGTTGACGAAACGGACCGACGTTGCGCGAATAGATTTCAATGTCCACCGTCTCCGCAGAGGCCGGCGCGATCTTGAATCGGTTGCGAGCGATGGAAAAGCACGAACACGAGTTTTTCGCTCCGACCACTTCGATCGGAGACTCCGAGTGATTGACCAACGTGACCTGCACCGTGCCGAGCTTTCCCGTTGGCAGTTGATCGAAGGTCACGTCTCGCGCCGTCACTTCGGCGAGGCCGAGCTGGGCAACGACGCGAGTGCGGAGCTGGGTTGACAGCGCGCCGGCGACTGCCGTGCCGAACAGAGCCAGGCCAAACGCGACACCGAAAGTGCTGGGTGTAACGAGTCCCTTCAACCGCAACGCTTCTCGCAGGCCTTCACGGGGAAGTAGCATGCGGCACACCAACAGCGTTGCGGCGACGAGAAACAAGCCTGCCATCACGGCGCTTTCCGAAACTCGGGTCGAGCCGAAGCAGGCGCAGGGCAGGTTGGGGGATTGCACAAGTCGGAACGCGGTGAAGCTGATGAACACCGCCGTCAGCAGCGATTCTGCGAGCCAGGCGGCCCGCAACCGGCCGTGGGCGATCAGCCAGAACAGCGCGCACGCGGCGCCGAGCTCCAGATAGCCGACCGCCCAGATCAGCGGCCGCGGCCAGCCCGTGGCGAGGTCGATCATCGGGTCGCGCAATGCGGCGTTCAGTTTGAGCGTGGCGACGGCGCCGAGCAGCGCCGCAATGATCCCCAACAGGACGGCGGGAAATCTGTTCATGGTTGGCCTCGTTTGATAAATCAGTTGTGCTCGGGACCACAACGCTTTGGCTCTCGCAGGGCGCTGTAGTCACGGCGAGCGCGAATCGGTCACAATGAGTGGCGGGAACGATTGTGTTTTCGGCGCGGACTTGAAGGGGACAGGCTTGGTCGATCAGGGGTTGGAGCGTCGTCGATGGGCGGGCTGGAAAGCTGCGGTAGGGCTGGCGTTCGCCTGCTCCACGACGGTCATGGTTTGGCAGGCATGGACGTCCGCGCCCGTTAGCGACGAGGCGTCCCATCTCGCTGCGGGAATTGCCACGCTGCAAACGGGCGATCCCGGTTACTACCGAGTCAATCCGCCGCTCCATCGAGTGTTGGCGGCCCTGCCGGGATACTGTCTGCTGAGCCCTCGGCCACCTTTGGCGCCACCCGCTTCGGCGATCCCTCCCGGACAGCGGTTGGAGCACGACATTGCCGTCAGCTTTGCGGCTCGCAATGAGCGTGACTTTCGCTCGTACTTTCGCGCTGGCCGGCTGTTTCGCATTTTGCTGCTCCAGACGGCATTGGCGGTGGTTGTGGTGACCACAGTGCGGCGGCATGCCCGTGCGGCGCTGATCGCCGCGATGCTCTGTTTGGGGAGCCCGATGTATCTCGGGCATGGCTGGACGCTGCTCCCCGATGGCTTGTCCGCGGCGGCGATGGTCGCGTTGTTGTTGACGACCATCGGCTGGCTGGAGCGCCCGACGCGAGGCCGCTCCGCATTGGTTGGCGCGGCGTGGGGAGGATGCATGGGGACCAAGTTCACGTTCTGCCCTCTCTTCGTGGTTTGGCCATTGATGGCAATGGCGTCGGCGCGGGCAATGAAGTCGCGCGTCTCGCCAGGTCAGCTGTTAAAGCACCATCTGCTGCACGGATTCATCGCCCTGCTGATGGTGTGGGTGTTGTATGGCGGACGAGACATTGGAACGCCGTTGGGCGAGCATCAGTTTGAAAGTCAGCTGTTCGGTTGGATGGAGCATGAAAATTCGGCGGCCTTGCAATGGTTGCGCCGTCTGCCTTCGCCGTTTCCCAAGCAGTTTCTCGTCGGCATTGACGAACAGAAGCTCGATCTCGAGGAAGGATTTCCCACCTATGTGCTCGGCGTCTGGTATCCCAATGGAAATTACTGGTACTACTTGTTTGGATTGATTGCGAAGGAGAGCGTGGGCTTTTGCGCGGGCTTGGTCGTGCTTGCAATCGGAGCGTTCACCTGTTGCCGTCGCCCGCCTCAGTCCAGCGACACGAGCGCTGCCCCGACATCCACCAGCGAAGCGTTGCAAGAGCGCGGGATGCTGGTGCTCTGCTTGGCGAACGCCGCGTTTCTCTTCGCGATGCTTTCCGCAAATGCCGCCATGGCGCTGAATGTTCGCTATCTGTTTCCGGCCTTGCCGTGCCTTTGGATCTCCATCGGAATTGTCTGGCCTCATGTGTTTCGCACCTATCGCTCGTGCTCGTTGTCGTTCGCCGCGTTGACGGTGGTGTTGTGCTGGGAGTTTGTGGCGAACACCCCGCACTTCTTTGCCTACGCGAGCCCGTTGGTGGGTGGCGCGTATCGCGTTCCGGCGGCGCTGCACGACACAAACTTCGACGGCGGCCAGGATCTTTGGCGACTGGAGTCGTGGCTGCAACGGCATCCTCCCGGTCCTGGAGTGCGGCAGTACGTCTGCATTCATACCCGCCTGCCGCAACGTTGGGCCGGCATTGCCAATCCGCCGCCCGTCGCAGCGTTGCGCAGGCTGCTCGACGAGCGGCTGCACGACACGCGACGGGAGCGTTCTCGGATCGAACCAAAGATTGAGCTGATCGCGCTGCGCGGACTAGGAGCTCCGGCCCCATGGAATCGCCTCGTCGGAGAGTCGGAGCCCGATCAGGCCGAGCTGCTGCAACAGTTGCTGCAGCTTGCGCCGGATGAGTTTCTCTCACCAACGGTGGCGATCTATCGCTCACGCATCGACGCGGACTGACGCGGGCTCGGCAGGCGCCGAGGTGTTGGCGTCAGCGACCGGCCGGGCCTCCATCGCAGGCGACCCTTGTGAGGCTCGGTGGACCGGTCGCGGGCGCCATGTTCTCCAGTGCCATGCCGCTTTTAAGGCTGTCCAGCCATAGCTGGCCGTTAGCTTCTTGCCTTCGTTGGTGCGGCGAGGGTGATACGCAATCGGGATCTGATAGATCGGGATTCCCGCCCGCATCAATTTCGCCGTGATCTCGACACAGCCTTCGAATCCGGTTGACTCGAGTTGGAAGCTTTCGAGCACATGCCGGGGTGTAAGCTTGTAGCAAGTCGCGTGGTCGCGCACCCATCTGCGGTGGATGGCGAGCATTGCCACGTCGATTGCCAGCACTCCTGCCGCGAACATCCAGCGGCGCGGCCGCGACCAGTAGCTGGGCCGCTTGCCGTAAACAGCCAACGGTCCGCCTCCGATCGAGTCCGCCTTGGCGAGCAACCGTGGGATGTCAGCCGGGTCATATTCCAGATCGGCGTCTTGGACGAGCACCCAATCGCCCGTGGCGACGGCGAGTCCAGCTCGTACCGCGGAGGTCTTGCCGCCGTTGCTCGGCTGCAAGATGAGTTTGGCAGTGACAGGCGCGGCCTCTTGGAGGATCTCTGTGGTCCCGTCCGATGAGCCGTCATCCACCAGGATCAGCTCGACATCCTCCAAATTGAGCTCCTCGAATCGAGCGATCACGCTGCGAATCGTAGCCCGCTCGTTGTAAACGGGAATGATGACAGAAAGCCGTTTCATGCTTGCCTCCCGTGGTTGAAGGGAGCGCAGCGGCGCGCCTCACCGCCACCCTGGTTGGTGAGCTCCTGACAAGAAGTCACCAATTCAGGTGATTGTGTGTCAACTGGCCAAGCAGAAAGACGCCCCGCTTGAGCGGCGCCTTGCTTGCAGCGCCCCGAGTGCCCCGTATGCCCAAGATAAGAGTTGGCGGCAGAAAGAAAGTCGCTCAATGAGAAAGCGATTGAGCTGTGTATGAAACTAACAGATGACAGAAACATGTCAACAAAAAAACGCGGGCTGCGCGTGCGCGTCGTATGCAAACTAGTTCTCCGGAAGTTGTTAGTGAAGACAAAAAAATTTGGCGAACTGTGGAGAGTTGGTTCGTTGTTGTTGCGTGACATTGCTGACGCTGCCGAAGCAAACGAAGCAGGCGGTCGAAGAGCGGCATTGAAGCTTCTTCAGCACGCTGCAAGGGAATGAAGCAAGCGATGCTTCGGCTGTTTCAAAGGCATCGAAAAGCGATGATGCAACGAGCTTGCGCGGAGCGCAATGTTCAATGCGGCATCGCGCTCGGAAACTGCGCGCAAGCGACGCTACGATGGAACGAGAACCGCACAACTGCGCGTGACTCGCGTTTGTGCTCGTGGATCTATCGTTTGCTGCGCGCGATTGTGGGATAGAAATTGGCGCACAAAATCCGTGTTGTTCGTCCCGCATGCGCATTGGAATGGCAGTGGCTTAACACGCTTGACGAGCGGTCCGCCAACGCGGCGTGATTTGTCAATCGCCGTGGCGAATCGGCGTTGGCCTCGCAATCGGCCTGCACTTCGAAGGCGGAATGTGGCTCAGGCAGAGTCTCGAGCGCGTGGCCGATCTCCTGCCATGCTCGTGCAGGTGGTCCCAAGGGGCGCGATCGCGGGGCCCCGCCTTGGGGACGGAACGCCAGTTCGTTAGGATGCGTTTGCCGCATTTCCGTTTTGGAGCGGCTTTCGTTCACCCGCGTCGATGTGCTGCATGAGCTTTGAAGACCCGCTGCTTGGCTTGGCCATCATTTTGGTGATGGGAATTGTGGGCGGTGAATTGGTGGGCCGCCTGCACCTGCCCAAAGTCACCGGATGGATTGGGACGGGGATCGCTTTGCGCGCCATGCAAATGCCCGGCATGGAGGATCTCACCCGCTACTCGGCCTTCGCCAATTTTGTGCTGGGCTATATCGCCTTCACGCTGGGTGCGACCTTGCATCTGGCCAGTCTGCGAAACGCGCGACTGCGGCTCGGCTTGTTGATGCTCGCCGAATTGGTCTGCACGCCCGCCGTCGTGGTGTTGGGGATGGTGTTTGTGGCGGGCATGGACGCGCGAGCTGCGCTGCTGCTGGGCGCGATTGCCATCGCCGGTGCGCCCGGCACCACCGCGCTGGTCGCACAGGAGGCACGCGCCAAAGGCATTCTCACTCGCACCTTGGTCGCGGCAGTCGCTCTGATCGACATGGTCGCCGTCGGCGGCTTCGTGTTTGCCGCATCCTTCATTCCCGGCGGAGCGGAGAACACGTGGCAGCACGCCTTCGCGTCCGTGGGCGCCGAGTTCGCCGCCACTGCCGGCGTGGGCGTTGGCTGCTCGGTCGTCGCGCTGCTGCTGACGCGATTCGTCGTTGGCCCAGCATTTCTGGGGCCGGTGATGGTGGCCGTGATTCTCGGCGCTTGGGGCGCTGCGCGTGGCTTCAACTGTTCGGGCATCCTGGCCTGCACGTTTGCCGGCATCGCCGCCTCCAATCTGAGGCATGATGTGATCCGCGCCACGGAGGCTTACCTGTCGACTTTCGGCGGCGCGTTGTTCGCCGGCTTTTATACGCTCGCCGGCATGCGGCTCGACTTCAGCTTGGTGCTGCCGATGATCGGAATGGTGATCATTTACTTCGCCGCCCGCGTGGTCGGCAAGTCGATCGGCGCCTTTGCCGCGATGTCAATCGCCGGCGCCACCTGGCCTGTCCGCAAGTATCTCGGCCCCGCGTTGCTGCCCCATGGCGGCGTGGCGGTCGGTTTGATTCTCGTCGTGCAGTCGGATCCGCGGCTTGCCGAATGGGGCCAGACCGTCACGACCGTCGGCTTGGCGGCGTTGGCCATCAATCAGCTGCTCGGCCCAAGCGTCACGCGATATTGCCTGCAGGCCGCCGGCGAGGCGAACATGGACCGCGCTCGACTGCTCGATTTTCTCGATGAGCATCACATCACCGTCGACCTCACCGGCAAGAGCAAGGATGAGATTATTCGCGGGCTCGCCGCGCAGCTCTATGGCGTCGAGCGGTTTTCGATTTCACAAGAGGAGTTCATCGAGCTGGCGATTCAGCGCGAGAACGAGGAGTCCACTTGTCTAGGCGAGGGCCTGATGATTCCGCACGTGATTTTGCCCGAGGGCGCGGAGATGCAGGGCATGCTCGGCATCAGCACGCGCGGGCTGCAGTTGCAGGCGCCGGACGGAAAGCCAGTGCACGCGGTGTTGCTGCTGGCCACTCCGCAGACGGACCGCAAACGCCACTTGGAGGTGTTGGCCGCCTTCGCCCGCGCGATCACGCAGAACGGCAGCCTCCGCGAGCAGCTCTACCACGCCCGCAGCGCTGCCCATGCCTACGACGTGCTCCATGCCGATGAGGCCCAGGACATGAACTACTTCTTGGAAGACGCGATGGAGCGCGCCGGCGTGTTCGAAAAGGGCTAGTGCCCCGTCAACACTAAAACGGTGGGTTGGTCGCCGCCCCAACCTCGTGGCTCGCCACGACTTCGCGAGTTCTCCAACCCCAGAACGAAGGCTTGACGGTCCACTAGGAAGGCCGTGAAGCCGGGCAAGCAGATGAATCGCTACTCGGGGGCGCAGGCCGCGACTTGGTTGCGTCCCGACTCTTTGGCTTGGTAGAGCAAACTGTCCGCCCCGCTCATCAGTTCGGTCACGGTTTGGCAGCCGACGGTGAGCGCTTCGACGACTCCGATGCTGACGGTTACTTCCAGCAAGCCGTCGCTGGTTTCGAACGGCTTCTCCGCCACGGCTTTGCGGATTGACTCGGCCAAGGCGATCGCCGTGTCGCGATCACACTCGCCAGCGACCACGGCGAACTCTTCGCCACCGTAGCGACAGAAGATCTCGTCCTCCAGTTGCAATCGCGCTCGGCGACTGAACTCGCGCAACACTTCGTCGCCAGCGAGATGTCCGTGTGAGTCGTTTACCTGCTTGAAGTGATCGATGTCCATCATCAGCATCGCCAGCGGTCGCTGGTGGCGGCGGGCTCGGGTCAACTCGCGCTCCAACGCCTCCTCCATATACTGGCGATTGTGAGCTTGCGTCAGCCCGTCGGTGGTGACCATTCGGTACAGCGTGTGGTGGTACTGCACTTCGATGTCATCGGCCGCCAGATACTTGAAGATCTGCTGGCCAATGCGAATGCGATCCTCCGGCTCGAGCACCTTCTCGGAGATTCGTTCGTCATTGACGAACGTTCCATTGGTGCTGCCCAGGTCGGAGACGACGTAATTCACGCCGTCAAAGCGAATCGCCGCATGGTGCCGGGATACGGACTCGTCCATGACCTGGATATCGCATTCTCCGACGCGGCCAATCACGAAAGCGTCGCCGTCCAATTGCCAGAATCCACCCACATCGTCGGCGGGATGAATGCGAATCAGGCAGCCAACGCCTCCGTCCAGACAAACCGGCGCCAGCGAATGGAGCGACTGCGAGATCGTGAATTCGGTCATTGTGCAAGTTACCTGCGGGCGTCGAGTCATCGCTGAGTAGGGAACGAGAGAAGCCTACCTTCTGTTGCGCCAAGAGCGCGAAAGTCGATGACTTTGTCAAAGAGAGGGGATGTAAAGTGCGTTGACCAGCGTGACTATTCCGGTTGTAGCGATTGTTCCGGCGTTGGCCGCCGATGGAGTCGGCGCACGGCTTTTTGGCTATTGTTCTGGCCAGCTGGGCACGATTGCTAAATGTTGAGCCTGCCATGCGCGGGGATCGCGGGGATGGTGCGCCCTCGCCAGAATCACGGGGTATCCCCGCACTTGACTGGCGCGAGACACGCACCCGGGGAGTGGCTTGGAGGCCACATTGTCCAGAGGGGCCGTCGATGGATCGAATCAACACCGCTGCGCGCCGGGTGCTGTCGGCACTTTTGCTCGCGGCGTGGGCGAATGGGGCGTTCGCGGCAGACCACGCCGTGCGCGTGATGATCGCCGACCAAGAGCCTCCGGTGAAGTTGGAGAGCCAGCTTCATCAATTCGATCAGTTCCCTCGACTCGCTCAGGCCCCGCCCCCCGGCACGGAACACGCCCCTCCTGCGGCCTCGCCCGCGACGGGCGACTCCCCGCGCCAAGACAAGCCGATCTCGCCACTGCTCAATCGCAGCGACGGGCACGAGCCGCTCGTGGCGCTTAGCGAAACGGCACTCACCTTGTTCGGCGGGCTGGAGAGCCGCGACTTGCTGGACCCGAAACGGCGCGAGCTGACCACGTCTCCGGGCTCGGATGTGGTGCTGGGCATCGAGGCGTTTTCACGAAAAACGACCGACTCGGGCAACTTGTTGCGCGAATCCAGCTCGTCGGTCGGCGTGACCGCGCAACAGCGGACGCCCATCACCACGGACACTCGCATTCGCGCCGGCCGCATGGGCCAAGTGCTGGCCTCGGGCTCCGCCTGGTTCCCGGCACGCTTCGATCTCGACACCATGATGAGCAAGCTCGATTCGCAGCTGATTCAAGACATGGTTGTCATCAAGGGACCTTATAGCGGCCGGTATGGTCCCGGTTTTGGATTTGTCGACATTCAGCTCGTGCAGACGCCTCGCTACGACGACGGACACGAACTGCACGGCAGCACCACACTTGGTTATCAAACCAACGGCGAACAATGGGCGGGCCGCCAGAGCGTCTGGGGCGGCAACGAGTCGTCGGGCTACTACGTGAGCTACGGGCACCGCACCGGTGTCGACTATCGCACCGGCCGAGGTTTCCGGATTCCGTCGAGCTACAATTCGCGAGACGTGTTCGCTGCGATTGGCCAGGACTTGGGCGAAGCGTCGCGTGTCGAGTTCAACTACTTGCGGCTCGATCAAACCGACGTCGAGTATCCGGGGCTCGTGTTCGACATCGACGCCTTGGTGACCAACGGGTACGAGCTCAAGTACTTTTCCGAAGAGGGAGTGTATTCGGACCGCTACTTCGGCGAGGTCTGGTACAACCACACGAACTTCCACGGAGACACGCTGAAGTCAGGCAAGGTTTCGCATATCCCGTCGATTCAGACCTTGCTGTATTCGCCGGACGGAATGAGCGGCGCCGCGTTCACTCAAGTGAACTCCGCGTCGTTGGGCGGCCGCAGCGTTTGGACGTGGGAGGGCCCCGGCGGTGAGGTGACGCTTGGCGCCGACTTCACGCAGTTCAAACAGGCGTTGAACGACATTGAGACGTTCTTGCCCCCGAACGACAACAACTTCCCGATCCCGAACTCGTTCTCCCGAGACTTGGGTGTGTTCGCCGAGTGGACGCGCGACGTCAGCGCCGCGACGGACCTGACGATCGGCGCTCGTGGCGATTATATTCGCACCGCGGCTGCGAATGATGTCATCGGTGTGCCGCTGCCCGTCAGCGACATTCTCGGAGCCAGTCTGACGCAGGACTTCGGACTCTGGTCGCTGTACGGATACGGGCAGCACCGGCTAAGCGACTCATTGACGCTGTCCGCGGGCGGCGCCTATGCTCAGCGCCCGCCGACGTTGACCGAGCTCTACGCTCTCAGTTCGTTCATCGGCACGCTGCAACGCGGCCTGACGTTTGTCGTCGGCGACCCCGAGCTCGACCCGGAGCGGCGCATTCAACTGGACCTGGGCGTTCAGTCGCAGGGCGAGTACTTCCGGGGCGGCCTGCAGGGCTTTTACGCCTGGGTGGAGGACTTCATCACCTATGATCTGTTCACTCCGCCCGATCCTGGCGGCGGCTTGTCGGCGGGCGTGGCGTTCGTCAACACGCAACTGGCCACGTTGGCGGGTTTCGAAACCTATGGCGAGTGGACGCTGACCGGGCAGCTCGATGGCTTCGCGAATCTGGCTTTCATCGAGGGCCGCGACCTCGGCCGCGCCGACCGCAGCGGCGTGCTGGGCCGCAATCACGAACCGCTGCCGGGCATTCCCCCGCTGACCTCGATCCTCGGCCTGCGATTACACGAGGCAGGCACGAGTCCCCGCTGGGCATACGAGCTAACCTGCCGGGTCGTCGAAAATCAGGACCGCATCGCCGCCAGCCTCACCGAACTGCCCACTCGCGGATTCACCATCTGGAATGTCCGCGCTTACCATCGCGTGACCGACCCGCTGCTGGTTTCGTTCGGCGTCGAAAACTTCACCAACAAGCACTACATCGAGCACCTCGATTACCGCTCGGGCGGCATTGGCGTCTATCGCCCGGGCATCGGCTTCTATGTCGGCAGCGAGCTGGTCTACTAGCACGTAGCACAGGCTGCCAGCCTGTGACGAATGTGGTTTGGCCACAGGTTGCACTATGACAAGGCGGCTAGGGCACGCTTCGCGCGTAGCATGGGCGTCCTCGCCCGTGCAGAACGGCGCAACACCACTGCGCCGGCCGAGACCCGCTTTCTAGGGCATCGGCGGTGCTTTGCACCTACTCGCCGCGCACGGGCGAGGACGCCCATGCTACGGACGTTCCGTGCGGCTGCTCACCGCGCTCGCACGTAGCACAGGCTGCCAGCCTGTGACGAATGTGGTTTCGCCGCAGCCTGCACCACGACTGCAGGCTGGCAGCCTGCACTACGACAAGGCTGCTAGGGCGACAACGCCTCGAGTAGCTGGCGATTCTCCGCCGCGTCTTGCTGTTGGCTTTGCTGCAGCTCGACGAGCGTGGTGAGGCAGCGCCGGAGGTGGCTGACCCACGATGCGCGGGCGCCATCACGGCGGATCAGCGTCACGAGCTCATCGCGAGCAGCGAGCAGATGTTCAATGGCGTCGAGCGGCTTTTCGGCGGCGCACATTCTCGCCAAGTTGATTCGCGCGATGGCAATGTTCTCGTTCAAGTAATCGTCGCCATAGAGGCATTTCAGCATCTCGCGAAAACAATCGAGCGATTGTCGATAATGCTGTTCCGCCTCGCGTTGCATCGAGCGCCGCTCGCGAACTTCGCCGCGCAGCAGTTCGCAAAGCGCACGCGTCTCCCAGACATCCGGCCGCTTCGCATCGCCCTGGCAGCGGCTAGCAAGCAGGTCGGCGGCGAGTTGGTAGAGCGAGTCGGCCCCGGCCAAGTCGCCTCGCTCGCTTGCCGATTGCCCGCGTTCGAGCAGCACTGACGTCAACAGAGCTTGGTCGCGCGGCGACTTGGAGTCAAGAAACGCCAGCGTGCGTTGCGCGGTGGCCAACGCTTGGTCGGCTCGATCTGTCTCACCCAATGCGGCTCGCAAACGCGACTCGGCGATGCCGGCGCGAGCCAGCGCGGCTTGGCGACGAGACATCGCATCGTGGCGGTCCGGCTGGGTCGTGTGGTTGGCGGGGCTCGCGGCGCTAGGTGACGGTGTACTGTCAGTCAGCTGGGGCAGGGTGGCGGCTTGGCTCAGTTGCTCCAGTGCGGCACGGCAGGCCGCCGGGTCGCCTTGCTCCGCCACACCCAGGGCGATGCCAGTGGCGGCACGGCAGCGTTGGACGCGAGCGGACTCGGCCAGTTCGGCGTTGAGCGCATCTAACTCGAGCAGCTTGGTCAGTGATACAAGAGCGAGCTCGTAGGGAGCGCCAAGCGCGTCGCGCTGCGGCGCCGCCGGCCCCAGCAAGCGGCGAACATCCCCCAGGCGAACCAACGAGCGACAGGACTCGAGCACGACGGCCGGCTCCGTGCGGTCCTTGGCCGCGGTGTAGGTCTCGACGTAGTGGGACTCCGCTTTCTTCAACAGGTCCACTCGGATGGGCTGCAGGCCGGGGTAGAACTGCAAGTCGCCGCTCCAGTCGAGCAGCCAACTGTCGGCCGCTTGTCGTGTCTGTTGAATCTGTGCCAGGGCCCAGTGTTTCGCCTGTTCCTCGCGTTTTCTGGCGGCTTGCTCTTCACGATGCGCCTGTTGTGCCGCGAGCTTGGCGCGCGTCTCGTCGCGGCGCGCGGCGTCCACCACCAAGCAGGCGCCGGTGGCGACGATCGCTGTGAAAGCAGTCGCCGCAATCAGCGTCAGAACCAGTGGCCGGTTCTTTCCCGACCAGCGTAGGAGCCGTTCGCCCAGCGACTCGGAGTAGCTCTGGACGCGCTCACCCGCCAAGTGCCGACGGACTTCGGCGCCCAGCTCGGCCGCGGATGGGTACCGTTGCGCCGGGTCGCGCGCCAACGCTTTGATGCAGATCGCCTCAAGCGGGCGCGGGACGCGTTTGGTGATCTGTCGCGGCGCCTGATACTGCGCCTCTTTGACGCGGCGCAGAATGGTCTGGGTGTCCTCGGCGGCGAACGCCTTCTCGCCCGTTAGCAGTTCATACAGGATGACGCCAAGTGAGAAGATGTCCGATGCGACGGTCAAGTTCGTCTTGCCGGAGGCCTGCTCGGGCGACATGTACAGGGGCGTGCCAAGCACCTCGCCGTGGAGCGTGCGGCTGCCCGATTGCAAGCCAGTCGAGGAGTCGACTCCGGACGATTGCGAGCGCGAGGCGTTGCTCGTTGCCGGAACATCGGCGGAGCCGATGATCCGCGTGCCCTCGTGCTGTTGGTTTTCCGGCAGCCGTTTGGCGAGCCCCCAGTCGACCACCAGCACTTCGCCGTAGTCGCCGAGGATAATGTTGCTCGGCTTAATGTCTCGGTGCAGGACGCGTTGGCGGTGCGCGTACGCGATCGTGTCGCAAACGCTGACGAAAGCCATCAGCAGCGCATGGCGTTGCAGTTGCGCTTCCGGGCTCTTGGTCGGCAGTTCGTTGAGCCGTTTTAGCTCGTCGGACAAGGTCTTGCCGGTGAGCATCCGCATTGCATAGTAGGGTCCTTCAAACCCTTTCGCGCCGCCGGCACGGAGGTCGTAAACGGGCACAATGCCGGGGTGCTCGAGCTGGCCGGTGATCATCGCCTCGTCGACGAAGCGGCGTCGCATCTTCCGCGACTTGGCGGCCTTGGGCTGCAGCACCTTGAGCGCGACATGCCGCTCGAGCTGCCGGTCCCAGCCGCGCCAAACGGCGCCAAGTCCTCCTCGAGCGTGCTCGGCTTCCCAGTCGTAGCGATCGCGTTCGCGTCGCTCGGGGAGGTCCGCAGGAGGCGCTCCCGTTCCGAAGTCGACCTTGGTCGCGGCGCCTGCCGCCCCAGTGGACGAGGCCTGTGCGCGGAGCGACGCTGACGCGGACAGGTCAGCGCTGTTGATCGGAGTATCGACAGGGGTGTTTTGTTGCGAGGGACTCAGGCAGAGCGTTCCGCCGCCCGGCGCGGTGTCTCCCAATCCCTCGATCAACGCGCTGCGCTGCGCCGGAGTAATCAGCCCTCGGGACACGAGCTGCACGTCCAGCGGCATCGAGGCGTCGTTGTTTTGCAGCTGCAACAGCAACTCGGCGGCCAGCGTGTTGTCGATGAGACGCTGCTCCAGCGCTCGCGCCAGAATCACCGAGTTGTTTTCGCGAGATGGATTGGCCACAGCGTTCCTGCCGACTTGCGTGTGAGAGGTCCACGCAAACCGTAGCACTCTGGCATGGAGCAGGCCCCTTCGCCCCGCGTCTGCCTACTGCGATTGAATTCCCGAAGCCGCACGATTGGCACAATCCACTCAACGCGCTCAATCCGCGCAACCCGTGCATGCATCGAAAGCGGCTCGTTGTGTCGTCTCCGCCGCGGATCGTCGCCGTGTTGTGCGAACGGCTTGACTACAACGCATTTCAAAAACTTCCCGATCGGCAATTGGGTTGATAAAACCAGTAGAAAAACTGCCTTCGATTGCGCCAGGGAAGATTTTTGAAATGTCCTCTACCAAAAGGTGTGGAAGACCACGACGCAACAAACCACCATCAGGGCGGCTGCCGCGAAGGCAGGAAGTTTGAGCCAAAGCGGGTGGGGCTCGTGAGCAAAAGGATGCTCGCGGAGGGGCGGCAGCTCCTCGCGGCTGCGGCTGAGCCACCCCTCTTCTTGCAGAGGTTTTTCGAGCGTGTCGGCGCGGCCCATGAACAAGGTGACCACGCCCATTGTGGCGCCGGTGACCAGCAGCGACCAAACCAGCGAGGGCCAACGCTCGCTAAGCCAGTGCGGCATCCACGTTAGATCGACAAACTCACGGTCGACCAACGCCACAAACCCATACGCCGAGCCGATGATCAAGGCCAGCAGTCCGCTGGCCCGCGAGGCGGAGGTTGCCACGCCGAGCACGTAGACCGTAAACAACGGAGTGACCAACACTGGCACCAGGGTGGTGAACGCCTTCAGCATGTTCTCCTGCTTCAAAATCAGTGGCAGGTAGAGAAAGCCCAAGGCCAGCACGCCCACCGACGCGAAGCGCCCGACCAGCACGTAATGGCTGTCTTTGCGGTCCTTCACGAAGAATCTTGCGTAGATGTCCCGCGTGAAGATGGCCGACAGCGCCGAGCCCATCGAGTCGAAGGTGCTGATGCCGGCGGCGACTACGCCGGCGACGACCAAGCCCTTCAAGCCGATTCCGAGATACTGATTGGCCAGCAACGGATAGAGATGATCCGCCTCGGCCAGCTCCGCATATTGCGGCAAGGAGCGCCCCAGCACGCCGAGCACGGCGCAGGCGATCATGATCGGCAGGCTGGCTGCGACGCCGAACGTGGCTGCCAGTTTCATGTCCCAAAGCGAGCGGGCGCCCATCAACCGCATCGTCTGCGTGTGGTTGACGGTCCAGTAGCCGCTGCCGAGGATTGTCCAGCCGAACACGATGACGTACGGCGACAGCATCCCGGACTTGCCGCGATATTCGCCGATGTGCATCAGCGATCCGCGGCCCGAGGCCTCGAGCGACGCGCTCATGCCGCTCCAGCCGCCAGCGGCGTGGTAGACGGCCGCGAAGATCACCGCCCCGCCGATCATCATCACGATGCCTTGCAGCGCGTCGGTGAACACCACCGACTTGAGGCCGCCGAATGCCGTGTAGGAGCCGGAGAACAGCACGGCGAGCACGACGATGCCCCACGCGGCGGCGTCGTCGATGCCGGCCAGCTTGGTCAGCAGCACATGCATGGACACCAGGATCAGCCCCAGCATGCTGCTGCGATACTGCAACTGAATGACGGCGCCGATCAGCCGCACGTAGGGATCAAACCGCGCCTCGAGAAACTCGGCGTTGGTGTAGAACCCGCGACGGTAAATGGCGGGCACGACCAGGAACGAGGCGAGAATGCCGCCCAGCGCGCTGCCGATTGCGTAGACCGAGATGATGTGCAGCCCCTCGTTGTAGGTGCTGCCCGCGACGGCCACGATGTCGGCGTTGTCGACGTTCGTCGCGAACATCGACATGCCGATCGCCCACCACGGCAGTGCGCGGTTGCCGAGAAACCACTCGCTGCTGGTTTGTTTGGCGCGCGCCATCAAGAGGCCGACTGCGATGACGGCGCCGTTCAGTGTCACGACGATCAGCCAATCAACCCAATGCATGGCGTCGCTCGTAGTCCATCGTTACCTCGGTCTTGCTTCTTCCCGGCCTTTGCTTCCTACTCGTCGAGCGGTTGCTGACCCCAGGGAATCGGCATGGTTGGAGGCGTGCGATGCCGGTCGCGACGTTGGTCCTTGGGACGCTCCTTGAACCATTCGACGTAGGTCACCAACTGCCGGACCGCTTCCTCATACACTTGGCGCCCCTTTTCGACAGTCGCCAGCTCGGCTTCGCCCAATACGCCGCTCTCGCTGTAACTGCTGGTCCAGGAGACGACCGTGGCGGGTCCCTGTTCGTAGAGATCGACGTATTGGAACGGGCTGCACTCCTCGTTGAAGCTGATCACATCGCTCTTGATCTTGTCCTTGCGGACGTCCTCTTCCGCGAGATAGAGGTACAGCGACGTCTCCAATTCGCCCGCGTGGGCGCAGCCGCCGGGGAATTTGCTTTCGCGCCACCGCGGCATGAACTCCTTGTCGACTCGCAGCAGATGCCACCAGGGGCAGAGCACGCACTCGGCGTCGGTCTCGAGGTTGGCGCGTCGAGCGACCAGATCCAGATTGGGAACGTTGGATCCGTGGCCGTTGAGCAACACGATCTTCTTGAAGCCGTGGTACGCGAGCGACTTGGCGACGTCGAGCACCATGTTCATGAAATGGGTGTAATGGCAGTTGATCGTGCCCGGGAAGTCCATCACGTGTCCGGTGTAGCCGTAGCTGACGATCGGCAGCACTTTCATCTTGTCGGGGATTCGCTGTCCGGCGCCGTTGGCAATGCCGGTGGGCAGCACCATGTCGACGTCCAACGGCAAGTGCGGCCCGTGTTGCTCGACGGCGCCGCAGGGGACAATGCACACTTGGCCCATCTCGACTGCGTCGTTGATCTCGGGCCACGTCAGCTTTTCGTACCGATACTCGGTTTCCGCGCGGCTGGACATGATTGGCTCTCGGTGGGTGGTCTCGGCGACGGGAGAGTCCCGGCGCTGGGCGACATTCTAATCGTCACTGCAGCACGGTCGCCAGCCGCTGGGCGATCAGCTCGGCGTGCCCTTCGCGGAGGCACAGCGGGTGGAGAACCAAACGCCCGTCATGCAGCTCGCCGTGGCCGACGTGAATCGGCGGGGAGCCCTCCCGCAGCAGACGGCACACCTCCATCGCGGTCCGCGGCGCGGCGGCGCCGAGCGTCACTCGCAGCAGCGGCGGGACCTCCGCATGAGTGTCAACAATCTGACACTCGACCGGCAGTCCCGCGAGTCGCTCGGCGATCAGCTCGAGCCGTGAGCGCATAAGCGGCAGCTCTTCGTCGTACTTACCGGCGGCGAACAGATTCAACGCGGTGACCAACCCCACGATCTCCTCCTTGGCCACCTTCATCGCGCGGCCAATCCCGTGTCGTGGAATGCTGCGCAGTTGAGCGAGTTCGCGCCACTCGAGCGGAGGCGACCAGAGCTCGGGGTGGTCGTCCATGTCCAGCATTTGCACGGCTGCCGACGCGACCAGCGCTGCGCGACCGCAGAGAATCCCCGACGCTTGTGGTCCGCGAATCGCCTTGCCGCCGCTGAAGCAGACCAGGTCCGCGCCGGCGTCAATGAAGCGGCGGAGATTCTCTCGTGGCGGCAGCTGCCCGGCGGCGTCCACCAGGACCGGCAACAGGTGACGTCGCGCCAGTTCCACGACTTCCTCGAGCGGCGGGCGCGAATCGGGCGTCACCACATA
Organism: Planctomycetales bacterium; assembly: GCA_020426845.1. Classification (GTDB taxonomy): domain Bacteria; phylum Planctomycetota; class Planctomycetia; order Pirellulales; family Pirellulaceae; genus JAGQPF01. Next base: position 64,201 of record JAGQPF010000087.1, read on the forward strand.
GAGAATGCCGGCCGTGCGATCGCTGATTGCCGCTTCCAGCTCCCACGCCTCGGTTCGCCGCACGCCGGCGCCGGCGACAATTTCATTGAAGCCAGCCTCGACCAGCTTTCCTCCCGCTGCTCGGACGGCGTGGTCGTAGCCGCTCCGCTGCTCGCGCGCCACCACGAACTCGGCGGGGAAGCCGGACGTGTCCGGCAGCCGCTCCATGCGAGCCGGATCCAGCCCAGCCAGTATCGCGGCGGCGCCGAGCGTCAATGCCGCGGCGGAGCCCGATGTGACCAGGCCCGCCTCCGCGCCGGTGTGCCGGGCAATCACTCGACTGGCAGCAGCTTGCAATTGCGCCAGTGACGCGGCATCCCCGGCCGCTCGGCCGATCGCCTCAATCACCTCCGGCGGCATCGGCGCACCGCCCAAGCGAGTCACCGGGCCACAGGCGTTGATCACCGGCTCGACGTTCAGCGGATCGAAGGTTGCCATGGCCTCGCTTGCCGGTTGTAGCTACTTGGTATTTCGGTGTGGACCACCACAGGCTGGCAGCCTGTGCCACGACACACAAAATATCTTAATCGATGGCCCGCTTACAGAGACACGATGGCGTGAAGCAAATAGAATCACCTCCAACGAAGTGCTGGCAACGATGCTATTGGGGCTCCGTTTCCTTCCGCGTTTGTGATTCCCCATTTTCGGTTCCCGGGTTTTTCCATGGTGCTGCCCGTTATGCTTCGAACAAGCGCGTTAACCGGGAGACTCGTCCAACGAGCGGTGGCTGCGGTGGTGATTTGCGTACTTGGCTGCCTCGGCTGCCTTGGCGACCTCGCGGGCATCGGCCAACTGGCGCCGGCGCATGCCCAGGAGGCCGCGGCCGACAGCGAGCCCTACGACGTGCTGATCGTCAATGGGCGGATCGTCGATGGCTCGGGCAATCCGTGGTTCCATGGCGAGCTGGCGATTCGGGGCGATCGTATCGTGCGCGTGGCGCGGTCCATTGCGGGCGCGGCGAAACACAAGCTGGACGCCAACGGCATGGTGGTGGCGCCGGGCTTTATCGATGTCCACTCGCACTCGGACTTCCTGTTGCTGGAGGACGGCGCTGCGCAAAGCAAAATCCGTCAGGGTGTGACCACGGAAGTGTTGGGCGAGGGCAGCTCGCCAGGGCCGTTCGGCGGCAAGCTCGGGCCGCGCACGGTGACGGTTCAAGGCGAGCCCAGAAAATTGCAGACGTTGCCGGACTATTTTCAAGCCGTCGAACAGGCCGGAATCGCGACGAACGTGGCCACCTATGTCGGCTTGAACAACGTCTGGCAGCATGTCATGGGCGAGTCGTTCGACCGGCCGTCCGCCGACCAGTTGGCCGAGATGGGGCGGTTGGTCGACGAGGCGATGCAGGCCGGCGCGCTCGGCCTGTCCAGTCAGGTGATGATGCCGCCAGGCTCGTTGGCTACCACCGAGGAAATCATTGCCTTGTGCAAAGTGGTCCGCCGAAGCCATGGCATCTACTCCACTCATATCCGCAATGAAGGCGGCGGGGTCTTCGAGTCGGTCAAAGAGGCGATTGAAATTGGACGCCAATCGGGCGTGTCGGTGGATGTGATCCACTTGAAGATTGCCGACGAGCGACTGTGGGGGCGCATGGACGAGGTCGTAAAGCTGATTCAGGACGCTCGAGAAGAAGGCTTGAACGTCCAAGCGAACGTCTACCCGTACACTCGCGGCAACAACAATCTCGCGAGCATCATCCCGCCCTGGGCGCATGAGGGCGGCACGCAGCAGTTGCTGGCAAGGCTGCGCGATCCGGAGCAGCGCAAGCGATTGAAACGAGATATCGCGAGCGGCGACATCGCCGGCTGGTACAACCACTATACGGCGGTTGGCAGCGACTGGAGCCGCATTCTCGTCAGCGGCGACAATCGCTTCAAAGGCCTGACGATGGACCGCGTGATGGCATTGAGGACCGAGGGCAAGCGGCGAACGGCCGAAGAGCTGCTGGATGAGCTGTTCGACTACCTGATTGAGGAGGGCGGGTCGGTCAGCGCCGTGTACGCTCATCACACAGAAGATGACATGATGCTGGCACTTCGGCAGCCGTGGTGCTCCGTGGGATCCGATGGGTCCGCCTACGCGATTGAGGGGCCGCTGCGGCGCGGCAATCCGCACCCACGCAACTTCGGCGCCTTTCCGCGAGTGCTGGGCAAGTATGTCCGCGAGCGGCCGCTGTTGCAGTTGGAGGACGCGGTCCGAAAAATGACGTCCCTGAACGCAGCCAAGGCCGGGCTGCGAGGGCGCGGCACGTTGCGCGAGGGCGCCTACGCCGACGTCGTGGTGTTCGATCCGGCAGCTGTCGCAGATCGCGCGACGTACACGCAGCCGTTTCAATATCCTGTTGGCATCAAGCACGTGCTGGTCAACGGCGAACTGGTGCTGGCCGACGGCGAACATACGGGAAAGCGGCCGGGCAGGGCCTTGCGCCGCGATTAGCCTTGCAACAACTTCGACGAACTTCCAGCGAGCTCACCGTTGACCACTGCCAACCAACCGCAGCCGTCAGTCATTCGGCCCCGTCTGCACCGAGCGCTTGGCGCGGGCGTGGCGATGTCGGTTGTCGTCGGCAATGTGATCGGCTCGGGGATTTTTCTGAAGCCCGGCAACATCGCGTCGGCATGCGGCAATTTCCCGCTGATCATCTCCGTCTGGGTGGCGGCGGGTTTGCTCTGCGCACTGGGCGCGATTTGCTTCGCCGAATTGGCGACGATGTTTCCGGAGGCAGGCGGGCCGTACGTCTATCTTCGCCACGCCTACGGCAAGCTGCCGGCTTTTTTGTTTGGCTGGACCGAGCTGCTGTTGGTGAGGCCGGCCTCGATTGCCGCATTGTCGACCGCCTTTGTCGGCTCCTTTGCGCTGGCCGTGGGCTGGAGCATGACCTCGTACGGACAAGTGTTGGTCGCGTCGAGCCTGATCGTGGCGATGGCCTGGATCAACATTGTCGGCGTGCTCTGGGGCGGCCGGCTGCAGCTGCTGGTGACGGTGGTCAAGGGAGGCTTCTTGGTGCTGGTCGCGCTCGCGCCGCTGCTGGCGGGCTGGTCCGTTGACCCCGGCAATTTCGCTCCCGTGCCATCGCCCAGAAATCTGTCGTTGGCTGCGCAGTTGGGGGTTGTGTTGATGGCGGTGATGTGGGCCTACGACGGCTGGCATGGCGTCACGCCGTTGGCCGAGGAGATTGAGAACCCGCAGCGCAACGTGCCGCTGGCTCTGTTCGGCGGGATCGGAATTCTGATGTTGTTGTACGTGTCGGCGAACATTGCCTATCACAGCGTGCTTTCGAACGCCGAGCTGCAAGCGGCGGGGAACCATGCCGCCGAACAGATGTTGTTCAAGCTCGCCGGCGCCCCCGGCCGCGCGGCCGTCTCCGTGGCGATTATGCTCAGCACATTCGGCGCGATCAATTCAAACTTGCTGCTCGCCCCGCGGGTGACCTTTGCGATGGGGCGAGACAGGACATTCTTTCGTGGGCTCGGCGCCGTCCACGTCAATTACCGCACGCCTGTCGTTGCCATCGTGGTCGCGGCAGTCACGTCGATCGGGTTGATGGTCGCCGTTGCGCTCGGAAAGTTCCTGGTCAGCGGAGTCGACGCCTCCGCGCTGGGCGAGCTGTCTCGGCGCGTCGTCGAGAGTTTGCAGCAGGAGTCGGCCTTTGAGCTGCTGACGAACTTCGTCGTTTTCTCGGTGGGTGTGTTCTTTATTCTCTGTGTCGTCGGGCTGATGGTCCTGCGGCGCCGCGAGCCCCATCTCGAGCGTCCCTATCGCACCTGGGGCTACCCCGTCGTGCCGATCGTGTTCGTGCTCTGCTACGTCGCCTTCATGGCGCAGGCATATCTGTCCCAGCGATTCGAGTCTCAGATGGGCCTGCTAGGCATCTTGCTCGGCGTGCCGGTGTACTTCGCCTATCAGAAATGGGGCGCCGGCCCCGAGGACGATTCGCCACGGCCCCGCGCGCTCCCCTGAGGCAACAGAGCCCCGCAGCGCCAGACGGTCGCCATGTGCGCGCAATCACGTTGCGCAATCACGTTGCGCAAGTCACGCGCAACAGCCCCGACAGCCCCGACAGCCCGACAGGGGCGGCAGAAGTTAGCCACGGGCGCAAGCCCGTGGAACCAACGCGAGTCCCAAAACCTGGGCAAAATCGCATCCCTCCCATCTCGAAGGTCAAGCGCAGAAGCCCCGCAGGGGCGACAGACGCTAGCCACGGGCGCGAGCCCGTGGAACGTCGCGCAATCACGTTGCGCGAATAACACGATGCACAAGCCAGACGCAACAGCCCCACATAGCATGCGGGGCGTCTGGATCGCGCGAGGTGATAGGGGATCGCGAAACGTCCACGGGCTCGCGCCCGTGGCTACCTTCTGTCGCCCCTTGCGGGGCTTTCGCGCGTGGACTGCGCTTCGTGTCGTTCGCTTGCGCGCCGTTCCACGGGCTCGCGCCCGTGGCTACCTTCTGTCGCCCCTTGCGGGGCTCTTGCGCGTGGACTGCGCTTCGTGTCGTTCGCTTGCGCGCCGTTCCACGGGCTAACCGTTGTTCGCGAATTCAGCCCGTCAACAGCTCGCTGAGCTCGCCCGTGCTGTCGGCAAATCGGTCTCGTTCGACGCCGAGGCGTTGGAGCATGGTCACGAAGAGGTTGGCCATCGGGACATCGGCGCCAAAGGTTAGATAGCGTCCGTGTTGGATACCGAGCTTGCTGCCGCCGGCGAGCAACAGCGGATAGTTGGTGTTGTTGTGGGTTTGGCTGTTGCTGCTGCCATAGAGCACCAGCGTGCGATCGAGCACGGACCCGTCCTGTTCGGGCGCGGCAGCCAAACGCTGGAGGAACTCGCCGAGCCGCTCGGCCATAAAGCGATCCCAACGCCCCAGTTGCTCCGCGCCCTCGGGCTTGTTCCAGCCATGAGCGAGCGTGTGGAGCGAGGCCTTGAAGCCCTCGAGCTGCGGGAATTTGCCCGCCTTGCTGGAGGCGTCGGCCATGTTGGTCACCTGATAGGTGGCGACGCGCGTGGAGTCGGTGCGGAAGGCGAGGTAGATCAAGTCGTACATCGTCTGGATGTACCGCTTCGGCGCCTCGTCATCGGAGTCGAGCTGCAGCAGGGAGCGATCCTCGTCGCTCAGCTCGGGGCGAGGGATCTCGAGCCAGCGTTGGGAACGTTCGACGCCTTGTTCGATCTGCCGCACCGAGGCGAGATACTCGTCGAACTTCTCCTGATCGGGCTTGCCGAGCCGACGTCGCAGCGAGCGGGAGTCCTCTAGGACGCGGTCGAGCATGCCGGAGGCGCTGCGGAGCCGGCGCGCTTGGGCGAGGGAGTCGTCGTCCCCGGCGCCAAAGAAGCGGTCGTAAATCTGACGAGGCTGATTCAGCGCAGGCAACGGGCGTCCTTTGTCGTTGTACGACAACGTGCTCGATCGAGTCGGCTCGCCGACGCCGCCGTCGGTCGACATCACCAGCGAGGAGAATCGCGTGCGATCTCCGCATGCCTCGGCAGCCACTTGGTCGACGGAGACGGTGTTGCGCAGGAACTTGCTGGTCAGCAATGCGCCTGTCAGAAACGTGTCACCCGTGTCGTGGCCGCCCATCTTGCGGCCGTTGGGGTGCGAGAGCCCGCCGAGCACGGTCAAATGATCGCGCAGCGGCTGCAATGGCTTGAGCGTCTCGGTGAATTCGAATTCCCGGCCCGCGCCGTTGGGAAACCAGCGCCACTGCGACTGCTCGCCATCTTCCTTTGGCAAGCTGACGCCGAACCCGAAGTACATCGCGCACAAGCGTCGCGGCAGCTCGGGCTGCTCGGCCGGATCGGCGCCCATGCACTCGAGCCAGGGCAGGCCGAGCGAGACGCCCGTGCCCAGGAGGAAGGTGCGACGATCGAGGCGCCAGGTGGGAACGGGCATGATCGGCCTCGGTGGTGTGGGAGGGATGTGAGGGCGGGCGGGGCGGTGAGGACGTTTGATGTCTTCAGCGGACTTCACCGTGATAACAAGACCGCCGCGGAGAAACCACCCTGTTTTGCGGGCACTTTGTGCCGGACGGCGAGAATCCCGCGGTTCACTTCGTGCGGAACGGCTCGCTGCGAACGATTTCGACGATCAAGTCGCGGAGGCGGTGCTCCCGCGCTGCCAGCTTTTGGGCTAGATCGTCCACCACCGGCTCGTCACTGAACTCCAATCGGCGCCCCAGGGCGTAAGTTAGCAGCCGAGAGGTCAGCGATCGCACGAAATCGTCTCGTCGCGCCGTCAGCAGATGCTGCCTCAACTGCACGGCGCCGTCGAGCGGCGTGCCGTCGGGGAGAACATCAGCGGCCTGAACCGGCAACGCTTCGACTTGCTTGCCATTGCGTCGTTGAATCTCGTTTCGCCATTTGCCCACCGCGTCGAAGTGCTCGAGCGCGATGCCCCAGGGGTCGATGCCGCGATGACAGGAGGCACATGCGCCGTCGCCGCGGTGGATTTCCAACTGCTCGCGAACGGAGAGTTTTCGGAACTTGGCATCCGCTTCGTCCAGGGTCGGCACGTTCGGCGGAGGCGGGGCGGGAGGATCGTTGAGCAGCCGGTCGCGGATCCACACCGCTCGGCGGACGGCGTGAGAATCGGCGCCGGTCGAGTTGGCCAGCAGGATGGACGCGTGTCCCAGCAGCCCACCTCGCTTCGGCTCGGCTGGCAACGGCACGCGGCGAAACGCCTGGCCCAGCACGCCGTCGATGCCGTAGTGTTTCGCCAGCGGCTCGTTCAGCATGGTGAAGTCGGAGTCCAGCAACAGCAGCGCGCACTCATTATGGCGGATGAGCTCGGTCATCAACGCGATTGTCTCGCCTCGCATGTGTGGCTTGAGCTGGTCGTCGAAATTGGGGTGCTGCTGCTGGCTTACGGCCACTTGGTCCATCGTGTCCAATCGCAGCCATTGCTCGGTGAATTGGCGGACCATGCGTTCGGATCGCGAGTCCGCAAGCATCCGCTCGACCTGCTCCGCGAGCACTTCCGGCAGCCCTAATCTGCTTTCGGCTGCGAGCTTCGTCAGCGTCTCGTCGGGCATGGTGCTCCACAGGAAGTAAGAGAGTCGCGAGGCGAGCTCCCAGTCGGTAATCTGACGTCTGCCTCGGCGCTGTGCGCTTGGCTCAGCCGCGTCGCGGGCGGCCTGTTCGGCTTCGGAGAGTGTCTCCAGCGGCGCCAGCTGTGGTGACATGGAGCTGGCCGTTTCGTCGAGCTCCTCCAATAGGTACAAGAACTGAGGCTGAATCAGCGCCATCGCCAATGTCTCGCGGACCGCCTCCTCATAGCTGGGAAAGTCCGGCCGGATCGTTTGGAAGAAGTCGGCGAGCGCATCCACTTCGAGATCGGACGCGGGGCGTCGGTAGGCGCGAGGCAGAAACCGCCGCAGCACCTCGCGAGTGTAGGCGAGTTCGTCCTGCTCGCGCAGCTCGGACGCAATCAGAATGTTGCGGTGCAGCGGAGGCGGCCACGCGTCGAACACCGGCGCCGTGAACTCCAGCGATTGCACGACGATCAACGGCAAATCGGGCTCGGGCGGGAACTTGTTCTTCTCGCCTTTCGGCAACGGCGAGCCGTCCGTGTAAAGGTTCCGTGCGCGCACCACCAAGCCAGGGAACTTTCCTTGCCCGCGCACCGGAAGCGGATGATTTTCCAGCCGGCCGCGAAACTCCAAGACGTGACGACCGGGTTGGTCGAGCTCGACGACATCCACCTCGCGAAACAGAATCTTGGTGTCGGGGCGATAGCCGACCGACACCTCCAGCAGGGGAAAGCCCTTGTCGGGCTTGAGCTCGACATCGATCGTGATGCGGATCAGAAACTCGCCCTCCTCGGGGTAGTCCTTCTTCATCGTCGCCAAGAACGACTGCTGGCGGCCCAGTTGATTCGATCGCTCGACGTTTCCCAGCCAGCCGCCGACATTGCTTTTGTCGAATTTGTATTCATAGACCCGTGGCGCCTCACCGCTCACGATCACGCGATCCAGAGCCCTCCTCGCCGTAGCCAAGTAGTACTCCAGTTGCAGCGGAGACATCCGCAGCGCAGCGCCGTCGTTGCGGAAGCCGTCTCGCGACGGCGCATCGGGCGGCAGGTCGCGGTCATAGTCCATCTCCAGACCCAGCAGGTCCTGCATCGTGTTGCGGTACTCGACGCGGTTCAGCCGCCGCAGGATCACTCGGCCGCTGGTGTTACGCAGCGCATCCTGCGCTTCGCGGATCGCCGCAGTGAGCCAGCCCGTCACCGCGGCGCGTTCGGCGTCGGTCAACTGCGGCTCGTCTTCCGGAGGCATCTCGCCACGGTTCAGCACGTTCAGCACTTCGTGCCAGTGCTCCGCGGCCGCGCGGTCGCCGATCAAGTCCGTTGAAAGTTTGTCGAGCCGCAGCCGGGCCTCCTGTTTTTGCGGGCCGTGGCAGTGGGCGCAGCGCGACTGCAGCACGGGCGCCACGTCGCGCTGGAAGTCCAGCGACGGAGTGTCTTCCGCCCGGCCTGGCGAGCCAGTGGTCAACAGCCATGCGAGGCAGCCGAGTAGAAGTCGTGTGGCGAGGGTCGGCGGAGGAAGCATGGCAGACCACCGGAGGAACGGAGCAGGCGGGACAGCGTTGACGCCCGTTGGCGTCTCCTCCATCTTGGTTGATTGGGCCGCGCGGGACAACCGGATCCGCCTGGTGAACGGCCTGTTGACGTCGTCGTAGTGCAGGCTGCCAGCCTGCAAACTGCGACCAAAACCACAATTGTCACCTTTCCAGCTTTAGAATGGGCGCGTGAACGATCACAGGCTGGCAGCCTGTGCCACGACAATGGAGAGTCCGATGCAACGGTGGATGCAGTTGATGTGCTGGTGGCTCGCCTTGCCTGCGTGGTGTGTGGCTGCCGATCGGCCGAATGTCGTCTTTGTGCTTTGCGATGACCTCGGCTACGGCGACGTGCATTGCCTGGCGCCCGCGACGAGCCGCATTCCGACGCCCCACGCCGATGCGCTGGCTCGTGAAGGGATGGTGTTCACCGACGCGCATTCGGGCTCCTCGGTTTGCTCGCCCACTCGCTATGGCCTGATGACTGGCCGGTATTCTTGGCGGACGCGTCTACAGAAAGGCGTGGTGACCGGTTATGCGCCGAGTCTGATCGCCAAGGATCGGCCCACGGTGGCGAGCTTTCTGCGCAGCCAAGGGTATCACACGGCGGTGATTGGCAAGTGGCATCTGGATTTCCGGTATCTCGATCCGCAGACCGGCGAGCCCTATCGTGCCCAAGGCAAGCAATTGCCGCCGGTTGGCGCTCGGATTCCCGATGGCCCGCGCCATCGTGGCTTCGACTACTTTCATGGATTTCATCATGCCCGCCAGATGCAGGCCGTGATCGAGGACGATCGCGTGTTGGAGCACGATGAAGAGATCCACATGTTGCCGCGGCTGACGCGCAAGGCCGTCGAGTACATCGATTCGCGCGCCGGTCATCAGGCGCCGTTCTTTCTGTATCTGCCGCTGGGCTCGCCGCACACGCCGATCTTGCCGACGGCCGAGTGGCAAGGCCGCAGCAAACTCGGCAAGTACGGCGACTTCGTGATGCAAACGGACCACGCATTGGGCGAAGTGATGGCGGCGTTGCGCAGAAACGGCATGGAGAGCAACACGCTGTTGATCTTCTCGAGCGACAACGGCTGCTCGAAGGCGGCGGGCATTCCCGAGCTCGAAAAGCTGGGGCATCGCGTGAGCGCTCACCTTCGCGGCTCGAAGGCCGACATCTGGGACGGCGGCCATCGGGTGCCGTTCATCGTTCGCTGGCCTGGCAAAGTGCGGCCGGGGACGAGTTGCGACCAGCTGATCTGCCTCGTCGACGTTTTCGCCACGATGGCGGACGTGCTCGGGGAGACGACTCCGTCGGGCAGCTGCGAAGACAGTGTCAGCTTCCTGACATCGCTTTCCGGCGGGAAGATTCGTTCCACTCGAGCCGGCGTCGTCCATCATTCGTCAAGCGGCCATTTCGCCTATCGCACGGGCGACTGGAAGCTGGTGCTGGCGCGGGGCTCCGGAGGCTGGACCTCGCCGCGCGAGAACGAGGTCAAGGCCGGGGCGCCGCCCGCTCAGCTTTACGACCTGTCCAGCGACCCCGGCGAGCGCCACAATCTCTACACCGAGCGGCCCGACGTTGCCGAGCGTCTGCTGAACCAACTGAAACGCGACATCCGCAGCGGCCGCAGCACGGACGGCCCCGCTTCGTCCAATGACGTCGACCGCATCGTGCTCTGGAAAAGCGGCGCCGAGTAGGACCGTGGCACAGGCTGCTAGCCTGTGCTGGAGGCGTGGCAATACTCACAGTTGCTCCGACGTGCGCTGCAAACCTAATTCGCGCGGGAGCTTTCGTGAGTAGAGGGCATTTCAAAAACCTTCCCTGGCGCAATCGAAGGCAGTTTTTCTGCTGGTTTTATCAACCCGATTGCCGATCGGGAAGCTTTTGAAATGCGTTGTATTTAAACTTCGCGCAGTCCGCCGATTTCGCCCGTGCTGTCGGCAAACCGCGGCAGCTTGGCGCCCAGCAGCCGCGCCTGCGTGAGCCAGAGATTGGCCAAGGGAGTTCCTTCGGCGACTTGCACATGGCGATCGCCTTTGACTTGTCCGCCGGCGCCGCCGGCCACGATGATCGGCAGCTCGGTGTATTGATGCGTCGCGCCGTCGCCGAGCCCCGAGCCATAGGTGAACAAGGTGTTGTCGAGCAGCGTGGCGCCGTTGGCTTCCTCAATGCCGCTCATCTTTTCCACGAGATATGCGAACTGCTCCATGTGAAAGCGGTCGACGCGCAGCAGGTCTTCCAAAAACTTGCCCTGGTTGTGCGACATCTGGTGATGGCTGCGCGGCTTGTCGAACAGGCTTTCGTAGAGGAACGGAGTGTCCCAACGCTCCGGCCCGACCATGAACGTTGCCACTCGCGTCAGGCCCGTCTGCAAAGCGACCACCATCAAGTCGCCCATTAGCCGAATATACTCGCCGCGCGGCAAGTGGGCCTCCGGCGGCTCATCGAGTTGCACCTTGGTCAACTCGCCTTTCATCTGCTCCAGCCGGTCGAGCTGTTGCTCGATGGTCCGCAGTGAGTCGAAAAACTCGGCGAACTTCTGCCGGTCGGCAGCGCCGAGTCGACGCCGCAGGTCGCGGGCGTCCTCTAACACGAGGCTCGTGATGTCGCGGTACGCGTCTGCCTCTCGCGTGCTGAACAGCCGTCGATAGACGAGTCGCGGATCGCGGAGCGAGGGGGCGACATGGCCCGTGCCATACCACGAAATGTTGTCGAAGTAGATCGACTCCTTGTTGTCCGTGTGGCTGTTGCAGCTCAGCTCCAGCGTGCGAAAGGGTGTCGCGTTGCCAATCACGTCCGCCACCAAGTGGTCGAGCGTGCGATCCAGCGGCCAGGCCGATTGTTTGATCGTGAATGGCGCGGCGCTGCTCAAGTAGCACGATGCGCACTGCGCGTGCACATCGGTGCCCTGTTGAAAGGTTCGGTCCATGCCCGTGATCAACGTCACGCGGTCCTTGACCTTGGCCAGCGGCTGCATGGTGGGTGTCAGAGTCAGCGGGTGCGTGCCGACCGGGATCTGTTTGCTCCGTTGGATCTCCTGTTGGCTGCTGGTGAACTCGGGAATCTTGGCTCCCGCCTCGCCGGGAAAGAACCCGCGGCGGACGACGCCGATCGGCACGTAGAAGAACGCCAGTCGTTGGGGCGCCGGCGCCGGCTCCGCTGCGCCGGCCAACCCTTCCAGCCAGGGCAGGGCGAGCGCCGCGCCGCCGACGCCCCGGAGAGAACGGCGGAGAAATTCGCGACGATGTGCGCCGGCTGTCACGTCGTGTGCGGAGGGATTCGTCATCTGAGTTCGGGGCGTCATTGATGGCGGAATGGCCTGCTGAGCGCCACCTCCTTGATCAGCGTTTGGATGCGGCACTCGTCTGCAGCAACGCGAGCGACGATGGCCTCGAGCGCCGGCTCGTCGGCGGCTGTCACGGCGCGAGCCAGCGCGAATGACATCAGATGCGCTGCGAAGCCGTGCAGGAAACGTTGCTTCTCCGCGAGGATCGCGTCCTTAAACTCGACCACGTCGCGGAAGGCGTGCTGGTGGAACAACTGCCCGGCGGGGTCGATCTCGCGGCCGTTGCCGTATTGCTCGCGCCACTTTCCGGTGGGCCCGAAGTTTTCTAGCGCGAAGCCGAGCGGATCGATCTGCTGATGGCAGGCGGCGCAGTCGGCACGCTGGCGATGGGCGGCCAGCCGCTCGCGGAGCGTCAGTTTGGCGTCCTCGGCGGACGGGTTGGCGGGCAGTGGCGGCACGTCGGCCGGCGGTGGCGCCGGCGGGTCGTTAAAGATCACCGTGGCCAGCCAGGCGCCGCGAGTGATCGGGTGCGTCCGTTCGATCCCCGAGGTCATGGTCATCACGGCCGCGTTGGTGATCACGCCGCCCTGGCGCCGATCGCTCAGCGGGATGCGCTGAAAACGGACCGTCGTCACTTCGTTCAAATTGCCCTGCATCTCGCCGCCATAGTAGAGCCGGTCCAAGCGGGCCGACCGATAGGCAAAGTCCGAGTCAATCAGCTCCAGCAGCGAGCGGTTCTCGATCAGAATGGTCTCGAACAGCAGCAGCGGCTCGAGCATCATATGCATGCTGGAGCGATATTTGGCGAAGTAGAAGTCGGGGAACTGCTCGCGGTTGGGCGCCGAGGAGACGATCCGCTCGAGCTGCAGCCACTGTGACGGGAAGCTGTCACAGAAACGCTTGAGCCGCTGGTCGCGCAGCATTCGCTCCACCTCGCCCGCCAGCACCTCGTCAGCTCGCAGCTTCCCCTCCGCCGCCAACTCGAGCAGCCGCTCGTCGGGCAGGCTGCCCCAGAGGAAGAATGACAGCCGCGAGGCCAGTTCGTAGTCCGACAGCAATGCGCCGTCCTGTTGCTCACTGGCGGCGTGGTACAGGTAGAAGAAACGGGGCGAGGCAATGGCGGCGCCCGCCGCGGACTTCATCGCTTCCGAGAAAATGGCGCCGTTGTCCAGCTGCCGCCGCGCCATCGCGCAATACCGTTCCAGCAATGCGTCGTCCACCGGCTCGCGAAACGCGCGAGTCAGCAGCGGCCGCAGCCGCGACCGCAGCTCCGCGTCGAGATCTGCCGGCCGAACTTCCGCCGGCTCAACTTGCGCCGGAGCGGCGAACCATTCGTTCCACATGCCGCATGTGGACGAATTGAAGTCGGGACTTTCGACGATCGAGCGGCCCAGCTTGATGAATGACTCCAGCAGCAGCGGCGAGAGCGTGAGGTGGTCGGCGCGATTGTCGAATCCATGCTCGGCTCGCAGATCTTGCGGGAAAGCGGCGACGCCGGCCAAGCGGGGCTCGATCAGCTGTGACTTGCCCAACGGCCGGCTGCCGACCGTCACCACGTCCGGCATCTTGCCCAAGTCGGGGCGGAAGTAGCCGCGATGTTCGCGCATCATCCGCTCGGGGAGCGTGAACACATTCCGTTTCAGTTGAAAGAGATCCTGGACGGCGTTGTTGTATTGAAAGCGATTCAACCGACGGATTGGTGTGGTCGGCGGCGCCGTCCGTTCGGCCGCCGTTTGCAGCATGCGGCGCAACTGCTTGAGGGCTCGTGATCGCAGCGTCGGCGCCGGCTGCCGTTCGTCTTCGGGCGGCATCTCGTTCAGCTCGACGACATGGACCATCCGACGAAGCAGTTCGGCGTCGTGCTCGATCGCGCCGGGGCCGCCCGACAAATCGAGCTCGCCCTCGGGCCGCTCTCCGCCGTGGCACCGCGCGCAGTGGTCGCGGAGCAAGACTTCGACGTCACTGGCCAACACGCTGCCGGCCAGCGTGAGCCACCCGGTCACGGCCAAGGCCAGCGTCACTGCCGGCGCCGCGCCGCTCATGCGAGCAACTCGCGAATCGGCTCCCCGGTGGGAATCAGCGGTGTCGGCCGTCCGGCGTTGTCGGGCACTGTCACTCGGTAGTCGATGCCGAGATGGCGATAGATCGTGGCAAGCAGGTCGTTCGGGTCGAGCTTGCGGTCCAGGGGACGCTCGCCTTTCGCGGTTGTCGAGCCGATGACTTGACCAGTTGGCATGCCGCCGCCGGCGACGAGCACGGACATTGCGTGCGGATAGTGGTCGCGCCCCGGCTGAATGACGCCCGACCGCGTGCCTTTTTGTGGATTGATGCGAGGCGTGCGGCCGAACTCGCCGGACACGATCAACATGACTCGTTTGTCGAGCCCGCGATCGTAGAGGTCTTCGACCAGCGCCGCGACGGCGGCGTCAAACACCGGCAGCCGGGCGGCGGTGTCCTTGAACAGATGGCCGTTGACGGCGTGAATGTCCCAATTGCCGATCGCGTCGGGGATGTTGGGGTTTTGCATCTGCATGGTCACGAAGCTAACGCCGGCCTCGACGAGACGTCGAGCCAGCAGGGCTCGCTGACCCCATTTGTGCCGGCCGTACTTCTCGCGCAGCTTCGGATCCTCTTGGGAAATGTCGAAGGCGTCACGGGCGCGGCCGCTGGTCAGCAGGTTGATCGCCTCCTGGTTGTACTTGTCCATCGTGTCCATCGCGCGAGTGCGATCGATGTTCTCGCAGAGCTGGTCGAAGGCGCTGAGCAATGTCGCGCGATCATCGAGCCGGTCCTTCACGTTCGCGGCGAGTGACAGGTTGTTGACTTGAAAGTTGTCGGCGTTGGGATCGCCCGCGACGACGAAGGGCAAGTAGGCTGCGCCCAGGTTGGCCGCGCCGCCTCCATAGACGTTGGAGGCGCTGCCGACGTAGCGCGGCACCGCCGGATCGCGCCGTCCTTCGAGCATTCTCGAGACGACGGGGCCGAGGCAGGGGTGTTGGGCCAGCGGGTCCAGCGGCCGCAACGGGTTATGGCCCGACAGGAAACGCCCGGCGCCGCCGGCGTGATTGGCGAACTGATGGGAGATCGAGCGAATCAAGTTGAAGCGGTCGGCGACCTTCGCATGGCGTGGCAGGTGCTCGCAGATGTTCATGCCCGGCGTGACGGTCGCGATTGGCCGGCACAGTCCGCGATATTCGGCGGGCGCTTCTGGCTTCAGATCGTAGGTCTCCATGTGGCTCGGGCCACCCTGCAGCCAAATCAGAATCACGGCCGTGTCGGAGGGGCCCGTCGTCGGGCTAGCTTCGGCGCGGCGCTTCAAGAGCTCGGGCAACGTCAGGCCACCCAGAGCGAGCGACCCGGCCTGGAGAAAACTTCGTCGGAACATGGCGCAAGACGGCAAAGGAAGGAAGGCGGGAGCCGTAGCCGGCAGGAACCGGAGGCGGGACATCGAACCCCCCTAGTATCGGGTGGTTGATGCTGCCAAGTCAACTTTTGTCCGCACGTAGCACAGGCTGCCAGCCTGTGATGGGTCGTGGCAGAGGATTGGTCGTAGCACAGGCTGCCAGCCTGTGACGTTGCGCGCAAAGTCGCAGCCAATGCACTGTTGTTCTAGGCTGTAAGCCTTCAACAACGTTCACAACGCCAAGGGACGCCACCCGCGGCGGCGGTGCGTGAGGAAGGCCTTCAGCCTTCAATGGGAATTGCTGACGGACAACCCTGGGGCGGCGCTGCGCTCTGCCCCAGGCTACGATGAGGAAGGCCTTCAGCCTTCAATGGGAATTGCTGACGGACAACCCTGGGGCGGCGCTGCGCTCTGCCCCAGGCTACGGTGCGGAAGGCCTTCAGCCTTCAATGGAAATCGCTGTCCCACAGTCGACAATGTTGTTTGTCGCAGACTGGCGGGCTGCACCGCGATTGGCGTAGCGAGAGGGCATTGGCGATTGCCAGCCCGGAGAGAGAACGATCCAGCGCGACATCGAAACGCAGAGACAGATGCGGAAGAAAAACCGATGTCGCGCTGTGTTGGATCCGTTACTGTTGCGGACGGTCGAATGACCTGTCCTCTCGCCCGCCGCTGTGTTCGGCCACGGCGACGAATCGCGGAAGTGGCCGAGCTAGCGGGCGGAATGGGCTCAGATGAGCTTCACGTGTTCGGCGCGGGGGCCCTTCGGCCCTTGTCCCTCGGTAAACGACACACGCTGTCCCTCTTGGAGCTCGTCGTAGTGGACGCCCTCCAGGTTTGACATGTGGAAGAACAAGTCCTTCGACGAACCGGTGTCGATGAACCCGTATCCCTTGTCCGTGAGTCGTTTGATAGTGCCTTCAGCCATTTGTCCTAAATCCTCAATCACTCAAAAAAGAAACGTGGATCAGCGGAGCTGACCCAACCAATTCAACCCGCTAATGGTTAGCTGAGCGGCGCCCAGCTCATGTAGCTGTGGGTTGAAATGGCACCGGATTATCAACTAGCCTACGTCTTAAAGCAAGACGCAAAATCGATTGTCAAGCGGACGATTCCAACAAAATTCGCCGTGGCGACCCGGTTGACGGGCGATTCCGTGGCGGGCCGGTTCGGTTGGGAGCTAGCCGCGACCGAGGAGGCGACCGAGGAGGCGACCGGGGAGGCGACCGGGGAGGCCGTTGAAAAACACCCGATCCGGCTATCGGACAGGCAATCGGACCAGCACTTTGCTGCTTAATAAACGCTGTTCCGATTGCCCGTTGGCCCGTTGGCTGTTTTTCGACTGGCGGTTAGCAGACCGCCCGCAGTCAGTTCTACTGCCGGTGTAAACGAGGCCGCGTTTCCGTTTAAGGAAGCACAATTTCGGTGGTGGCATCCGGCGGCGCCGCCAGCGCCTGCTCTCTGATTCTGTCTCTGATTCTGTCTGAATCTCTCTCTGCTTCTTTTCCTTGAACCACACGAGTATCCAGCATGTCCATCGTCTCTCTGTCGCGTGCCATGGGATTGAGCACGGCTATTTTCCTGGCGATCCTGTCGCCGCTGACACTGCGCGCGGAGGATTGGCCGGGATTTCGGGGGCCCAACGCCGACGGCGTCAGCAAGGACGAACGGATTCCGACCGAGTGGAGCGCCACGAAGAACCTGAAATGGAAGCTAAAACTGCCCGGCAAGGGCTTTTCCAGCCCGATCGTCGTCGGCAAGCACGTCATCGTCACGGCCTGGTCCGGCTCGGGCCGCGACGTCAAGCGACACATCGTGTGCGTGGACCGCACGTCGGGCGATGTGCTTTGGCAGGACGAAGTCGAGGGTCAAAGCGATGGCGGAGATTCCGGGTTTTCCTATCACGGCCAGGCCTCGCATACGCCGGTTTCCGACGGGGAGCGAGTCTATGTGTTGTTCGGCAGCAGCGGAGTGTTCGCCTACGATCTGTCCGGCAAGCGGCTGTGGCACCGGGAGGTTGGCAACGAGCGGCGCGCCCGCTTCGGCACCTCGTCCAGCCCGATACTGCATGGCGACCAGTTGATTGTCACGGCGGGCTGTGAAAGCGCCTCGATTCGCGCTTTCAACAAGCAAACCGGCGAGGAACTTTGGAAGGCCGAGGCGGACAGTTTGGCTCAGACCTACTCGACGCCCCGGATCGTCAAGGGGCCCGACGGCCGTGAGGATCTGCTGTTGTCGGTCGTCTTCGAGCTCTGGGGAATGAATCCCGAGAACGGAAAACTGCGCTGGTACGCCGAAACGAAGGTGGACACGGCCGCCTGCCCATCGATTCTGGTGGAGGGCGGCGTCGCTTACGTGATCGGCGGACGCGGGGGCGGCCGCACCGCGGTGAAGATCGGCGGCAAAGGAGACACCTCGAAGGATGCGGTCGTCTGGTCCGAGTCGGGGGGCTCGTATGTGCCCTCGCCGGTGCTGCACAACGGCCATCTCTACTGGATCAACGACAGCGGGATCGCCTCGGTCGTCGACATCAAGACCGGCGAGCAGGTGACTCGCAAGCGGCTGGGCGGGCGTTTCTACAGCTCGGTCACGCTGGTCAACGACAAGCTGTACGCAGTCAGCCGTTTTGACGGCACGTACGTGCTGAAGGCGACTCCCGAGCTGGAGCAGATTGCATTGAACAAGCTGGGAGACGATAGTGACTTTAGCGGCAGCCCGGCGATCAGCGACGGGCAGCTGTTCATTCGCTCGGATGAGGCGTTGTACTGCATTGCCGCGGAGTGACGCCAATCAGGAAACCCGAAGCGTGAGCGAGGGATAGGAAGTGAGCGCCGGCGCGACCTTGCAGAAGGTCGCCTTCGCTCGCGTTCTTTCCCTGTTTCGTCCTTCGCTGGCGTTTCGGGTATCCTGGCCTCCTATCCCTCGCTTACGCTTCGGGTTTCCTTAACGGGTATCCTGGCCCAATCACTCGCTTACGCTTCGGGTTTCCTTAACGGGTATCCTGGCCCTTTACCTCGCTTACGCTCTTACGCTTCGGGTTTCCTCTCATGATTCATTGCTTCTTGGCTCCGGTTGCTCGAAGCGCCTGGATGCTGTCATTCGGCATCGCGTTTTCGGCAGCTCTGTCCCTTTCGCTGGCAAGCCGCGCCGTGGCCGACGATGTGGTGATTCTGGAGGATGACTTTAGTCGCGAGGAGGCCGATCCCGCCAAGGAGCAGGTCGGCAATGGCTGGGGCACCAACAGCGCCACGCGCGCCAAGGGCGTGAAGCAAGTGGATTTGGCCGATGGCGCGATGCATATCACCATGGCCGCCGTCGCGGATCACGGTGTGTCCGTGAGGCACGACGCCGAGTTCCGCGATGCGACGATCTCACTGCGATTCAAGCTCGGCAAGGGCGACGACCTGGGCATCAATATTGCCGACTTGAAAGAGAAGTCAGTGCATGCCGGTCACATTTGTGTTGCTCGCGTGCAGCTGAACCGTGTCGAATTGACGGACCTCAAGACCGGCCGCATGCATCTGGAGACTCGCGAGCGCCGGCTGGCCAAAAAAGACACAGCGGAGGACAAGCAGCGTCTTCGCGAGACGACCAAGCAGGCGCCCGTCAAGCTGACGGCCGACCAATGGCATCAGCTTGAGGTCAAAATCGTCGGCGAGACCATGGCCGTGTCGATTGATGGCAAACAGGTGGGCGAGTTCAGCTCGCCAGGCATCGGCCACCCGACGAAACGAATGCTGCGGTTGGCCGTCAACCATTCCGCCTGGGTGGACGATGTGCGGATTGTCCGCCACAAGTGACGAGAGGGCATTTCAAAACCTTCCCTGGCACAATCGAAGGCAGTTTTTCTGCTGGTTTTATCAACCCGATTGCCGATCGGGAAACTTTTGAAATGCGTTGGAGCCATCACGTCCACTCAACGAACAGACAACGCCACACATAAAGCCACACATACAAAGCCACACATACAAAGCCACGCTGATCACCAATCTACTGATGAGAATCCCGATGAAACAGCTGATTGTCACTTCGTTGCTGGCCTGCTCGACACTGGTCTCGCTTTGCTTCGCCGAGGACGGCGCCGGCTCGAGCACTCCCGCGACGGCGCCCGTGCGGATGGGATGCGGGATCATGACCTTCGACACGGTGCCGGGATGGGGCCTGCGGCCTGACGGGAAGTCGGCCATTGGTCCCACGCACGGCGCAGTGGTGGTCGACAAGATGGGCAACATCTACACCAGCGCCAATCAGGGTGTGTATGTCTTCTCGCCCGAAGGCAAGGTCGTGCACTCGTTCTTGGACAGCGATTACAAGAGCCTCCACGATATGGAGATTCGCGACGAGGACGGCGTTGAGTACATCTATGGCGCCCGCAATCAAAACGCCGAGGGCATCAAGTTCAACGCGCGCACCGGCGAGATCGCTCTGCGGCTGACGTTGCCCGAGGAGGCCGGGCTGGGGAACGTGAAGTTCAACCCGACCGCGATCACGGTTGCTCCGAATGGCGACATCTACTTGTCGAACGGCTATGCGACCAACCACATTTTCAAGTACGACAAGTCCGGCAAGTACGTGATGCACTTCGGCGAGAAGGGCAACGGCATGAAGCAGTTCAACACGGCCCACGGCATGACGCTTGACACTCGCTATGATCCGCCGCGGCTGTTGATCTGTGACCGCAATCACACCCCCAAAGGGCGGCTTGTCCACTATTCCCTGGAAGGCGAGTTCATCGAGGAGGTCGCGACGGGCCTTGGTATGCCGACCTCGGTCGCGATCCAGGGCGACTATGTCTCGGTTCCCGACCTGATGGGCCGCTTGGTAATTCTCGACAAGTCCAACACGATCATGGCGGTGCTCGGCTTCAATCCCGACCCGGCCACCGGCCGCAACTTCAATGTGCCGCAGGAACGCTGGGTGGAGGGCGTGTTCAGCGGCACCCACGGCTCCTATTGGGACCAGGACGGCAACCTCTATGTCCAGGACTGGAATGTCTCGGGCCGCATTATGAAGCTGGTTCGGGTCAAGTAACCACGAAGAACGCCAAGGCCACGAAGGCTGGATGGGGCCAATGCACCACGAAGAGCGCGAAGCTCACGAAGGCTGGATTGGGCCAAGTAACCACGAAGAGCGCGAAGCTCACGAAGGCTGGATGGGGCCAATGCACCACGAAGAGCGCGAAGCTCACGAAGGCTGGATTGGGCCAAGTAACCAGGAAGAACGCGAAGGCCACGAAGGCTGGATGGGGCCAATGAACCACGAAGAGCGCGAAGCTCACGAAGGCTGAATTGGGTTGATGGATGATGTGGTTGTCGAGCCACGGCGTCGTGTAGGGTGAGCTGAGCGGCCGCTTTGTTGGCCGAGCCTGCGCGGAGTGGACGTCCCCGTGAGAAACAGCGCAGCTGCGTTGCGTTGCATTCGGGCGTTGCTTTGGGACAATGAGGGGCCGACTTGCCCCTCATTCCGTTGTGCCAAGCATGTCCGATTCTCAACCTCCCGAATCCGGACCCGGCTCCGATTCGGCTCCCGCTTCGCCGCCCGCCCCGCTGAACTCGTCCGAAGTTGCCGACACCGATGCCGATGAATCCGGACGGCTGCGGTTGTTGATTGTGCCTGTCATCGAGCGGGCTGATGAGATCGTCGCGACCGTCGGTCGCGACCTGCCGGGGCATCCCGGGCTGAGTCGTGCCGCCTCAGCGGTGGCCGACGCTGCGCGGACGGCGGAGTCGGTGGCTCGCCGGTTGCGTCGCTGGTGGGGCGTGCATCGGCTTCCGGCCTTGTTCCTCTTTTTCGCCTTGGCCGTGTTCCTGGTTTGGATGTATTGGCAGTTTCTGCACACGTCCAAATTGGTCATCGCCATTTCGTCACGCGACGCGGTGCAGCTACGACAGAATGTCGATCGCCGAGTGCAGGTCGTGTCTCGTTCGACAACGGGTTCGAGAGACAGCATCCAACTGCTGATGGACAAGCAGGCTGACTTGGCGTTTGTGCAGGGCGGTGTCGACCTGCCTCCGCAGTTGATCGCAACGGAGCTGGAGTCCGCCGAGCTGGTGCTGCTATTGCTTCGCGAGGGCCGTCAGCTGTCGAAGATTCGCACGGTGCTGACCTCATCGGAAGGGCAGGGCAGCCACTCGTTGGCGCAGAAGTTCACCGCGGCGTGGGGCATCGCGGGCCAAGTTCGTTACATCCATGATTGGCGTGTGCTCACCGAGGAGGACGACTACCGTGTCGCCCCGGAAGTGGACGCGATCTTTGTGGTAAAGGACCCGACGAACGAACGAGTAACGCAAGTCGCTCACCGTTTGCAGGCCGACGGCTTTCGGTTGACTACACCGGACATCGGCGCCGCGGGCCTGCGAATGGAGTACCTCGAGGAGTCGGTGATTCGGCCCGGCTATCTCGATCCGTTGCGGCAAATTCCTCCGGCGCCCGTGCCGACCTATGTGGTCTCCACTTACCTGGTCGCTCGCCCCGGCCTGACGCCTCGACAGATGGCCGCTGCCAGCCATTTGCGCGACGCTGGCGGCGACCGCATCGCCGCCGCCGCTTTTGAGCCAACGGTGGACACCGCCAGCGAGGTGGCGCAGGGCGTCGAGGCGGTGCTAAGCATCCTGATCTACATCGGGTTGGCGTTTCTGGCCATCCTGGGTCTGGATATTGTGACATACCGTCGTCACTTCAACGAGTTGAACTCGCTGGTCAGCCTGATCAGCATGCATCAGAGCACGAAAGACACCGTGGTCAAGGACGCCGAGGAGCGACAGCACAACATCGCCTACCTGCGAGTTTGCAGCGACCTGCTCAGTCTGATCGCGGTGATCACGAACTACTACACGCAGGAGAACCCTTCGCTGCTCTACAACCGCCTGCTGGAAGTGATCCACGACCGCTGTGACGGCCTCAAAATCAACATCCAGTTGAAGATTCTGCACGGCGTCGTCGAATCTCACGAGTGATTTCCGGCATTGGGCCGTGCTCGCTCGACGTGGTACGATACTCCAAGACTTTCCTCCACTCGTCTTCCTTGGGAAGCTCATCATGTTCCGTTTCCTCTCCGGGTTTCTTTGTTTGTTGTCGGTTGCGGCCCCGGCGCTTTGCGCGGCTGAGCCGCGACAATTGGCGACCGAACTCGCGCCGCTGCTGAAGTTCTGGGAGCAGTCGAACGAGGCGTTTTCGCTCGACGTGCGCGTGCAATTTCCCGACGGCCAGCGCACCAAGAGCGTCACGCTGAAAGTCGCTCGACTGGACGATGAGAGCTTCGACCTGGAGGCCGAACACGAGCAGTACGCTGTAAAGATTCGACGGCGGTCCGACCGCACCGCCTTGTTGCTGCCCACGCATCGCAAAGCCTATGTCGGGGAAGGGCCCGTGGAGGGCGAGGACATCCTTCGTCCCGCCGGCGCCGCTCAGCGGCTGGTTAGCTCGGGCAGCTTGATTGGCCCTTATCTGCAGTTGGCGCGAGGCGGAGATGCGCGGCTGCTCACCGGTTTGCTCACGCAACTAGTCGGCCTGAAGTATGACCAGCAACAGGATTGTTGGTGCGGTCGCGGGGTGCAGTTGCGGTTTCCGGCCGAAGGCGATCTCGCGGTGCTGGCGGGCAAGATTCAAGTGGATGTCAAAGTCGGCGCCCCCGCAGTTGGCAGCGATGACCGTTGGCTGACGGACGAGTATCGCGTCGTCAAACTTGAACGCGCCGAGATCGAGCGACAATTGGCGCGCGGACTGCGTCGAGCGTTGGAGGTCGTGGCGCCGTCGCCCGAGCTGACGGCTCCGCGACGCGAGAATCGGCGCGTCGCCCATGGCGAGCTGCGCTGGATGGACGGCCAACGCGTGGTGCTGTTACAGGGCACTCCCGAAGAGATCGGCCGGGCTCATGGCGAATTGTTGCAAGTCGAAGCCACCCGTTGCATCGACTCGGTGCTGTACGCTTTCGGAACGGTGGAGACGATTCGTAGCGGCGAGTGGTTTCGGCATCGGCTCGAGCAAGCGTTCAAGCGGCTGTCCAGGCACATCCCCGATCGGCATCATCACGAAACCGCGGCGCTGGCGGATGCTGTGGGGATCGACCGGCAACTTGCGCACACGTTGAATGTGTTCCCCGAGCTGTTTCACTGCTCCGGTTTTGCCGTGTTCGGCAGCGCGACGTCCGATGGCAAGCTGTATCACGGCCGTGTGCTCGACTACATGACCACCATTGGACTGCAGGACGCCGCCACCACGTTTATCGTGGCGCCGCGCGGGCAGCATGCCTTTGCCAATGTCGGCTACGCCGGATTCATCGGCAGCGTCACCGGGATGAACGCCGTGGGAGTCTCGCTGGGCGAGATGGGCGGTCGCGGCGAAGGGCAATGGGATGGCGTGCCGATGTCGACCTTGATGCGACGGGCGCTCGAGGAGTGCTCGACGCTGGAGGAGGTGAAGGAGCTGTGGCGCAGCAGCCCGCGAACGTGCGAGTACTACTATGTGTTCGCGGACGGCAAGTCGAATCAGGCCGTTGGCGTCGCCGCCACGCCCGACAAGCTGGAGTTCATCGAGCCGGGGCAGGCCGACGAGCGGCTCGGCGAGGGGATTCGCGACGCGGTTGTCCTGTCCGCTGGCAGTCGGTTGCAGACGCTGCGCGAGCGCGTTCTGGAAAAGCACGGCGCCATCGACGCCGAGACCGCGCGGTGGCTGATGAGCCGGCCGGTCGCCATGAAGTCGAACTTGCACAACGCTCTGTTCGTCCCGGCTGACGGTGTGCTCTACGTCGCCAATGCCGACCACAGGCGTCCGGCTGCCGAGAATCCCTACGTTCGGCTCGACCTCAAGCAGCTGCTCCAGGAGCTGACGGCGCAGTGATCGGCCGCACTTGCTGCCTCGACGCCTCCCCGGGCGAATCGCAGCGACTTGGTGCGTCACGCACTATGGACGTGTTGGCGGCCGACGATGGCACGACGGCCGCGCCGAGCGTTTCGAGAGTTGCTGACAAAATGCCGACATCCGCTCGACGCCGACCATGTCACCGACGACGATAGAGAGGCGTTGATCGCTTGCCTGCGCAGCTTGTAACTCCCCACTGCAAATCCAACGGCCTCCCGATAAAGGACACCGAGATGAAACGATGCCGCCTGATGTTGACCGTGACACTTTGTCTTGTCGCTGCTGTTGTCTCCGGGCAGGACGCGAAGCAGCCAAAGAAACAGGCGGCCAAGAAGAAGGCGCGTCCCAATCCGGCCATGGCCAAGGTGGAGGACGTGCCGGGGTTGCCTCGCGTGTTGTTGATCGGCGACTCGATCTCAATCGGTTACACGGCGCCGGTTCGCGAGATGCTCAAGGGCGTCGCGAATGTGCATCGTCCACTGACCAACTGCGGGCCGACGACACGCGGCGTGGCCGGGATTGACGAGTGGCTCGGTGACGGCAAATGGGACGTGATTCACTTCAACTTCGGGCTGCACGACTTGAAGTACATGGGTCCCAACGGCCAAAACTTGGTTTCGCCCGACAAGGGCAAGCAGCAGGTGCCGGTGGATGAGTACGAGAAGAATCTGCGCAAGATTGTCGGGCGACTGAAGCAGACCGGCGCGGTATTGATTTGGCGGAACACGACGCCCGTGCCGCCCGGCGCGCAAGGCCGAGTTGTCGGCCACTCGAAGCAGTACAACGAGGTCGCGGCGAAAGTGATGGCGGAGAACGGCATCCACATCCACGACATGTATTCGTTCGTGATGCCGCGGATGGACGAGATCATGCTCAAGGCCAACGTCCACTTCACCCCGGATGGCTCTCGCGAGCTCGCCAAGACCGTCGTTGCGGAGATCAAGACTGCGCTGAAGTCGAAGTAGGGAATGGAACCACGAAGAGACGAAGATCACGAAGAAGAGAAGAATTGTTGGAAAACCTCGGAGGGCCCGGAGGGCTGGAGGGGCGACAGACGTTAGCCACGGTCGCGAACCGGCGCGAGTCCCTAAGACCGGGGCAAAATCGCTCCCCTCCACACTCGCAAGTTAAGCGCAAAAGCCCCGGAGGGGCGACAGACGGTAGCCACGGGCGTGAGCCCGTGGAACCGGCGCGAGTCCCTCAGACCGGGGCAAAATCGCTCCCCTCCACACTCGCAAGTTAAGCGCAAAA
>JAGQPF010000742.1 GCA_020426845.1 Planctomycetales bacterium
TAGCATGGGCGTCCTCGCCCGTGCGGCACTGCGCAATACTATCGCGTCGGCCGAAGCACGTTTCGCGCGTAGCATTGGCGTCCTCGCCCGTGCGGCACTGCGCAATCCTTTCGCCGCGGCCGCCGCACGTTTCCTCTTTGGGACTTGGGCGGTGCGATGCGGCTGCTCGCCGCGCACGGGCGAGGGCGCCCATGCTACGGACGCTCTTGAGCGGCTGCTCGCCGCGCACGCGCGAGAACGCCCATGCTACGGGCGTGCCGTCTGTCGCCCGTGCGAGGCGCGTTCCTGCGGCGCGTCGGGCGCCTCAATGGCTTCGATCGGCTCCAGGGGGCCGGCGGGCAGCGGCTTCTCGATGCGAGGCTGCCCGGCGGGCACGTTCAACATCCGCTTGACCTTGTCGGAGTATTTGACGCAGGGCAGGTTGCCGTAGATCGACACGGCATAGAGCGGCATCTCCGTGCGCACCAACGGCTGAGCGTCGTTGTTATACAGGTCGGGCCAGAACCCCAGCTCGTCGACCTCCAGTTGCTCCAGATCCAGGAACAGCTGCATGCGGTCGACGAGGAAGCCGATGTGCTGGCTGGCGACGGCGTTCAACGACTCGGTGTAGGCCTGCTGAGCTTCGAGAAAGTCGCGGGCCGTGCCCGAGCCCTGCTTGAGACGCTCGCGGGTGCTGCGAACTCGTCCGGCCGCCAACGCGGCGCTGGCGACGGCGATTTCGTATTGATCCCGGTCCAGCTGCAGATTGCGAAGGTCGTTGCGAATGGCCAGCTTGACCTGATCCTCCGACTGAATCAGCTGCCGCAATTGCTGGTTGTAGTCGATCAGCGACTGCCGAAACGCGTTCCGTTCGCGAAATCGATTCAGTGGCGCGTCGAAGCTGAGTGACAGGCGAGTGTCACTCTCGTCGAAGGTGAAGCTGAACGGACGGTTGTGGGCGCTCGGCGTGCGAATCGCCTGGCGGAAGCTCCAATTGACGACCGCCTTGAGATTGTCGCCGCGGAGTTTGATCTGGCGCCAGGTGTCGGCAAGCTGCTCGCGGACCGACGCCAGCTCGTAGCGCTGCGTCGCCGCAGTCAACATCGCCTCGTCCATCTCGATCTCGATGGTGGACAGCCCTCGATGCGAGGCGCCCAGGCGGTCTCCGGCGGCGAACAGGGCCGTGGCGACCGGCCGCAAGGCGGCCTCGAGGGTCGCGGGAGTGTAGCTTTGCGGCGCAATGTTGGCTAGTTGGACGACCTGCCGCAGCAGCGGCTCGGACGCCGCCACGGCGTTGTCGATGCCGTCCACGTCGCGCCGTTGGATCGCGTCGCTCAGGTCTTGGGACAGCTTGTCGATGCGCTGTGCCGCCGCGTCAAGCGGAGCCAACGCGTCGCGCGGAGCTGGCTCGCCCTCCGGGGATTGAAGCAGCAGTCGCTTGGCCTCGAGCAAGGCGACCGCCAGCTCCACACGGCGCTGGAACAGTCGCAGTGGCGCGACGGGAGGCTGGATTCGCAAGTCGGAACGCAACACCTCGTCGTTGTAGCCAACCTTCAGCAACGCCTCGAGCGTATCCAGCTTGACAAGCGCCGCAGCGAGCGCCCGCTGCTCCTCGTTCTCGTCTTGGCCGTCGGAGGCGCCACGGGCGCCGGGGTCTCCGTCGGCCTCGCTGGGCTGCCCCGCCGATCCCGGCAGCTCCTCATCCCGCGTCTGCCGCAGCTCGATCACCTGAAGCAGGTTCTCGGTGTATAGCTTGGCAAGATTCAAGGTCACCGCCAGGCCCTGGTTGGCGCTGCCCATTTCCCGCTCCAGATTGTGGCGGTTGCGGGACGCCTGCTCAAACGTGGCCGCCAGCGAGTCGCGTCGCGTCAGCCGATCCAGCTCGGACAGGTCCAAGTTCAACTGCATTTCCGGCGGCACCCCCATGCTGATCTTCAAGTTGTCCAGCGCTCGCTCCAAGGAGTTGCAGCTGCGAACCAGATTGCTGCGGCTTCGCAGCGCGTTCTGCTCGAACTGATCGACCTGAATTCGCGACATCTTGCCGGCCTGAAACGTCGCCAACCCCTTCAGGAACTCGCGCTGGTTGCTGAAGTAGTCGAACGAATTAATCTCGATCGAGCGGTAGGTCAGCAACAACGAGTAGTAGTCTTGCGCGAAGTCGACAAAGAACTGCTTGCGGAAGCGAGCGAAGGTCCTCGCGGCGTAGACCACGTCGCGTTCGGCCTGGGTCAGCGACTCGAAGATCACGTCGCGTTGGAGCACGTTCTGCGTGAGTTGAAACAACAGTGTCGAGCCGATTCGCGATGTGAAGCCGGCGGGACCGTTGAACGTCAGCACGACATCGTTGGCGAATTGGGCGAGCACGTCGGCGCCGCGACGCGTGACTTTTTGCACGCCCAAGGCGGTCGGCACGCCCAGCGTATTGACGGTGTTGCCGGCATTGCGGGCATGGTCGTAAGTGACGTCCGTGCCGTTGCCGCGAGGAAAGAACTGCAGTTCGTACGCGTATCGCTCCAACGTGAGCCGCAGGGCGACTCGATAGAGCGTTTCTTTCTGAGTCTGGTACTCACGGCTATTGATTAACGCCAGCTCGACAATCGCGGGCAAATGAAGCCGCGGATCGTCGGTTTGCGGAGGGCTGGCCTCCTGTTGGTAAGTCGCTGCGTACTCCGACCGCACCGATTCGAATTCGAGCATCCGCCGCAAGCAGCTCTCGGGGAGCGACTCCCAGGTGTCCGCCGTCAAGCTGCGCACCTGGTCCGGCCCCAGGGCCGCCGGCTCATCGTCATCACTTGGCGGCGGCGCCGGTAACTCTTCTCCAACTTGGCCCCGCTGGTCATTCGCGCCCTGGGCGTCCCCTGCTCCGCCTGTGCCCTGCCCTGTCGGCTGCTGCCCCGGTTCGACGCTCGGCACAGGGGCCATGCCGGACTGTGGGTTGTTCAGGGTCGCCGGAGCCGTGAGATGGCTTGCCGGGATCACCGCGTAGGGTTGCCGCGGCGAAATTGGCGAAATGGCGGGCAGTCGTTGAATTGCCACCGACGACATCGTCGGGCCCGCGTGGGTGACGGGCGTTGGCTGAGGAGGCGGTTGGGGGGACTGCGGTGGCTGAGGTGAGTTTTTCGGCTGAGGGGCGCCGGTTGGATCCGGTGTTTTTTCGGGCTGCGACGCGGGTGACATGTTCCGGTCCGAGTTGGGAGCGGACAGGGTCACCAGTTCGGGGATTGAGTAGCCATAGATTCTCGGCGCAGGCACCGGCAGCATCGGGTCGACGACGCAAGTTGGGTCGTAGAAGCGAGATCGCTGGTCCGGCTGAATGTTGAATCCCGCCGGCGGGCGCCAAGGCGCACATTGCGTCTTCTGATGGATCACCCCATAAGTGGCCTCGTCGGCGCGACGGAAGTGCTTGCAGCGCGAGCACCCCGACGTGAGAACGAGTAAGACCAGCAGAACACGCATAATCGCTGACAACCTGACCACCCCGATGATTGCTGGAACCGGCAAAGTCATTCATCGGAATCGTGGACAGGGCAAGCCAGCACGAGCAGCGGATGCGGCAAACGGTCGCTAACTGAAAAAGGCTGCGCAACCGGCAAAGTTTGCGGCGGCCGACTTGGCGGCGGAGGCCGGGCTCTCTCGGCAACACTCGCAAAAAATCAATGGGGAAAGAGCCGTCTTCACAGGTCGCCGTGAATGGCTTGACCGGCTGCGCGCTTCGTCAATTTCTCACGGAGGCACAAAGACACGGAGTTGGCGTCAAAAGGTAGTTGCCGTGAATCCTTTGCGTCTTTGCGACTTGGCGTGAGAAAGTTGCTTAGCCAAGGCCGGCGCGTACGATGCTGCCCAAGGGTCACGCCAAGGCGCGAAGACGCAAAGAATGAATGGGAAAAATCAATGGGGAAAGAGCCTCGCAGAGTCGTCTTCACACGTCGCCGTGAATGGCTTGACCGGCTGCGCGCTTCGTCAATCTCTCACGGAGGCACAAAGACACGGAGTTTGCATCGCCGTGCATCCTTTGCGTCTTTGCGTCTTTGCGCGAGAAAGTTGCCTAGCCAAGGCCGGCGCGTGCGATGCTGCCTGGGTCACGCCAAGGCGCGAAGGCGCAAAGAATGAATGAGAAAAAATGAATGGTTTGACCGGCTGCGCGCTTCGTCAATCTCTCACGGAGGCACAAAGACACGGAGTTTGCATCAAAAGGTAGTTGCTGAATCCTTTGCTTCTTTGCGACTTTGCGTGAGAAAGTTGCCTAGCCAAGGCCGGCGCGTGTGATGCTGCCTGGGTCACGCCAAGGCGCGAAGGCACAAAGAATGAATGAGAAAAAATGAATGGTTTGACCGGCTGCGCGCTTCGTCAATCTCTCACGGAGGCACAAAGACA
>JAGQPF010000743.1 GCA_020426845.1 Planctomycetales bacterium
CGAGCTCGGGGACCGCACGCCGCGCGCTCAAAGCCCCGGCAGGGGCGACAGACGTTAGCCCCGAGCGCGAGCTCGGGGACCGCACGCCGCGCAAAAGCCCCGACAGACGTTAGCCCCGAGCACGAGCTCGGGGAACCGCGCACCCCGCGTGCTCAAAGCCCCGACAGGGGCGACAGACGTTAGCCCCGAGCGCGAGCTCGGGGGCCGCGCACGCCGCGCGCTCAAAGCCCCGGCAGGCAGGGGCGGCGGACTCTACGAGCGAGCTCGGGAATTTCGCACTTGCGCTACGCCGCACAAGCTTGGGATTGCCTGAATGGCAACAGGCGTGTCAGATGGTCTCTTGATTGATGTACCCGAAACGCTGCCGGAGCTGTTGCGCGATTCCCCGAGCTTGCGCTCGGGGCTAACTTCTGCCGCCCCTGTCGGGGCTTTACGCGCGCTACGGGTGCACGGTTCCCCGAGCTTACGCTCGGGGCTAACGTCTGTCGCCGCTGCCGGTGCTTTGCGCGCGCGGTGCGTTTTGTTCCACGGCCCGTAACGACGTTGCGTCAGCGGTAGTCGGCGCCGGTAAGGCTGTTGAGCACGGAGGTCTGCCAGTCGCGCAGCTCGCGGCGGAGCTGGTCGGTGATATCGGTCAGCTTGTCGTGCACGTCGTGCTTCTCGGCGGCGTCGTGTTGCAGGTCGAAGAGCTCGACGCGGGAGGGCTCCGGGCCGGGGCCCGAGACGATTAGCTTGTGCGTGCCGCTAAGGATGACTCGCGTGCCGCCGTAGTCGGCGGGCACGACGCGGGGATGGTGAAAGTTGCGGAAGTTGCGGGTCGGGACGCCGGCCATCAGCTTGACGAGCGGCGTGGTGCCCCGTTGCAGCTCCTCGGCGATGTAGGGCACGTTCTGCGCCTCGCGGCTGGTGTCGAAGCTCCAAAAGCAGATCGGCTTGGCACGCTCGCTCATGTCGCCCTCCAGCAGCGGCTTTAAGCTGACTCCGTCCAGCGGGCGATTGGGAAGCGGCTGCCCCGTCAGTTCGCAAAGCGTCGGCAGCATGTCGCTGGTGACGGTGTTGAGCTTCGAGACCCGCGGCTCCTTGATGACAGCCGGCCACTCGATGACTCCGGGCACGCGAATGCCGCCTTCGTAAAGATTGCCTTTCTGACCGCGGAATGGAGAGGTGACGATGCCGTCGCCGGGCGTGCCATTGTCGCCGCAATACCAGAGCAGCGTGTTGTCGCGTGCGCCCGCCTTGCTCAAACCTTCTCGCAGTTGGCCCATGGCGCGATCCATCGCGGTGATTTCGGCGTAACGCTCGCGCAAGACGTCGCGCAGCGACCTGCGCACTGGCCGTCCGGTTTCGTTCGACGTAAGTTGAAACTCGCGCTTCGCATAGGACTCGGGCAAGTTGTCGTAGAGTGCCAAGTCGCGAGGCAAGCCACTGTAAGGCTCATGGGGCGAGCCGAACCAGATCACCACGAAAAACGGCTGCTGCTTGGCGGCAGCGCGCCCGATGTAACGCAGCGCCTCGTTGACGATGATCTCGGAGCTCTCGCCCCGAAGCTGCTCGGGCGGGGCACCGTTGAGAGAGAGCGTCGGATGGAGCTCGAAGAAGTTGTCGTGCGAGAGCCAGGTGTCGAATCCCATCGCCGCCGGATTGGTGGGCGATGACTTTTTGACCGGACCCAGATGCCACTTGCCGAAGTGCCCACACGCGTAGCCGGCCTTGCGAAGTAGCTTGGCGATGCCGATCTCCTCCGGGCGAATTGAGCAGTTCGGAACGAACGTGCCGTATCGGTTAGGGTGGCGCCCCGTGATCACGCTGCCGCGCGTTGGCGAGCACGACGGATGCGCCGAGTAGAAATGGTCGAGCCGCAAGCCCTGCGCGGCCATCTCGTCCAGCACGGGAGTGCGCAGATGCGGATGCCCGTTGTAGCCCGTCTCGTCCCAGCCGTGGTCGTCGCCCATGCATAGCACGATGTTGGGGCGCACAGCGGCTTGCTCCGTCGGATCGGCACCCATGGCTGGCGTGGATGGAAGGAGAAACGCGGTGACAAGTAGAAGCAGGCCCGCAAAAAGGGGACGAACACGCATTGGGTCAACCCTGAGTGGTCTATGTTGTCGAACGGTTGGGCGCCTCCGGTCCAAGGGCCTCACAAGGGTCGCCTGCGATGGAGGCGCGACCGGTCCTTCGTGCGGCGAGGGAAGTGGCTATTGTATCAGCAACTGGCCCACCGGGCCTCACAAAGGTCGCCTGCGATGGAGGCCCGACAGTTGCACCGGCCCTCACAAGGGTCGCCTGCGATGGAGGCCCGATCAGCACTTTTGTTTTCTCTCGCTCACGGACCGCCGGCCAAGCTATATTGGCCTCCCGGCGGCCTCGCCACCACCTTTCGATGACCAACTTGAAGCGGAGAATTTTATGGAACGTTCAACTCGCCCTTCCGGCACGCCTGTCACCTCGGAGCTCGATCGCCGCACGTTGCTGGGCGCCATGGCCGCCGGCGTCGCCGCAGCGACGGTTGCGGAATCCGTCTCGGGCGCGGAGCCGTCGATCGAATTGAAGTCGGGCGACACGATTCTGTTCCAAGGAGATTCCATCACCGACGCCGGCCGCAGCCGCAACGCCGGCGGCGCCAACAACGGCCGTGCGATGGGGTCCGGCTACCCGATTTTGCTGGGCAGCCAACTGCTGAAGGATCATCGCGACAAGGCGCTGAAGGTGTTCAATCGCGGCATCAGCGGCAACAAGGTCCCGGATCTCGAGGCGCGTTGGAAGGCCGACTGCTTGGATCTGAATCCGAGCGTGCTGAGCATTCTGATCGGAGTGAACGACATTTGGCACAAGCGCGCCGGCCGTTACGATGGCACCGTGAAGCAATACGAGGAAGGGTTTCTCAAGTTAGTGCAAAGCACCTTGGAAGCGCTGCCGTCGGTTCGCATCGTGATCTGCGAGCCCTTTGTGCTGCGCTGCGGGGCGATCACCGATGAGTGGTTCCCCGAGTTCGACGAGCGACGCGCGGCCGCCGCGACGGTCGCCCGCGAGACCAAGTCGCTGTGGGTGCCGTTTCAATCGATGTTTGACGCGGCAGTCAAAGCCGGCACCGAGCCCGCGTATTGGGCCGGCGACGGAGTGCACCCGTCGATGGCCGGTCACGCGTTGATGGCGGAAACCTGGACCAAGGTCACCGGACTGTAACGCAGGAGGCCGGTCTGCTCCAACCAGCTGCAAGACGGTTCGCGGGGACATTCCCGGGAGGTGAGAGATGAGCTTGTTTCTGCTGGTCGCATACGTCCTTTCCATTTCCCTGCCGGTTGGCCTTCCGCCCGGAGAGTTCGATCGGCAGTTGGATCGGTTGGTGCCGGAGGACACAATTGCCTATTGGTCTTCGGCGGGCATCGCGACGCCGGAGGGATTGGAGCACCTGTCAACGCCCACCGAGCGGTTTCTGGCGGAGCCGGAGATTCGCGCGGCCATGGAGGAGTTGCGGGAGCAAGCGTCTCGGTTCGCGCCGCAGAGGGCCAACCAACAACGCGCACAGGTGCTGCAACTCGGCGCCCGCTTGGCGCTCCTGTTGGCCGAGCAACCCGCGGTCGCCTACCTGCACCAGTTGAACGAGGACTCGCTGCGCGGCGGCATCGCCGTTCGGCTGCGTCAAGACGGTGAACAGAAGCGGGAGCTGGCGAAGTTTCTCGAGAGCTTTGGCGAGCCGGCTCGCAAGGTGTTGAACCATCCGGTCTACGCGCTGGATCACCCCGACGCCCCCGGCCGATTCGAAGTGGCGATTGTCGAGGACCTATTGGTATTGGGGGTGGGCGGCGCGGAAATCGAGACGATGCTGATGCGGCGGCGCGGAGAAGCGCCGGCCTGGATTGGCCCGCTGCGGGATCGCTTCAACATCGAGCGGCCGGCGACGTTGGCTCGCGTGGACGTGGAACGATTGCGAATTCGACTGGAAGAGCTTGTTCGTAATGGTCTGCCGGTGGATCCCATTCAAATGTTCGGCCTGCGCGAGATGAAACAGTTCGTCGCCGTCACTGGGTTGGACCGACCTCAGGCTGTTGCTTCGAACAGTGGGAAAGCGAATCCGGAGGTGACTGGCGGCTTTGTGCGCCTCGCGGCGCTCGACCTGAATCGTGAGCCGCAATCGTTGCTCAGCCTTCTGCATGGCCAGCCGCTGACAGCCGAAGAGCTATCCAGTGTGCCCGCCAACGCTCAGGTGGCTTTGGCGGCGCGTTTGGACGTCCGCCAAGCGCTGGAGGTGTTTGCCGCCAACTTGGGTGATGCCCGCGCGCAAGCCGACGACGGCCTGGAGCGAATCGAGCAGTCGATCGGCATCAAGGTTCGCGAGCAACTACTCGGGTCATTGGGCGATGTGTGGACATTGCACACGTCGGTCGACACGGGCGGGCTGATCGCCGGCTGGGTGGCCACCGTGCCGGTTAAGGACCGGAGTAAAGTGCAGCTGGCTCTCGCGCTGGATCGTGTGCGGCAGGTCGCGGAGCGCCAACGCATTGGCGGGCGGCCGTTAAAAATTGACTGGGTCAAACATCGCGACGTCGACATTTACTCAGTGCCGACCTACAACTGGCCTCCTGCCGTCAGTTACGCAGTGACGGAGGACCGCCTGGTGATCTCCTTTTTGCCGCAGGCGATCAAAGCGTTCCTCGACGCCGGTTCTAACCCGTCGCCACGTTTGCCCGCCAATGCGCGCGTCAATGAGCAGTGGCAGCGCGGAGGCGCCCCAACTGTGCTCGTGAAGCTCGACACTCGGCGGATCGCCGAAGAGGCGCGGCCGTGGATGCTGCTCGCGTTTTACACGCTGCGGCGCCACTGGAGTCGCCAGGACCACGACTTCGACCTCTCGCGGCTCCCTGGTGTCGCGGCGTTCACGCGGCATGCGGATGACGCGGTCCTGACACTCAGGCACGACGATCGCGGCTTTGTATTCGAGCAGCGGCAGGCCCTGCCGGGCCCCTCGCTGCCGATCCTGCTGTTGCTCATGATGTCGATGTGACCCTCGTCTATTCGTCGCGAAGGACGCGGCGCTCGAGTCGCTCGACGCGTTCGCGCAGCTCGGCGTTTTCGTGGTGGAGGCGATCGACGGCGCCGCCGAGTTCTCGGAGGGCATGCTGTACGTCGCCCATTCCTTCGGGGTGAGGCGGGTGAGGTTGATTGTGGCCGGCATGAAGCTCCTGCATGTGCCGCTGGATCTCGGCCGCCTCGCGTTGGAGACGCTCGGCAATTTCCGGCCGACCCTGACGAGCAGCCTGCTCGGCATCTTCGCGAACCTCACGCATCCGCATCTCCAACTCCTCGAGCTGCCGTTGTCGTGCTTGGTCTGGGGTCCGCCGCTCTTCGCGCTCGTGCGCTGCCTCTCGCTCTCGCAGTTGTCTGCCGGCGTGGATTCGCCATTGCAGCTCCAGCTCCAAGCGTCGTAGCGCATGTTGGTGGAGCTGTTCGCGCAGCTCGTCGAACTCGCGTTCCGCCCCGCGCAATTGCGCCGCGGCCGCCTGATCCAACAGACGGTCCATGGCGCGCGACAGCTCCTCGCGCTCCGCGTCGAAACGAGCATGCTCGCGATCCCCTTCGCGCTCGCGCTGCTCCATGTGCTCTCGCTCACGTTGTTCGTCACGTTCACGGCGCTCCAAAATCTCGCGCTCGCGGCGCTCTGCGATTTCACGCTGCTCGGCGCGCGACCGCGCCGTGAGCTCACGCTGTTCAGCAATTTGCGCCTTGAGCTGGCGTTCGATCGCCTCGGCTTGCTCCGCATTGCCGTCGCGACGCAACTGCTCCGCTCGCTCGCGCATCTCTCGCAGGTTTTGCTTCGATGGATTCGGATCCTGGGCATGGTTGCTGCCCGCGAGCGTCAACACGCTTAACGTTGCAGCGGCAAGGAGACAAAGAGTGAGCAGTCGGGTCATGGCGTTCTCTCGTGGGTGGGCGGTGAGAAGCAGCTTGTGGTAGGCGACATGTACGGGGCCGCTCGGGTGTACTCCGATTGGCGGCGAGGAGTCCCTTCGCCAGGCCGCTAAGCCTAGGGGCGGCTGCGTCCGGCCTCGATGAGTGAGGCGAGTTGTGCTTTCAACCGGGCCGCGACCGCGGGTTGTTTGTCGATAAGATTGTGCCGCTCTTGCGGATCTTGCTCAAGATCGAACAGCTGGAACTGGGGCACTTTCGAGTTGACCAGCTTCATCTCGACATTGCGAGCCTGCCGGTTTTGGTGCCGCTGGAGCTTCCATTTGCCGGCTCGCAAGCCGAGGTTCCCCGTGCGGCCGTTGTCCTGCTGGATCAGGTGGTCTCGGCCCGCGGCGCCGTCCACGCCTAGCAGCGCGTTGAGCACGTCGAAGCTGTCGGTGCAGGCGTCGGCGGGAAGCTCCACCCCAGCCAGCTTGGCGAGACTGGCGGGCAGGTCCACTGTGCAGACCAAGGCGTCCGACTGCCCGGGGCGAATCTTGCCCGGCCAATGGGTGATGAACGGAGTCCGCGTGCCGCCTTCGAAGATCGAGTACTTGCCGCCGCGAAACGGTCCGGACGGGCGATGGTCGCCATTCTTTTCGATCGCGCTGTCCTGGTAACCGTCGTCGAGCACCGGTCCGTTGTCCGAGCAGAAGACGATCAAGGTGTTCTCGGCGATCTTGAGCCGATCGAGCGTGGCGAGCAACTCGCCGACGCACCAGTCGAGCTGGACGATCGAGTCGCCTCGGAACCCAAGCTCCGATTTGCCATGAAATCGTTCGTGAGGCATCCGCGGCACATGCAGGTCGTGCGACGCAAAGAACAAAAAGAACGGCTGGTCCCGTTGTTGCTCGATCCACTCGACCGACTGCTTGACCCATTGGTCGGCCAAGTCCTCATCGCGAAAACGCGCGGCATGTCCGCCGGTGTAGAACCCGATGCGGCTGATGCCATTGTGGATGGTTGCGTTGTGTCCGTGCGACCAATCCATCTTCAAAGTGTCACGGTGCGTGATCCCCGTCGGATGATCCGGACTGGGCTTTTTGTCGCCCACCCAGAGCGGATCATTGGGGTCGAGGTTCAGCACTCGATGATTCTTCACGTAGACTTGCGGCACTCGGTCGTTGGTGGTGGGGAGCAAGAAGTTGAAGTCGAAGCCGATCTCCCGGGGACCGGGCTTGAGCAGGCCATTCCAGTCGGGCCCTTGCTCGCCGCCCAGCCCCAAGTGCCACTTGCCGACGACTGCCGTCCGGTATCCGCCTCGCCGCAACAGCGATGCGACGGTTTCGGTGCCGGGCTTGATGATCGCCGGGCTGTTTGGCGGAGCGATTCCGGTTCCCTGGTGGCGAAACGCATAGTTTCCCGTAAGGAAGGAGAACCGCGTGGGTGTGCAGGTCGACGCGGAGCAGTAGCCGTCCGTGAACCTCAGCCCGCCGCTCGCGAGTCGATCGATGTGCGGCGTTTTGACTCGCGTCGCCCCGTAGCACGAGACATCGCCATAGCCCAAGTCATCCGCCATGATCACGATGATATTCGGCTTCGCAGCTTGGTCGGCAGATGCCGAGTTGTTTAACACCAGCAGCGCGCCGAGCAGACCGAATACGAGACGTTGCCGCATGGCGGGCAGAGACTTTTGCATCATTAGCTCGACGTGTTGAAATCGTATGTTGTGTTGAGAGGGCCCGGGGCCGCCGCCACAGTGGTGGAGCAGACGAATACCGTTGAATTCGGCCACCATCTTAACTCGCGCGGCAGTATCCCGCAAAAGCGCCCCGCGACGGCAATTCAGCAGTGGTTGATTCGTCAGATGGCGGGCTTGCCTCAGGCAGGTTACGTGGAACAAGGCGTTCGGCCTTCGATGAGACCCTGTCGCAGGCCGAGCAACTCGGCGCCGTAAGTGAAACGACTCGCGGGGAGGCGGTGCGCTAGTCCCGTTGGCCTTCGATGTGATCTTGCGGCAAACCCGGGGCGGCGCTGCGCTAGCGCCAGGCATTGAGGAAGGCCGTTGGCCTTCGATGTGATTTGCGGCTTACCCGGGGCGGCGCTGCGCTAGCCCCGGGCTACGTTGAGGAAGGCCGTTGGCCTTCGATGTGATCTTGCGGCCTACCCGGGGCGGCGCTGCGCTTGCCCTGGGCTACGTTGAGGAAGGCCGTTGGCCTTCGATGTGATCTTGCGGGGACGAATCGCCGCCCCGGGGTGACTGACAACAGCCCGTCACATGGTGTCTTGCCCAGGCGGATGTTGTTGAAGGCCGAAGGCCTTCTTCAACGTAGCCCGGGGCAGAGCGAAGCGCCGCCCCGGGTAGGCCGGCCCGCGCGTCCAACTCCGCCCCAACCGTTTTATTGAAGGCTGAAGGCCTTCCTCACACAGGGACGAATCGCCGCCCCGGGATGGCTGACAACAGCCCGTCACACGGTTGCCGAACCTTGCCTCGGCTGTACGATCACGCCAGATGACATTCTCACCCATGGTCTCGGGAAAGGATCGCCCCATGCCTCAATCTTTGACACGCCTATTTGCCCATTTGGTTTTTA
>JAGQPF010000744.1 GCA_020426845.1 Planctomycetales bacterium
AATTTCTACGGCTGCGAGTTGAAGACTGAGTATTACGAACAAGCACTTCGCAACCTGACGATTGCGGAGAGCCAGTGCGAAGAAGACATACAAGCGAGCCTATTCTGATGAATATCGACCTATCGAACTACCACGACGAAACCAACAGCATCAGCAAGACCATGCTGAGCCACTTCCACGCTTCGCCGTGCGAGTTCAATCGCTACTACGTGGCCAAGTTGCAGCGTCCACCGCAACCCAAAGCGGCAATCGTCGGCGCCATCGCCCACGCAGTTCTGCTGGAGGGGAAGCAGCTGGGCGACATCGCATGCTTGTACCCAAGCGACTGCCTTAAAAGTAACGGCGCCATCAACCCGAAGCCGGCTCGCCTGTGGGAGCAGTCACTCAACCCCGACCAGTACGCGGTCAAAGCCGACGTCTACGCGCAGTGTGACGCCTTACTGGCCGGGATCGCATCGCATCAGGTGGTGGGTCTGGTTGCCGACGCTCACGCTCGTGAGGAGCGGGTTGATTGCCTGGACGAGCAGAGCGGGCTCCGCTGTCGATGCCGCCCCGATTTTCTCTACGACATGGGTGACGAGGTCATCTGCTACGACCTCAAGTTCACGACGCAGGTGAAGCCCCGCGAGTTCTGGCGTGTTGCTCGCATGTTCCGTTACTGGATGCAAGACGCCCACTACTCGCGAACGATCGAGGCGGCGTCCGGGAAGCCCTGCAAGTTCGTCTTCTGGGCCGTTGAGGACACTCCGCCGTATCGAATCGCCAGGTACGAGTACACCGCGGAGAGCCGTGAGAACGCGCGTGCCGAGGTGGCCGCGACACTGCGCGACCTGGCGTCACGCTATGAGACTGGCGACTGGTCGGATTCGTGGACGACCGGAACGAACGATCTGCTGTTCACGTCAACGGAATCCACGTCACTTGAGCTGGATTGGAGCGGCATCGAATGAGCAACCACATCGATCACTTCGAGGCGCTGTTCAACAGCACCTATCTGCGCTGGTTTGACCTCAACGGGGCTGCGCACATCGTGACGATTCAAAAGGTCGCGAGGGATGTCGAGCTGACGATGCGCGGCGGCAAGAAGGACAAGAAGCCGATTATCCACTTTGCCGAGCGGGACAAGCCGCTGGTGATGAACAAAACCAACATGAGATCCATTGCCGATCTGCATGGCGTTCAGCCAAGCAAGTGGATCGGGAAGCAAGTCGAGCTCTACCCGTCAACGACGGAGATGTACGACACCGATCTTCGCAAGATGGTCACTCGCGAGTGCATCAGGATTCGCGCCGTCAGTGCGACACCGAAGGCACCTCGACCGGAACAACCGGTTGAAGACGGCGCCAAGTTGGAGCGAAAGCAGCGGATCGTCGAGTTGCGCGACTATCTGAACTCAGCGCTGAATGGCCAATTCTCCGAGTGGAGCGCATTCGCCGCATGGGCTGGCACATTGCTGGACGTGCCACTGGAGGTTGCCGAGCTCGGCAACTTGACAGACGAACAGATCGACACCCTGAAGGATGCGGCGATGGAGACCATTGACGACCTTGAGAAGGAGAAGGCATGAGCACAGGACTGACAGCGACGGACAAGGCGGATTTCAAGCGGCTGGACGGAGTGGTGCAACGAGGGATGAAGCACTTCGTCGAAGTCGGCTTGGCGCTGAAGGAGATTCGCGACCGCAGGCTGTACCGAGACAGCCACAAGACATTTGAGGCGTATGTCCAGCAGACGCACAACATCGAGCGGGCACACGCTTACCGGCTAATCAAGGGCGCCGAGGTTGTTCAAGAAATGTCTCCAACTGGAGACAAAAATCCCAACGAGGCCCAAGCGAGGGAGTTGGCGAAGGCAGGCGAACTCGCCGGTGACGCTTGGGAGATCGCTCAGGACAAGGCCGCCAAGGATGGTCGCGAGGTCACGGCCACCGACGTTCGCGAGGCTGTAGATGCGATCAATGCCGAAGTCGAAGCCGAGCTGGATGACGAGACCGAGTGGGTGCCAACGTGGACGGCCGACGCCGATGCTCACGACGGGGCCATTGCGGCAATGCAGCGGCTGCAGCGGCAACTTGTCGCGATGCTGCCCGACGATCCGTGGACCGGAAAGGGCGGAACGCCGTATGGGCAATCGATCCGGTCGACGCTGAGGCAGCTTGCCAACGACTTGAACGCGGCCACGAGCGTGGGGATGTGTCCACTGTGCAGCGGCGAAGGTTGCAAGCATTGCTGCGACACCGGCTACTACGTCGGCGGTCACAAGGCGGAGATTGACGGTCTCCTGGCGATCAGGAGTCAATCGTGAGCGGCCTCTTCGACGCGCAGGTGACCGGCGATCGATCGCAGCAGCGGTACGCGCCTCGATGCTATCAGGCTGATGCGATCGAGAAGACGTTCCAGCTCTGGGCAACTCATTGCGGCGTCATGGTGCGTCTGGCAACCGGCATGGGCAAGACGGCGACGGCATCATTCATCGCCGACGAGTGGCTGAAGCTAGGTTGCCAACATCATGTGATGGTGCTGGTCCACGAGACGCAACTGGTGTCGCAGTGGAAACGCGAGATCCGCAAGTACACCGGCGCCACGGTTGCGATCGAGCAGGCAAATTCAAAAGTCTCCGGAATCGTTCTGCCGCGCGTGGTGGTCGCATCAAGGGCGTCGTTGCTCGAGCGGACGGTGTTGGGCGAGGACGGGGAGAGCCACACCGTTTCGCGGCTGCACAAGTTCGATCCGTCCCTCAACTGGCTCGTGATCGTTGACGAAGCGCACAGGTACAGCCGCAGGCTAACGACATGCGGTCATGTGTTCGAACATTTCGAGCGGAATCCCGATCATCGGCGGTTGGGGCTGTCGGCAACACCGGAGCGAGGCGACGGCGTGTCGCTCGAGGATCTGTTTGGCGGCGTCGCGGCGGACATCACCATGGTCAAAGCCGTCCACGAGGGGTTCGCGGTGCCGTTCGACCAACGGTACATCAAGGTGGAGAGCGTTGATTTCCGCAATCTACATGAGGTCGCAGGTGACTTCAGCGATGGCGAGCTCGGGGTGGTGCTGAGTGAGCAGAAAGCACTGCAGTCGATGTGCATTCCAATGCTCGACAAGGTTGGCGACAGGCGGAACCTGATCTTTTGCCCCACGGTCGAGAACGCGAAGCTGGTCACGGCATTCCTAAATGCTCGTTGCGGAAAGATGGCGGCGAGAACGCTCAGCGGCACCGATTCACCGGAAGTGCGCGAACGTGTCTTCGGAGATCACCACCGGGGAATATTTCAGCATCTGGCGGTGTGTGGGCTTTGCCGCGAAGGCTACGACGATCCTGGCCTGCGTGCGGTCACGATCTTTCGACCAACCAAGTCGCGCACACTCGCCGAGCAGATGCGAGGTCGCGGTTGTCGTCCGTTGCCGGGGATTGTGGACGGGCTGGACACGGCCGATCAGCGGAGAGCGGCAATTGCTGCCTCCGATAAGCCGGATTGCCTGATCGTCGACCTGGTTGGTGCGACGTCACTTGAGCCGTGTGGCAGCACCGTCGAGATCTATGCAGACGGCAAGCCGGATGAGGTCATCGCTCGCGCAACACAGATTGTTGAGGCCGGCGAAACGGACGTGATAAAGGCGATCGACCGCGCAGAAGACGAGATCGCCAACGAGAAGCGCAAGGAGCGGCTAGAGGCGGCGTTGGAGGCTGCACGGAAGGTCACGGCCGATATGCGGCGCCGTGCCAGGATTCAAGCGAACGTGCAGTACAGCGAGTTTCAGGTAAATCAGGGGCATGGGCTCGGGCAGGTGAGTGAGCGTGCCAAGGAATGGGCGGCGAACGTGGTCATGCCATTCGGCAAATTCAAAGGCGAGCGGCTAGGTGATCGGCCGGATTGGCACCTCAAGTATCTTTCCCAGAAGATGCCGAACACGAAAATTGGGCGCGCGGCGGCAACTGAACTCGCAGGGAGGTCCAGCGTATGACCATCGACATGCGAGAGCCGTGCACGTGTGGTTGCTCAACTGGCGAGATCGAGGTCAAGAGTGGCCAGGACGTTGTGCGCTGCTCCGACTGCGGAGCATGGTGCTACAACCGACCAAAGGCCGAATCAGGCAAGGCAACCCGCAGTGTTTCGACTCGATCTGACATCAAGCCAAAGAAGCGAGCGAAGGTGCTGCTTCGTGCCAACAACGCATGCGAGGTGTGCCGGAGAACGGGAGTGATTCTCCACGTAGGTCACGTCGTCAGCGTTGCAGAAGGTAGAAAAGTCGGCCTCAGTGACGTCGAACTGAACTCCGCCGAGAACCTAATCGCCATGTGCGAAGAGTGCAATCTCGGACTCGGCAAGGAGACCATACCAATCAAAAACTACGTGGCCATTCTCATGGCGAGGTTCAAGGAAGCAGACAGCAAGTAGGCACGAATTGCCGAGACGGTTCAACGGTCGCGTTACCGACAGCCCG
Source organism: Planctomycetales bacterium (assembly GCA_020426845.1). Lineage (GTDB taxonomy): Bacteria > Planctomycetota > Planctomycetia > Pirellulales > Pirellulaceae > JAGQPF01. The sequence goes on from JAGQPF010000744.1 coordinate 4,443, forward strand.
AGGGCAAGAAAGACGCGACGACAAATCCGGCAGCCTCGTCTGGATGGGCGAGGCCGGCGGCACGGTGGCAACTCCGCGTCGTTACTTTCCCCGGCGTGAGGAGCCATTGCTTGGCCGATGCGACGTTACAGCGGTGCGGGTGGGGGGAACTGCGCTTGCAGATGGGAGCGATAGGTGAGCAACGCAATTGCAATCGCGATGGCACTTGTACGACGCGGGCACAGCTGCTTGCCAC
>JAGQPF010000745.1 GCA_020426845.1 Planctomycetales bacterium
CCGATCCCGCCGCGCCGCTGGCACTGCTGCGCGGCACGCTCGTCGAGATCAAAGCCGATGTGCAGATCACGCCCGGCGCCGGCGGGGCGGGTGAGTCCCGCGATGTCGTCTTTGTCGGCGCTGCAGGAAGCGGTGCAGCTTTGCACGGCCAGTTGGACGGAGCACTGACTGGGCTGGGTCTGCCCGCCATCGGAAAGATCCGTCTGACCCCCGACGCTAATGCCGACAACAGCACCGCGCTGATGGTTGGACTGAGCGACCACGGCGACATCCTGCGCGTGAAATCACTGGATGCTCAGACGGAAGCCTGGATTGTCGGCGGGGCCGGCGACGATGCCGCCCAGGTCTACAACGACCAAGATTCCGTAGACACCATCGCGGGCATCGTGGCGTTCTATGGCGGCGATGGCGAGGATCGGATTGAGGTTCGCGGCGTTGCCACCGCCGCGCCGGCGGCTCCCAATCTTCATGATCCGGATCAGTTGACGGCCATTGGCATCGCCGGCCTAGGCATGGGGCAGAACCGGCTGGAAGCGTCTCACAATCATTGGTTTGGCGCCGGGTATGACGCCAACCAAGGCTCCTACCCGGGCGCAATCTACTATGCGACACGCTCGCTGCTGGATGGCGTTGAAACCATCCACACAAGCGTCGAGCAAGTGGCGTTGCAGCTTGGCCCCGGCAACAACACGCTGGCGATCGACAGCGTCATGCCCGGCACGACGACCGTGCGCGGCGGCGCCGCGTCCGACACCTTTGTCGTCGGCGCCACCCTCGTCGGCCTGCATCCCGAGTCACTGCGTCGCGTCGACTTCGTCTCCGGAACGCTGCGTCTCGAAGGCGGCGGTGGAGACGATCTGGCGGTCGTTGATGATGCCGGCAACATCGAGCCGGATAGCGGCAGCTACGAGGGAGCGACCTTGACCGGCTTGGGCATGAGCGCGGAAGGCGCCATCGAATTCATCGACATCAAGTCGATCGACGTCGTGTTGGGAGAAGGTAATGACACGTTTTTGGTTGCCTCAACATCTGGCACCGGCGGCCCGACACTTCAGATTCGGGCAGGCCGCGGCGACGATCGCATCACGATCGGCAACGGAACGCTGGATGCGTTGCAGGGCGAAGTTCGCATCGACGGACAACAGGGCATCGACTGGGTCGAGTTCGACGACTCGGCGACCACCGATTCACAACTGTTCGAGGTGGCCAACGAAGGCGGCAACACCGTGCTGGTCAAGCGCAGTGGCGCAGCCGACGTGCGTTACGTTGCCGCTGAGACGGTGGTGCTGCAGGCAGGCATGGGAGCAGACACGATTCGCCTGGCCAGCACCCACACGGAAGGCGGAGCGGAAAAGGTCGCCACATTCACCGTCAACGGTGGTGATGGCGACGACCTGATCGAACTGGGCCGCCTCGTGTCGGGCGGCTACTCGCTGGACGCGTTCCAGATCAGCCTCGACGCCGACGGCGGCGGCATTCCCGTTGTGGTCAACGGACAAGGCGGCGTCGACCGCGTTCACTTCCAGGACACGGCCGCCACCGACGACACCAAGCTGGCGTTCGCCAAGCGGCAGTTTGCCGACGTGTTTGGCGCTGATGACGGCGACAATCTGTTCTACGCGACTTTTACCGAGATTTTTGGCGAGGCACCCGACGGGACGCCGCTGTCCACCGTGATTCTCGACCGCAACTTCAACGGCGCCGACCCTCAGCCGCTGAACGCGTATGTCAGAACTGTGGAGTCCATCGAAGTTTCTTTGGGCAGTGGCAACGACATCGCGCAACTGACCGGCGGCGCCTACCAGCATGATGTGGTCGTCAACGGTGGCGCTGGCAACGACTCGTATCGCGTCGACGAGACGTTGAACTTGAGCCAACACCAGGCGATCTTCAATGGCGAGGCTGGCGATGACACACTGGTCGCCGACTTTGCCGCCGGGGCGCCACAGTACCCGATGACGGTGACGTTCAACGGTGGCGCCCATGGCAGTGGCGACCGCTTTCAGCTGGCCGGAGACGGCATCACGCCTGGCGGCGTTTACCGCCCCGGCGCGGCACAGGAGAACTCGGGGGAAATCCGGCTGGGCGGCAGCCTGTTTGCCTTTAGCGGTGTCGAGCCACTGGTCGTGCACGGTCTGCCCGACTTCCAGGTGGATGCGCCGGATCTAGTCGCCGATGTCGAACTGAGCGCCCGCGCCGTATCGGACCTGGAGCTGAACAATCTTGTCCTGACGGTGCGCACCGTCGAAGGCGTCGTCAACTGGCGAGTGCAAGAGAAGTTCGAGATCCTCGATGCGCCCGAGCCGACGCACTTGGGCAAAGTACTGGCCTCAAGTGGTGACTACCTCGCGGTGGGCGCCGACCTCACCAATTCTTCCTACGGCGCCGTGTACGTCTATCACTGGAACGGGGCGAATTGGGTCGAGCAGGCCAAACTCTATCCGGCAGACCGGATCTCCGCAGCGAAAGGATTTGGCGCAGCGATCTCGATGTCCGACGACGTGCTGGTCGTTGGCGCCCCCGGCGATCTGACCAGGGGACTCAACGCGGGGGCCGTGTACGTGTTCCGCCGCGAGTCCGGCACTTGGCGACAAACAGACAAACTGCTCCCCGATGGCAGCAGCCAAGACGCGGCTTTTGGCGCCGCAGTCTCTTACGCTGCCGGCAACGGCAGCCGCCCCGAGACCATTCTGGTCGGCGCACCAGGCGCCAATAGCAGCAACTACGATGCGGCCTACATCTTCAGCCGCAACGGAGCAACATGGGATCAGCTAAAACTGTCCAGCCGAGACACTGACTTCGGTCGCGCGGTCAGCGTGGGTGGCGACTTCCTGGCGATCGGCATGCCGTTGTCGGGCGACAGCGGCGTCGACGCCGGCGCCGTCTCTGTCTACCAGTGGAACGGAGCCACATGGCGAGAACAGGCCATACTGACTTCATCGGAGCCGCAGGCAGGCGAGCAGTTCGGGGTTTCGGTGGCGGTGGATGGTGATCGCATCGTCGTCGGCGCTCCACTGTGGAACAGCGAGCAGGGACGGGCGTTTGTGTTCGATCGCCAGTCGATTGCCGGCGAACCGCGTTGGGTGCGCGAGGCGCGTTTGACCGCCGACGCGGGGCTGCCCGACCACGAGGCGGCCGGCGAACTTCAGTTGGCCGCCGGCTCGCAGTTCGGCGCCGCGGTGGCCGTGAACGGAAACTACGTTGTGGTCGGCGCGCCGCAGCGCGACGGCGAGGCCGTCAACATCGGCGCTGCCTACGTGTTCTATGAACGAGCTGATGAGTCCGGCTTGGGCGACACCTGGACTCGCTCCAGCGGACCACAGGGTTCCGGCCGCATCGACTCGACCTACCGCGTCCAAGATAGTCGATTCGGCGAGGCCGTCGCCATCGCCGGCAATCGCATCATTGTCGGTGTGCCCGGGTTTGATGACGGCGGCAGCCGCATCGACCTTGGCGCCTTCGAGTCCTTCGCCACGGACGGACTGCTGCCGGCTTACACCTCCGCAAGCTCGCAGGCCGAGCCGCTGCTGGCCCCGGGCGTCACAGCGAGTCAACCGTCCCTGTTCGGCTCGTTGACTCATTACGACCATGCATCTCGCACACTGTTGGCCAGTGATCCTACGAACAAAGTCGTGCATGTCTATATCAACGAAGGACTCTCCTGGCGATTGGCTCAATCGCTGAGTCATGTTGACCTCGTTGGCTTCGGCGCCGACATGGACCTCAGCGGCCAGTGGATGGTCGTCGGCGCGCCGGGGGCCAATCGGGCGGTGGTCTATCAGTATGACGCGAGCGAATCACTCTGGCACGAACGCCAGGAGCTGGCAGGAGAGGGTGGGTTTGGCGCCAGCGTCGCTATCGACAATGGCGTGCTCGTCGTCGGCATGCCGGGGGCCGGGGCCAAATACCAGTCGCAGGGCCAGGCATCCAATGGCTATTGGTTGGAACTGGGCGATTCGGGTGGCGCCGTCGTCTACCAACTGGGCAACGATGGCTTCGGGAACCCGAGACTACTGATGCCCGACGACATCAACCTGCCCGTCGACACCTCGACAAGCGTTACCAGCGAGGTCCCTACCGGCGCGCACTTCACTGACCAAGCCGGCAATGTCTTCCCCTTCCTCGGCACCAGCGGTCCGTTTCCCGTTTTGGTCCCAACATCGGTTGTGCATGTGGAACTTGAGCCTTACACGGTTGTCACACTTTTCAATACAAAAGCAATCAACAATGGATTCCGCTCAAAAACTCTAGTCAACGATTCGAATGAGCGACGGCCCTTCGATCTCGACACTCCGTTCCCTACGCCGTGGGCCTTCATCGGGACGACGGTCGGCGACCTGTCAGTAACGCTCAACAATACAATCACGATTAGCGACTATTCGTTCGGTAATGGCAGCGACAATATCACGTCACCGGGGAAAGTCACGGCCACCACCGCGGGTGGCACGCAAGCCATTATTGCCAACTTCACCCTGGCAACCGACGACTTCATGTTTGTGCCGTCAGGTGCGACGTACGAAATTAACTCTCGCATCAGCAACGGCATCGACCGCGTGTTCTTGGTCGGTTCGGCGAAGGCGTACCAGAATACCGTCGTTGAACACGAATTCAGCCAACTGCACAGCGCCGGCTGGGGAACGACGATCGACATTGTCGGCGACACGGTGGTGTTGAGTGCCCCCGGGAAGCAGCGGGTTGCCGTCTATGACCTAGGACAGTCAAACTACAACCACTGGACGGCCGAGATCGGCGGATTTCAGGGAGCTCCGTTACGCACCGCATACTACGACATTTCGGATTGGGCCGCACGCTCGGTAGTAGCGGTCGATCAGCAGCAAGTGCTCGCAGGACTTCCCCTCTGGCAGACGGACTCCAAGAAATCCAGCGACAACGTCGGTCGCGTGCAGATCTACCAAGAATCCGGCCAATGGAGTTTGGCAGGTTGGCTTGATTCCTCATCCACCGATCCGACGGGATTCGGCGGAGTCCACTCGCTGGACGCGCGGGGTCAACGGATACTCGTGGGCGCTGCCGGCCAAGCAGCAGGTCAATCGCAGCTGTTCGACGCGAGTGGCAATCTCGTCCACACCTACCTGCCCTACGCCCTGACCAGCGATGGCTTGCCTGTCGCAATTCCAAACAAATTGGGCTTTGGCAGCGGCGGAACGCTTGTCAGCGACCTTCACACCGTGGTTGGCACTAGCAGCGCGAGCGACCCGGGTGTGCTCTACAATTTCCGACCGCGTGGACCGAAGTGGACCGCCAACGGCAACTTGGTGTTCCCCGCTGCGTTGCCCACCGCGAAGGTCGGCGCCGATGTGGCGGTGGATGGCGACACCGCCGTGATGGCGGCGCCCCACTTTGACGGCCGCGGCGCCGTCGTCGTCTTTGCCCGAGCGGCGGACAACTGGAACGTCCAGCAATTCATTCGCCCCAACTCGGTTCAACCGAGCGACAACTTCGGCCACCAAATTGCGCTGCGAGGCAACACGCTGGCCGTCTCCGCGCCCAATGCGGACTCGGGCAACGGCGCCGTCTACTTGTTCCAATACGACGGGGATACTTGGCAAGAGCTGCAACGCATCTCGGGCCGCGCAGGCAGCATGTTGGGAATCGACTTGGCTTTGGATGTCGGCGCACTGGCCATTGCTGCTGGCGACGGCAAGGTCAACATGTATGAGCTGGTCGCCAACCGGTGGCAGCCCAACGGCCAGATCGCCGTGCCCGACGTGCAGGCCAGCACCGTGGCGATCGACGGTGATCGCGTTCTGGTAGGAGCGCCCAACGACGGCGCCGGCGCCGTCTATGTTTTCCGTCCCGGCCAAACCGCGATGACCTGGACACCAGTTGCCCGCGTGACCTCCGCCGACGGCGCCTCGGGTGACCGGTTCGGCGAGGCGATCGCCGTCAGCGGCGACCGGCTGGTCGTCGGTGCGCCCGGCGCACAAAACCGACAGGGCGTCGCGTATCTGTTCCAACAAGACGAGAACGGCTGGACGCCGGAGACGCGGTTGGTCAATCTCCAAGGATCCCAGGGAGACGAATTTGGAGCGGCCGTTGCCATCGACGGAGAGCGCGTGGTAGTCGGGGCGCCACAGCGCGACCAAGGCGCCGGCGCGATGTTCACCTTCTCGCGTCGCAACAATCGGTGGCGTCAAGAAGATGAGCTGCGCAGCGCCGATGCGGCCGCAGGAGACAACGTCGGTTACGCGGTCGCGATCAGCGGCGCGACCGCGGTCGTCGGCGCGCCGCAATGGAACGGCCGCCCTGGCGTGGCGATCGACACCGCTGGCGCCGGCTATGGCTACATCCGAACCATGTCGCCGCCCGTGCAAGTTGTGGAGTTGGAGACCCAAGAGGAAGTGATTGCGGGCGCCTGGGCCCAACTGCTGAGGGGCACGATCGGCGGCGTGCCCATGGCCGAGCTCGCGCTGTTCGACATCCCCAATGTCGAAATCCGCACCGGCGACGACAACGATGTTTTCGAAGTGGCCGACAGCGGCATTGTCGCCCATGGGCTGACGAATCTGCACGTCGCGTTGGGTGACGGCGACGATCGGCTTGTCACCCACACGGCTCGACTCACGCCGCCCGCCGCCGGCGAGTATCGTCCCGAGGGCGATCACGGCGAAACGCTGCCGGAGGGAACTCTGTTTAGCCAACTAACCGGATGGTTCTCCTACGACGGTGGAGCAGGCCATGACCAGCTCGTGGCGGACTCCAACAGCCGCTGGACGCTTGAGTCCACCCGACTCTCCGCGTCGGAAGAAGAGTCGCTGGCGCTGGCAAACGTCGAAGAGGTGTTTCTGATAGGTGACGAAGGCTCGAACATCTTCAACGTCGTCAGCTGGTCCGGCGACGTGACATTGAGCGGAGGAGGAGGCACGGATCAGCTGTTGATCGACCCATCCCAAGTCACACAAGCGACGGTGATCGGCGGAGGCGGCGCAGGCGACCACCTGCAGATCGTCGGCACGAACGACGACGATGAGATTGTCGTAACCGGCGACCGTGTGCTGGTCAACGAGCGAGAGATCTTCTACTCCGACACCGATGTGCTCTGGATTTCGGGGCTCGCGGGCAACGACACGCTGACGATCCAGCAGACCACTGCAACGTTCATCTATCTAGACGGGGGCGACGGATCGGACACCTATGTCGTTCCCGACACGCAGGCCAATGCGGCTGGCATCTCGATCAGCGACAGCGGCGAGCCGCCGTTTGTCCATGGCGACATCGACACGCTGCAAACACCGCCCGGCGTCACGCCCACACGGGACGTGCCGTTCGCCGTAGGCGAGTTTCAAGTGAGCTTTGATGACACCATTGAACAGTTCGCTTTGATTGACAATCCGCCCATCTGGTCGCTGACCGTGACGGAAAATCCGGATCGGATCGTGCTGAATGGTGAAACGCTGGAAATCAACGGCATCACCTACAACGTCTCGCACGTAACGGAATTGCGAATTGACGGGGCGGCGGGTGACGACCAATTCATCGTGGTCAGCGTGCTGCCGACCATGGTGGTGGTCGAGTTTACCGGCAGCGACGGAGTCGACAGCGTATTCGGCCCGGATGTCGACAGCGAATGGCTCTTCACAGGTCCGGATCAGGCAACGGTTGTGGGTGAAGCCGCGTTTGTCGCGTCCCTGGTGGAGAATTGGACGGGCGGTGCCGCCAATGACCATTTTGCACTCTGCGAGTTAGCCTCCATCTCCGGCGACCTGTCGGACACCGGCGGCCAGGACAGTCTCGACTATTCCAGCTGGAACTCGTCCATTACGGTCGATCTCCGCAACCGGCAGGCAAGCGGCATTGGCGGCGCCATCCTGGCCGGCTCGTCGGGCATCGAACTGTTTGTCGGTGGCGCCGGAGAGGATCAGCTGCAGGCCGACGACCTTGCCAATCTCTGGACCATCGACGCCTGGAACGCGGGCAGCTTGAACGACGTCTCCTTCACGAGTTTCGAAGCGGCCCAGGGCGGCGACGCAGCGGATACGTTTGTGTTGTCGGCGACTGCCAATCTCACGGGCGGCATCGACGGATCGGGGGGATACGACACTCTGTGGCTGGTGATGACCAACGAGGCAGACGATGTCCAGCTCCACGCGAGCGTGGCGATTCACAACGGAGTCGCCACGGCCTTTGCCAACATCGAGACACTGCGTGCCGACATGGGTGATGGCGACGACACGCTGGCCGTCCACACGTCGTCGGCCAGCCTGCCCGCCGCCTTGCAACTGCAAGGACAGGGCGGCGACGATTCGCTGAGGATTCAGGCCGACGCGAGCGACGACCGGATCGCCGTCGCAAGCAACCTTATCGATCTTGGCTCGGCGACAATCGCTCACGCAGGCATCGAGTCGCTCGTGGTCGACACCGCCGGCGGCGACGATCAACTGACCTATAGCGGAGAGGGCTTCCAATCCGCCACGCTGACTACCGGCGTCGGCGACGATGCAGTGTTGATTCGATATCCCGCCACGGGCGAGCTGTGGATCAACGGCCACACCGGCCACGATTCGTTGGTCGTGGAAACGACCAGCGGCGACGACGACGTTCAACTCCATGCGGATTCGATCCAGGTCGAGGGCCTAGCAACCGTCCACTACGCAGCATTTGAACAACTGCAGTTGCTCACGCTCGACGGCGACGATGCAGTCACGGTCCATGGTGTCCATAGCGGCGAGACTTCCATTGCCACGGGCCAACACCGAGACACCGTGACGATCACGGGAATCTCGCACTCGCTGGCTGTCGACACCGGCGTCGGCGCCGACACCGTGGTTGTGCTCAGCACGTCCGCGCCGTTGACGCTGGACACAGGCGCCGGCGACGACTCGGTTCATGTGCAGGCCTTGAGCGCCACCGCAACGGTGCAATTGGGCGGCGATAACGACCGATTGCTCGTCTCCTCCGACGCACCATGGAACCAAGGCGTGCTCTCCACAATTGGCGGACTGCTGAGAGTCGATGGGGGCGAGGGCTTCGACGACCGTGTATTTGTCAGTGATCTTGGCAACCAGGCGAACGCCACCGGCCGGCTCGATCCAACGCGGCTCACGGGGCTGGACATGGCCGACGGGATGGAGTTCGCCAACATCGACCATTTGTCCATTCTGCTCGGCGCCGGCGCCGACAACTTCGTCGTTGCAGGCACGCTGCATGGAAAAACAACCATCGATGGCGGAGCAGGTGACGATCACATCACCGTGCTTGGCATCGGCGGCGACGCGACCATCGCCGGCGGAGACGGCAGCGACACGATCGACGTCCAGCTGACTTCCAGCGAACCGATTGAGTTGCCACAGACGCTGCCGCCAACGGATGGGAATTACGCTCCCTATCGCCGTCTGCTGACGGTCATTGGCGGACAAGACGGATCGATTGACGCGATGCATGTCCAATCCACCCACGACCAGTCCGACTCGGGCGTGCTCTCGTCGAGTTTGTTGACGGGACTGGGCATGGGGGCGGGCATCGCGTATCGGGAATTGGAGCAACTAACCCTCGATACGAGCGATCAGCAGAACGAGCTGGTGATCCACTCAACCCATGGCGGCGCGACGATTGTGAGCAGCCATGGCGGCGATGACTCGGTCCTGATCGAATCGACTGCGGGACCGACGACGGTGCGTTCGGGGGACGGGCACGACTCGATCAACGTTCGCACCGTCGACGGCTCCACATTCGTGGATGCTGGCGCAGGGCTGGACATTGTGCGTGTCGGCACGGAGGCTCCATTCCGGGGCGGGGTGCTCGACGGCATTCGGGCCCCGTTGGCCGTGATGGGTGGAGGCGATCAGGACGTGCTGCTGGTCGACAATACCGGCGCCACGGCAGCGAGCTCCGGCAGCCTGAGCGAATACCGGCTGACCGGATGGGGAATGAGCGATGGCATCGCCTACGATGCATTCGAGAGCCTCGAAGTCTGGCTGGGCAGCGGGGCGGACACGGTCGATGTCACCGGCACAATGCGTGACCCGAGCTTCCAAACTGTCACCCAGTTGAACACGGGTGAGGGCGACGACGTCGTCTCCCTTCAGCTCGACGCGGCGCTGCACGGACTGTTTGCCCTGAATCTGGAGGGTGGCGACGACCAGGCGAATGGCAACTTGTCAACGCTGCCGCTCGTCGTGTTTGGCGGAAGCGGCAACGACGCGATCGTCGGTGGACTCGCGTCGGACGTGATCTTTGGAGACCATGGCCGGCTGGACTACCGCCGCGAAGATGGCCAATTGATCACACGACTTGGGGTGGAGCTCTCCGAACGACTGTGGATCAATAGCGGCGACAACGACAGCTCCATCAACGACGTGCCGCTGCTGCAAACCGATGGAGTCGCACGAACGCCAACGACCATCGTGACGGTGCACTCGGCAACCGCCGGCGACGACCAACTGAACGGGCTCGACGGCAGCGATCTCATGTTCGGCGGCGACGGGGACGATGTCGTTGACGGAGGAGACTCGCACAATTGGCTGTTTGGCGATGGCGGCGCGGCTCAGTATCCATTGGGCGGCGGGCCTCTGCAGCGACTGACCGCCGACCAGCCATGGGGCGGTGATGACCAAATGCTGGCCGCGGCCGGCGACGACTTCATGGCCGGAGGCGCCGGGCGCGACGTGATCCACGCCGGAGACGGGAACAATCGAGTCTTGGGAGACAACGGCCAATTCACGGCCGCCTTGCTGGCAGACCCACTCGGCGCGCATGGCTTTGCACTGGGCGCCATGGAGTCGCTGGGAGCGGGAGACGGTCAGGTCGACACTATCGTGACGGGCGCCGGAAACGATGTGGTGATCACGGGCGCGGGTGACGCGGACACGAGCAGCGGCGCCGGCAACGACATCGTCATCGGCGGCCACGGCGTGGCCGTGTGGAGCCAAACCGTGTTGGGCGATTGGCCCGACGCCGACCAAGACCCGCTCGACCTCGACTATCTCGCGACTCGGCCAACCGCCGGCAACAACACGATGCGGGGCGGCGAAGGGGATGACATCTTGCTCGGTGGCGACGGCAATGACTCCGTCTTCGGCGAGGCCGGCAACGATCTGATCGTGGGCGACCATGCCGAAGTGTTCGGGGACATCGACATCGGCCAGCTAGATTGGACTGCCTCGAATCGCAGTTGGAGTTTCGTGTCCACATGGACGGAGGACGCCAACGACGGCTGCAGTGGCGAACGAACGTTTGGCGGCAACGATCACATCGTGGGCGGCGCTGGCGACGACCTGCTGATGGGCGGCCAGGCAAACGACATCCTGGAAGGTGGCGATGGCGACGACGACCTGATCGGCGGCCACAATGTGCAGCATGGCCAGGACGGCGACGACCAGTTGGATGGCGGCGCCGGCAGGGATGTCCTGGCGGGCGACAACGCCACCTTGGAGCGATCGACGTCTATTATCAGTCCCCGCTATCGCGCACTGCTGGGCGATGAGATCTACGCCGCGGATGGTTCGCCGAACGTCTCGACTCCAATGAGCGATCCTGCGGGCGCACCGGCGCGCGAGATCCAACTCTGGACGTGGACGGCCGCCGCCGGCAACGATTATCTCGCTGGCGGCAGTGACAACGACCTGCTGTTTGGCCAAAGCGGCGACGACATCCTCCAGGGTGACGGCAGCATTCAGTTGACCGTCGGCGCTCGTCGCGACGAACAGGGCCGGTTGGCAGTCATGCCCTCCGCGGCCGATTGGGCCGGAGCCGAACAGGATGGCGACGATTACTTGGAAGGAAACGCCGGCAGCGATGTGTTGTTCGGCAATCTGGGCCAGGATGACCTCGTCGGCGGCAGCTCCAGTCTGTTCGGCCAGTCCACGCAGGCGCTGCGAGACGATGGCGGCGACCTGTTGTTTGGTGGCGCAGGCCTGGCGGTCCAACGCAACGACCTGGGCGACGTGTCCGCCAGCGGACATGCTCGCGACGCCGATGTGCTGCTAGGAGACAACGGCAACATTTACCGGTTGCTCGACCCAGTGTCCGGCTCGCCGCTTGTGTTCAGTTACGACACCTACGCAACCGAAGTTCGCATCGCGCCGCGCGCGGTCGAGCTGTTGGACTATGTGGCGGGCGTCCCGTCGGCCAGCAACGCTTCCACATACGGTGACGACGAACTGCACGGCGAAGCAGGCGACGATCTGCTGCATGGCCAGGGCGGCCACGACTCGCTGTGGGGAGAGGGGCAGGACGACGACTTGATCGGAGGCTGGGGCCACGATCGCCTCTACGGCGGCGCCGGTCAGGATGGCATCCTTGGTGATGATGGGCGATTGCTGACCAGCCGCAATGGGCTCGCTGAGCCTCTGTACGGTGTGACATCCGCGAGCACGGAAACCGCCATCGGGCTGCCTGGCGGGAAGACGGGCGCCGTCGTCAACATCGCCGGCAGCCTTCGCAAAGCAGCCTGGCTGGAGGCGTTTGAGTTCGGCGATGCGGATGTCATCTACGCGGGCCTCGGGGACGACTTCGTGCACGCGGGAGCGGGGGACGATGCGGTCAGTGGGGCGGAGGCATTGCCCGAGTTCTACGACGTTGTTCCCGACGCGACGGCCGGACTGCTGGGCTACGATCCGACGACAGGCAAGCTGGCGCAGTACGATGCTGACAATCCGCTGGCGAAGATCCCCGGCTTCTTGCTGAACTTTGAGGCCACCGTCAACGGAGAGAAAATCGAGGACGGCAAGGATGCGATCTTCGGCGACCTGGGCAACGACTGGCTTGTCGGAGGCACGGGGCATGACCGAGTGTTCGGCGGACTCGGCGACGATCTCCTGCAGTTGGACGACAATCTCGACACGGCGGGAGGCGCCAATGACCGGCCCGATGACCCTGCCTTCGCGGACGCCGACTTCGGTTTTGGCGGCGGAGGCCGTGATGTCCTGATCGGCAATACGGGCGCAGATCGACTCATCGATTGGAGCGCCGAGTTCAATACGTATGTCGTTCCGTTCCGCGGGGCTTCCTCGCCAACGATCATTCGCAACGCCTCTCCCCATGTAATCCAGTTCCTGCAGGATCTCGCTCAGGCAAGCGGCGCCGATGGCCGTTTGAGCGAGCCGTATGGAGAGCTAGGGCTTGTCGACAACGACGACGAATTGTGGCCCGACCAAAACGGTCCGTCGCGGGACCGGCCGAAACTTCGACTAACCGCGAATCGCGACACCGATGGCGGTCTGGAGGACGACTCGAACGTCCCGCAGGACCTGGCCGGCAGCACTCCTGGCGCAATCGACGAAGCCTTGCTCGGCGAGCTGGCAACCGACGTCGCTCGCCGCAACGGCAAATAGATTCGCCAGCGCGCACGGCGATTCCAATTCGACGACTCCGCCAGATCCGCTGTGAGGTTGCTGCCTCAGTGCCCGTTCGGGCGCTGCGTCATTTCGATCCCGTCGGATAAGGACAAGGATCAGGCGGAATGGTTAAGGCGAGGACCCTATCCGTCGCATCTTTCTTCACACGCGCCTACGAGCATTGGAGGGCGATACGGCAGCGAGGCGCGGCCCGCGCCTTTTCGATTTGTTCACAATTTTGGCAACCGCTACAATACCGTCACACGCGACCTATCACACTCGATTTTCAAGCCGCTTCGGAACAAACATTCCCGAAAGCCGTTGAAACACACCTGATCGGCCAGCACGGCAATCCGCCCGATGAAGGCTGTTTCGCGACAGGGTGCACTTCGGACCGTTTGTGAATCCGGGATGGGTCGCCAGGAAGATGGCCAACAACCTCCTCACACGCCGGGGCGTCTGGTGTTGGGCATCATTGAAGGCGGCAAATCGGGGGCAACGATGCCAAATCTGGAACGGGTGAAGGTCGAACCCACGCGTATTCTGCGCGTATTGAGCGAGACTCAACGTCTTATCCGCATGGTGCGCACCAGTGACAAGGAGAAAGCGTGGCAGTTGTTGGAGCAGAGTTTTCTGAACCTCCTCGGGGCTGACCAATGTGCCTTTGTGCTGGTCGATGCCCATACCTCATCCAAACTTTTCCTGCCACTCCACAAGGAGCGGCAGTTTGACGAAGAGTCATTGCTTCAGCACTTGAATGACGCCAAAGACCAAACCTGGAGCACAGCATACGAGTCCAGCGGGGGTGGCCAAGCGGAAGCAGAGTTCGAGCGGCAATTGCTTCCCGAGAGTCGTTATGTTCTATGGAACATCATTCGCAGTGAAGAGGGACTGCTCGGCGCGATCTTGTGCAGTCGGGACCATTCGTCCGATGGGGGCCGCGACCCGTTCACCCCCGAGGACGCGCATGTCGCGCGGCTCTTAGGCGAAAGCGCCGCCGCTGTCTTGGACTCACTGCGAGCGCTCAAATTGCTCCGAGATCTGAGAAAGGATGTTCACCAAAGCCTCAGCCGGGGCAACATTTTCGAAGCCACGTTGAAAACCGCGCTAAAGTTGTTGCGTAGAGAGGCTGGCCGAGTCGTCGGGCGAGGGCCCAACGGCAAGCTGGAGGTGCACTGCCAGCATGGACCGGTGTTGAATCCCGAGCTCACACCCGGCGTCTACGAGTCGCTACTGCGCGACGACGGAGACGCCGGCACACTGGACTCTCCCCTTCGAGTTCCAATCCGATGGGGCGAGAGCAAAACAACCTACGGTGTGCTGGAATTGGAGGCTGGATTCGAGGCCTTTAATGACAACCACCTCGACATGCTTCGTTGGGTCGCCCGTCATGCGGCGAGCGACTGCGCACTGGTCGACAAACTTTTGGATTTGGAGAACTGGGAAGCTGAACTAGCAAAGATCTCTGAGCCTGTCGAGATTGCCGAGCGCCTGGTGCAACGGCTAAAGGACGAAGTGGGCTGCGAGGCCGGCGTAGTCTATCGTTCGCTGCCCCGCACTCGATCGTTGTACGGATTTGCCGGCGGGACAGACCAAAGAAACCTGCGCGAGGCCGCGTACGTGTTTCGCACGTGCGATACGTCGGCGGCCACGTATGCCTTCAACGAGGAGCCGTTCGCCACCATCAACCCCCTGGGCGATGGCCGTGTCAGCCAAAGGGGCCTGCAGGACTTCGACGTAAAGGGGCCCTTGGCGGCAATGCCGCTGGTGGAGGCGGACGACGCCCCCTTTGGCTCGATCGCGATTTGGTGGTCCGAAGCGTTTTCTCAGGCCGAAGCTGACGAGCGGCTGAAGCAGGCGCGAATGATCGTTCGGCACGCCTCGCGACCCTTGCGACTGGCTTTGTACGCCCAGACATCGCAAGCTCGGGAGAAATTCCAAAACGAAGTAGCGATCGTGCTTCAGCAGATGACCTACGAAGACAGTCTTGATGCGAACCTGCGCAAGATCATGGAGGCAATCCGCCAATGTGGCTTCACCCGCGTTCGGCTCTACCGATTCAAGTATGGCGACACGTTGGTTGGGTTGATGTCAACGGGCATGGCCGATGCGGCCGCCGACTTCGACAACGGCAAGTACTCGGCCAGCATTGAGGCAAATCGATATACCAAGTTTGTCTTCGATGGAGTCAACAACGCGCGCCGCGCACGCATTGACGCAGGCGAGTACGACTCGGCATCCCACGACCTGCTCGCTAGAATCTATCCAGCTCGAGACGAAGAGGGGAATCTCATTCCCGATGATCATTCGGAGAAGCTCCGCAAGCCCGAAGGCATGCCTTGGGTGGACGTCCCAGTCATGAGCGGCGGCAAGTTCTATGGACTGCTGGCGGCGGACAAGCTGCAGTTCGACTCCCCTGAGCCAAAGTGGGGTGACATCACCGACTGGGATCTCGACGCCATCGACATGTTCGCACAGTTGGCTGGACGGGCGTTCTCGATGGATGAACGCCGTGGCATGCTGATCCAAAGCAGCGTGGAAACCCTCGACAAACATACCGGTGTCCACGAACCACTGGCGTTGGTCGTGCGGCGATTGCTGCTGTACCTTGGACATGGCGACGAAGGCTTGAGGTTTTCCCGCGCGCTATTGCTAGGACGCGAGAGCGAACACCACAACTACCATTTGGTGGATGCGGTCGGGTCGACCAATGTCGCGGAGTTTATGGGCATCGTCGGGAACACGCATGATTGGTCCTTGAGCAAGGTCTTGCTTCACGCAAATAGCAGCCACGACGAAAGTCTGCGATCCGCAGTCCGGCAACGCATGAATTCTGCCGATACGCAGTCGCCATTGCTCCCCGACGAAGTCGATGCGGCAATTTTTCGCCGCGACGATCAAGCTGTTCCGCAGCTAATCGCTGCGTTGCAGAGTAGCGACGCCAACACTGAAAGTGGGTTTCGCCTGGATGACTGCATCGTCGCTAGAATCTCGATTGGCGGAAAGGAGCTTGGCGTCGTAGTAGTGGACCGCCCCGCTCAATGGGACCAGTCGGCGCTGATTTCATCCGATCAGGAGTCCCTCATCACCTTTTGCCGCCATGCTGCCCAAATCCTCCACCGCTACGAAGCGGTGCTTGCCCGGCTCAAGGATCTGGAGAGCTTCGCCAGGGGTGTTGTCCATGAGTTGCGCAGCCCACTTGGCAATCTCGCCCGCCACGAGCCGGAAGTGGCGGAATTGCTGCAAGGGCTGCGACCCGGCGTCAGTGACGCGGACGCCCGAGGCGATCTCGAGCGACTGATCGGCATGGCGGAGGACATGAAGGGTTGGAGGTGCGACCTCTCCTCAACGCTGAAAGATCTTGAGCAAGTGTTTTTTCCCGGCGACTCCCAGACACTTGACGCAATTTCGACGGATGAAATTATGAAAATGGTGGAGGAGTTGCACACGGAGGGAGAATGCAAGATTCATGTCAATCCAGCCGACACCACCCACCACAAAAACTTGCTGGCCCCGCGCCCCGACGTCCGGATTGCACTTGGAAACCTCATCCGCAACGCCCAAGACGCCCTTCAAAAGGCGTCGCGAGGCGAGAGCGGGAGAATCGACGTGGCTATCACTTGTCATGTATCGAGGACGGAGATTTCCGTGCGAGACAATGGAGCAGGAGTCACCGTGGGTCATCTTGCCGAGCTGCGCCGGCTATCGCCTAACTCCGTGCTAATGCACTCGGGGGAGGAGCCTCCATCGCAGGCGTCTGTGGCCCCGCCGCTCCAAACAAGGCCACATTTCGGATTGTTTCTGGTACATTGGATCGCCCATAAACATAATGGCACGGTGCGTCTGGATAGCGTGGAAGGGGAGGGATTCACGGCAACTATCGACTTCCCCAATTCGTCGCAATAAGTTTTCCCCTCGCTCGCCGTGGTGCAAGCCGCGTTGGCTTGAGATTGCTTGAATTACGAGAGCTGAACGAAAATGGCAATTCGCATTCTCTTTGTTGACGACAACCCAAGCGATTTGCCCACCGACCACCTCAAGAATCGGTACGAAAGGCGCTTTCACGCTGAAGTGCTGTCCGCAAATCCACGTGACCCAATCGCCTCCGCATTGTCCATTCTGCGCGAGGAAAAGGCCGTCACGGCAGTGGTTACCGATAGCTGCGATCAGCCAGACCTCCAACACCTTTCCGAGTTCCGCAAGGCTGCACCGCACCTGCGAATCGCGCTTCACAGCGGCGCGCTGACCGAAGCAAGCCGCAAGCTGGCCATCGAGATGGGCGCGGATCAGTGTATCGACAAGGACGACGTCGCGCTATTGGAGAAATTTTTGGCAGATGCCGCCAATCCGTACGAAGCCGCACGACGTCAGTTTGAGGCAGACCTGCCGGAGTTGCTTGCTCAATCCAACTTGAAAGGGAAGTGGGTCGCGTACAACGCCGAAGGATGGCAAGGCGGCCCGGCCGACGACGAGCTAACGTTGGTGCACCAGTTCGTTACTTCGAGCAATGCCCGCGAGTACTTTTTTGCCAGAGTGCTGCCCAATGAGGAAGCGGTAACATTCGCACGCCCCTATCCGTTCAGCGATGCACTTTGATTCATTAAGGTTCCCGGCAGACCCCAAAACCACGGTCAGCATCGGGGGACAAACTGTGGAGCTGAAGGAGTGCCAAACGGCGGTCTGGGTGTCGCTTGCACCCAGACTGCAATTTGAGCCGGAGTACGTTCAGCGGCCACTTCTGCCAGCGATCATCGACACGGGGTACAACAACGCACTTTGCCTTCGTGAAGATCACTTGCAATGCGCCGAACTCCCACAATGGGATTTCGCTCCTAAGTGTCGAAAAATGGCCTTGGCGAATTCGCGCACCATCAAGACGCCAATTCTCGAAGTCGACCTCATTCTTCACTCCACGATGCCAGGCGTGGCCCCGCACCGCATCTACCTCGACCGATTCGGCATCGATGTCTATCCCAGTGAGCCGTCCCAGATCCCGTTCGGCTTGCTCATCAACGACAACGTCGAGCAAAACTTGGGGCCTCGATTGCCCGTAATTGGCCTGCGGGCCTTTTCGTATGGCAGCGTCGATGTGCACATGAAGTGTACGCTCGGCTGCATTACCGTCGACTTGTTCGTGCCGGATAACGCCGGATAACGGCAAGGCGCTTGCAGGACGACACATCTCACCCGAGCGGCGCGCAGGTCCAATCAGGATTCGTGGATTGGCCGGCGCATCGCGTCACTCCAATTGACCAGGGATGATGGGGTCCCTAATGAAGAACGCTGAGCATGGCCCTGTATTCAACGAAAACTAGCAAGCTGCCGAATGCTGTCGTCTGAAGCGTCTGCTACACTGTCAGCCTACCTCGCTGACTGTAGATAACAAGGAGCCAAGCCGCGCACGTCGCGACCGCCGGATTCAAGCAAAAGTAGTTCGGACATGACTCCACGCACCCACCAAAAAGAGTTGGGACCCAAGCTGTCACCACAGACAAAATAGTCGCGGCACCTGAATAGGTGACCGCGGTCCATCCCGACTTCGCCCACGTGCTAACACACCATCCCTGAAGAATGCTGTTCAGCACATGAGCAGTGCTGACCCAGCCATCGTCATCGAAACCCATATATGATGTTGCGATTTGACAACTGGGTACCGCAACTACTGCCCCCAGAACGCTCCCGCCACGGCACCCAGAGCAAACGTTTACTTGACGGCTTCAAGCATCACACGCTCCGCATCAGCCCATTCAACATCGGACCCTCTGCCTGTCCAGTATCGCCGTCACCGAGGACGGTCGTTCGCTGCGCGTCCTCCAACAACACATCCGCTCATGTGGCTGGCGTTGCAGGAGATCACAACTCGTTGTTGAGCACCTCGGATGGCATCACGCCGGGGGCGATGTCATCTTCGAGATCGAGGAAGAACCAATCAATGTCACTCGCACCAATCAGTCGATCGACCTCTTCGTCATCAAAGACGGTTTCTCCCAGGACGAGGAAGAAGAGCCCGTTTAGCCGCTCTGGACTGCCCGAGCCATCGGTGAGATTGAGAATGCGAGTCTGGTAATCGCGGCTGGATGACCACTCTCTACTAATCGCCTCGAGAGCTGCAATGTTCTGATCAAATAGCGTCCAGCCAGCAATCAGAAGGTCATCGTCGCCTCCACCGTTGACTAGGTCCGCTCCTAAACCACCTATAAGCAGGGATGGCAAGTTGCTCAGACGTTGTTTGTTGGCCGCGCGGCTTTCTGATCGCGGTCGGCGTAATGACCTCGCCCCGGACCACTCGCCCTTTGCTCGCACGACCACTCGCCAGCGGTCGCCGAGGCCAAGAAACAACACAAGGGATCACGCATCGATTTGCGTAATCCCTTGGTGCATTTACACTTCGGAGAAGTGGGCGGTATAGGGCTTGAACCTACGACCTCCACGATGTCAACGCATGGATTCACTGCTCAGAAACGCCGCAAAAGCGAGCCATTTCACGAGTTACGTCATTGTAGGTTTTCCATGATTTCCGTGCAATGCGATGGTTTCTGAGCCCAACTGTGCAAGAACTGTGCAACATTGCGGCCGAACCACATTCTCAGATCAAGAGTTCTGAGATGCGGTTCAGCACCGATTGTTTGATGTCATTCGTCAGCGTCATTCGTGAATAGACACGCTGCCAAAAGTGGTGGTCGTAGACGCTGCTATCGGCAAACGCAGCGCTGCGCGCTGGTAAGCCGCCGATGCACTCCAGCCACCCCCAGCGCCATCGGACGTTTTCTATCGCGGCTTTCGTATCGATGCCGAGGAACGGACATTCATGGGCTGAAGAACGAATCGTCACGTCGACAACTCTGGGTCGGACGTTCCAGCGCACGTAGACGTTGTAAGACAATCGGAGTTGCGATCCGTACCGGATGCCCTGGTGGACACTGCTGAACAGCTTCTTGCCAATCTGAGAAGCTGACATTGTTTTAGGGAATTCAAGGCGGACGCCCCATACAGGACTGTCCAACTCGCAAATGACGACACCGCTGTCCAGCGTCATGCCATTAGGCTTTGCTTTAATATTGTCCAGCAGACGGTGTATTTGGTTAGGAACTTGTTTTCCAGCGTCTCTCAGCGAAAGTGGCATAATCTGCGTATGGAAGTGTTGCGGCCCTGATGCGCCAGAACCCGGCAAGTTGAGTGTGCAAAGGTGGCTTGAAGTGAGCAACTCGGCCAAGGCGAGCATGTCAGCGAAGTTCTCTGAACACGGTTCTGGGCCGCAACTCGCAGAGAACAAGTGGGCCTTGGAGCGTCTCCGCAACACCCCAGCCTGCGTGTGATCGCTGACATTCAAGGCTTCCTCGCCGGCCCACTTCGCCCAATCACAGAAGCACTCCCGGCTCTTCGGATTGAGGAGTTCCGGCTCGAGCTCTCGTCTCGAATGTTCCTCACCCCATGCGACAACGAACTGGAATGGGTCGTCCCCATTTATCTCCAGTGTCTTTTGACCGTTTTCAATTGGATCCGCCGTTGCGCTGTCAAGAATCTGGTCGATCGCCGTCGCAACGTCGGCAATTGGCGTGATCATGGTGACCTCAAAACATCGGGTCCTGTAGCACGGGCAGAGAGGTTGATGGCTGAATAGTGCCGGCGAGCCCCTGCTCAAATGTGTAGTTGACATGGCACTGACGACAGCCGTGCTCGTCGCAATGGGACAGCCGGCGAGCACCAACAAATAACGTGTTAAGGGCAATGGTCTCTGGGGAGTCCCTGAGAATGTTGCCAAGGATGAACTCGGGCTCGTGAACCCTAATAAAGCAGGGTCTCAAGTCACCGTTGGCCCGAAAGATGTGAAACACTTGGCTATAGTAACAGCGGGCGAAAGTGTGAGGTGGATGAGAGTTTCCCCCCAGAATCGCAGTGACGTTGGTTTGGTTCCGCAGAAACGAGTGCATCTGCTCGGAACTATCCGCAAGTGCTCGGACCTCCTGGACGGCCCGTTCGATGTCACTCGACGAAACAGCCTCCTCGAACGCTTCGCTGTACCGATAGGGATCTCGCCGCAATGGGCGGTACTGAATGTTTACCCGGGCGATTGCTTCAGGATTGTGTTTCTGAACCAAGTCAAAAACGAGACGTGCTACGTCGGCATATTCTTTGACATTCTGCTTTGCGAACAAGAAGCTCACGCCAACCTGGGGGATGTCCGTTTCAAGGTACCGAATGAGGTTCTGCAATACGCGATCGAAAAGCGCCTGGCCGCGGAAGCTGTCGTATGTCTCTGGCGTAGAAGCGTCCAGACTTAAGCGTATCCACTTGATGTGCCGTACCCAGTCGCCTGGCGGCCGGTGCGTTCCATTGGTGACTACAGCAAGCGAGACGCCCGGGTTGGTTCTCACCAACTCTTCGATGACGTCTCCAAACGATCTGCCAGAGTTTTTGTAGAGGGTTGGCTCGCCGCCGCCAATTATGACTATCGAACGGGGGCGAAACTGCGAGATTCGATCGATGGCGTGGAACAGGAACTGTATCGGTGGAGGCTTGAGCTCTGGGTCATCATGGCCGTAACTGCATTCCACACAAGAGAGATTACACACATCGGTCGGATGGAATTCGGCGTGCGTGATTGTGGCGTATTCACGTAGCCATTTTGCCACCAGTGGCGTGTCTAAGCCCGTCTGGCGACCTAATGCCTGAACAACGCGATCCGTAGTCAGCCGGCGAGCTTGGTGCTCACGCAACAATTCAAAGTTGGCGTCAAATTGTTCCTTGGGCGTAAGCAAGTTATGTAGATTTAGCTTGACCGCGAGGTCCTCCTTCCCGCGAAGAAGCTCAAGGTGATTCAGCGGTTTCCGAAGATTGCGCGCCACATGCCAGCCGTTTTCGAGGCTCGCCGGAACTAGGTCCTCTAACAGATGCGTTGGTCGCGCTTGGCCCGTCGCGTTGTAGACGGAGTGCTGCGAGTGCCGCACATCTTCAGTGCCACTACTCATCAGAGTTCGGTCCTAAGAGGTGCCAAGGACACTAACGTATCAAGTTCCAAACGGGGCATGATGCCGTACCGATTTTCTTTGACTTCTGTTTGCTCGGTCGTCAGCGCATCAAAGAAACTTGCGCCGTGCAACGGAAGATCAGTAACCCAGAACATTGCCGCACCCCGCATGCCTGTCGTTTGGCAGGCTGCAAAGAACGCTGCCGCTCCCATTTCAATGGCAAGGCACTGTGCAGTGACATGATCCCAGAAGTTTGGCTCCGCTTCCGAAACAACCGTGCATGTCGTGAACGTCGTGCCTGCTTTGCAGGGCAAGTGCGAGCTCCGCAACCAGTTTCGGACACCTAAGGCTACTGTCGGATCGCTGGCGACTGTTTCAAACGGATTGCAGCCATGGAACATCGAGAACCCGTCTCCACAGACTGCCCAGGTGGGACAGACGAAATCGCCGATCGCAAGTTCTTCTGATAGACCACCGCAGGTTCCCGAATACAGTGCAATCGAATCGCAAAGGTTAACTGCCAGGACTGCATCTCCGATCTGACCAGGGCCCACTCCAGTCGCAAGTACGAGCACAGAATGTCCCTGGTACTTTCCTGTCAAACCCGTAAACACTGCGCCCATTGGCTTGGGGGACGACAGCAAACGCTCATATTCCGGCAGCCGCTTTTCTCTCTTGATGAACAAGACTAGCGACGACGAAAGATTGGCATCCACGCCCAGGTAGTGCGATCGGATTTTGGGAGTGGTCACTTGCTGCGGCATGTTCTCATACTCAGCTCGCGGTGAAATCCGAATCTGGCATTGCCGCAAGGAACTGCATTTGCGGTCTCAGGCTTACGTCAATTTCGTCGAGTTGTGTTACGAACATGTCAAAGACGGGCAGCCATTTCTTGGCAACAACGTGTGCTTCGGCAAGATCCCGATCAATAAGAGCGATCGCAAGACGTGCGTGGCACAAAGCCAATGACAGCGCCTCCATCGGCGTTTCGAACGCTTGAGGAAGAGTTCGCCGAACTGAGGCAAGAATGTCCAACGCCTCATCTTGTCGTCCTAAACGTTGCTTGACGTCCGCGAGAAGCAAAGAAACATCGAGGACGTCACCATGCGTCGGACGCAAAATGGCATCTCGAATCTGCCTCGCTTCAGTCAGACAGCAGCAGGCGTCATCAAGGGCGCCCAGGGTTTGAAAAAGTCGCGACAAAAGCACAAGCGTTCTCGCTTGATCGAGACGGCCAACGCCATTGAAACGCCGACGAATGTCGAGCGCCCTCCTGGCGAGAACGAATGCTTGATCAATTTCGCCGTCCCGTAGGGTGAAAATGGACTTTTGGTGCAACAACGACGCGAGTACGCGTGCCTCTTCAGTATCCTCTTCATTTAAGCCCTCCTCAACTGAAGGCCTGAGTTCGTGCTTTGCCAAATCGAATTCCTTGCACTTGTTCAGCAGCCACGCCAATTCGACAGCGATCAATCCGCGCTGTGCTGGAGTCAATTGTGCCGCATCTCTCATGGCCAAGAGGATTGCCTCCGAGTCCGAAAATTCTCCTCGTTCGCGCAGTCTTCGGGCTTCGATGAGGCGAAGCCGGGAGTGTTGGTCCGTGGTTGTCGCATGTAAGCTCGCTGTGGTGAGTGTCGACGCCGCTTCTTTCAGGCGTCCGAATTCAATCTCGACACGAGCGATCTCTGCCAGCACATCGAGGCATACAGCCTGACACTTCACTCCGTCGTCATCCAGCAATTGGATCGCTTGTCGCTTCCACCAGCCCAAGTCATGAGAGGTGGTGAAAGTGATTGCAAGGCCGTCGAATGCGTCGCGAGCACATGCCTGCTGTGACTTGAGTAAAGACCAAGCACGCGTTGCTTTGGCATTGCCGTTGGCAAGTTCGTCTGTTGGCTCAGACAACCTAAGGCCTTCCATTTCTTCTAGCGGAAAGTCTTGGCCCCCCTCGCTCCATCCGGCTTGCGTAAGCGCTCGCTGCTCGGCCAGCATCTCATGGAGCTTTCGGTTCGCTGCCATCATGTCGATGCCATAGTGTGCGAGATCTGCGCTGATTTCTTCGTCTGAAATCGATTCATCACATGGGCAGACCTCTTCGAGGAATCTGTCCCAGGCGTGGTTGCTATGTCGCTTGTGTTGCTTGTTATCGTTCATCGCCGCTCCTCTCCTTTGCCTGCTGGATGCGAGGCGCTAGCTCACTGAGTTTTCGGCACAGTCGCTTCTTTAAATTCGTCACCTCTTCTGCCGGTATCCCGAGTCTTTTCGAGATTTCGGCAGGTTTTGTGCAGTCTGCTTCGTAGCAGTCGAGAAGCTCTGCTAGAGAGGGGTCATTTTGCAAAATCGTTCGCGCAGCATGAGTGAACTGGTCTCGCGAGTCGCGGTCGATTACGACCTGTACTGGGCCATTCTCCGAACTCTGAATCTCGTATGCCTGTGAGGTCTCATCGTCCGATGCTTGAGGTATTAGACGCCTCACCTTCCTGTTGTCGATCTTCCGAACTAGGTGACTGATGTCACTGTCGATTGTTGCTCGCAGCGCCTCCTCCACTGTCCCGTACTTCTCCTTGTTCCATGGTCTCGTGCCGTCTAGCATCTTCTGGATCGCGTCAAGAACGAAGTCGTATGGCTCGTATCCCCCAGGGACAGCTCCACCCCTTTTGATATAAGCACCCCGCCAGGTAAGCCGAAGCATCTTGAAATGCGCATGGCGGACGAGGCGATGGTTCAGACGCTCCAATTCCGCAGGGGTATGTTCACGAAGATCCACTGGACGCTCCAGCTATGGCTTCCAAGTCGGAAATGGCGTCGTAGTGCCTTTATGCCGGCGACCTGTAGCGATTTGCCAAGAAATATCTTCAACTTTTTTCCCGACACATTGGCTGCGATGGCCGGCAGACAGGAATGCGGGGCCGATCAACACTGAATCTGGGGGAAGGGCATGGCACACAAGAACTTGGAGATGAGCTTTGCGGTAGTTTCGCAGCTTGGAGTTGACCGGACATACCTCGGTTGCATTGGCGAGAAAATCGAGCTCACTAGACGCGAGCCAGGGGGCTTTGGGGTCTTTGTTGGCTGGGAACTCAGCCAGCTGGCGCACCATGGTCGATGGTCAGCGGCGTGGGCAGCGACCATGACGGCGACACTGTCGTTGCAGAACTCAAGACGCTGCACGCAGACGTATCCTGCGTCCAGAGAGTGCGGGCACATACAATCGCAAATTCGATACTTGTAATGGATGACAGCGAGCGGACGATACTCAAGAGTGAGCCTTGCGAAGAGCTTTGGCACCACCTCACCCCCAATCAGCAAACAAACCTCCAAGCTGCTGCAAGGATCATCGCCGGTGGAACACTACCTTCTCAACTCCTTCGAGAGTTGCTGTCTCTGTCCCAAACGCAGTTCTTCTACTTAAATCCCACACGGCTGCCAGAAGATTTAACAATCAGCTTGGCTAGCGCTGATGTGGTCCAGGTATCACGGTCAGACAGCCGCCACTTTGCTGGAAAGAACGCGACGCCTGATGCCATCGCCTGCCAGCTATTTGCAGCAGGTGCGCAGCGAGTCGTTGTTACGGATGGCGCACGTGGTGCTACCTACTTTACCAGCTGCGGCGAGGCGATTCACGTGGCTGCACCCGACATTTGCGCGACGAGAACCACTGGGGCCGGCGACACCTTCGCAGCAGCTGCTTGCTGGGCCATTGGGCGGTACGGCCTGGAGACTTCCCAGTGGCTGCGATTTGCTGTTCACGCCGCAGCGTTCTTCGCTGAGGCTGGTTCGCCCGGCTCTGAGATTCAAATAGCAGAGCGATTTTCATGCGATTAGCTCGCGCAAATCCGCACCCAGTGGTTTTGCTAACTCAGTAACAGAGGGTGACTCCATGAACGACCAAATCATCGGCTGGTTCTTCGGCATCTTGATTTCCTCACCCTTGCTCGCAATTGCGGCTGTTTTGCTTGGAAAGTTTGGGAAGTTGTTCCTGGATTTCCTTGGACAGTTCGTCAAAGCCAGAAGAACGGCAAAGAGACTGGCTAGGGAGCGTGCGTTAGAGCAGCGGGCACAAGAGCGGGAGGAGAGGAAGACCGAGGAGTGTAAAAGCAGAATACTGCAAATTTTGACGCCTATGCGGGAGCCCTTGCTCGCTGCAGGAGAGTTTTTTACTGACATCCTACGGAAGAGGCGGAAGGTCGAGTCGTTGACGAAGTTGTCCGAGTTGTTCAATGCCTCCGCCATGCCTTACATCGAGAAAGCACTAGAGATGCTTAGGCCCCTCGTGTCACCAAGCGCCTATTCCGCCCTACTGGAAGGCGGCCCACTCGGAACTCTGTTTAAACTGTGCGAGATCTTGCAGTCCCCCTCGAAATTGCATTCGCTCGCCGAAAGCCTTGGAGTGCGTGAGTGGCTGAAGTGTCCCCACTGTGGCGGCGTTGGGAGTTGGGGAGGATACCGCGAGTTGCACGGTGGTGCGGTTAGTGGGCGCCCGCTGGAAATAATTCACCCTGGGATAAGATGTGAGTCTTGTCGTGGCACCGGGCAGCGGCGTTAGCAAAACAGCCTGTTGATCTGTGCGAGGCAAACCTACACCGCCGAGCAGCGAGGACGGAGGAAATTCGGCGCTTCGAATCGACACCGTTTCTCGGATGAAGACTTCAGCAGGTCGGTGGCCCCGCACCCTCTGTCGCACCTCGTGGAAAGCAGATCGTCAGAAATTGTCACAAATCGGCCGAAGGTGCAATCGGCAGCCCCGCTCAGGCACGGCCACCCTAACGCGCCCAGTCCACGTTTCGGCAAGGTTGTACGCTGCGCGTCTCCACCTTGCCGCGTGGCCTGACGCGTAGCCGACAAGGCGCCTTCGCAAAGGCTACCGCTCTTTCACAATTCGGCAACTGCGATTGGACGCGAGCACCCGCCGAGCGTGAGGCAAAGCGGCTCCCTTTGCAGAGACCCGCTCCAACCTTTTTGCTTCTTACCCCGCTCAATCATGGGCAAGATGAAAGAACTTTACACCATCGCGCAAGAAACACGAATCGATCCGACGAGCTTCGACGATGTGGCTGCGTTAGCTCGCGCCGTCAACCGGCACGTTTGCCGTCAGTCAGTAACCGACGCTCGGAAGTGAAGTTGCTCAGATGGTTTGTTGGCCAAACGGTTCTAACCCAGGGCATGGTGCGCGCTCATTCGCGGTATGCATATCGTTGCTGCCGTAATGTCCGCAGGTCTGACAACAGTTGGTCAGACGATTGTGGGGACTGGCGGCGGCCCGTACCATTCGCAACATGAGCTCTCGAGACAATGATCGCCGACTGCGCGTCCAGTATCCCAATGCCTTGTACCACGTCACGAGCCGTGGCGTGCTGCGACGCAACATCTATCGGGACGACCTGGACCGG
>JAGQPF010000746.1 GCA_020426845.1 Planctomycetales bacterium
CTCGCTTACGCTTCGGGTTTCCTTTCCGATGCTCGCGCTCACTCGCAGTTCGATCCCTCGCTTACGCTTCGGGTTTCCTTTCCGATGCTCGCGCTCACTCGCAGTTCGATCCCTCGCTTACGCTCTTACGCTTCGGGACTCTTGTTGGATCTCCAGCCAGGCCATTGGGCGACGAGCTCGTCAATTCGTTGTATTGTACGCCACGTGGCGGATGCGATATGACCGAGTCGAGTCAGCTCGGCTTGCTCTTCGAGACGCATTCCGTGGCGACGCTGCTGTTGGTACCGTTGCAACACGTCGATGCCGCCGACCCGCCAGCGCCAGCCGGAGGGAGGACTTTCCGGCGCCGAAGCAGAATCGGGGAAGGCGGACGCGCCGTCGGAGAGATCCTGCTTCGCACCGTCGGCAGAGCAATGCCATTGGATTAGCTGCTGTCCGAGCTCGGCGAGCTGCGCGAACTGCTCGCGCGAGGGAGCGGGCGGGATGCGCGGGAACCCTCGCCTCAGCTCGGCCGCGAACCGGCGCCGGTAGTGGCTCGCAGCGGTGACGGCGTAGAGGTAGTGCCACACGCTGTCCGGTGGCTCTGCCGACGTCTCGGCGCCGCGCTCGCCTAGCAGTTGCCAAGCCGCCGAATGCAGATTCGTGCGCCGCTCGGCGCACGGCTCGCTCGCTTGTTTGGTCGGGGACGTCGCGGGAAACTGCCAGAACGGCGCCACAAACGGCGCTCCGTGCCGGCTATGAAAGACCCGGTCGGTGACGAGCGAGTCGCTGACAAGAAAGTGGTCGTACTCACCGGGAGTCGTGCTCTGTCGCATAAAGACCAACGCGCGGCCGCCAGCGATCACATGGCGCATCACATCGGCGCGAGCGCGGCCAAGCAGGCTCGGGTCGTAATAGATCCAGCGGCGATCCAGCGGCGCCACCTGCACGCTCTGGATCAAGTTCGCGTCAAAGGTGGCGGCTCGCAGCCGCTCGCCAAGCCAGGGAGGCAAATCGACCGGGTCCTTCATCGCGCGCTGAATTTGACGCGCAAGCTGCTTGCGATCGCGATGAATGAAGAGGCGATCGCACTTCGTCTGCACGCCGGACACATAACAGCGCACCAGCTCGTCCAGCGCTGGCCAGCTGGCATACTCGCGCGAACCGGGCGCCGACGGCGTCCAACGCCATTCCGGTGGATCCGGCGAGAGCTCTCGCCACTCGACGGCGTCAAAGCCTTTGTTGAGGTGGCGAAGTTTTTCCCGCCGACTGCCGGAGAGCTCGGCGTAATGAACGGTCGAGGCCGTCGCATTTGAGCTGTCGCGGACCACCATGGTGACAGCGACTCCCTGGCGGATCGGGAACAGGTTTTCGTCAAGTTCGGCCAATTCACGGTGAAATTGCTCGCCGCCCAGGTTCAACACGTACAGCTGGGAGCCCGTGTCGAGCAATGATTTGCGCATCACTCGATGCGTCAGCCCCTGGAGGTGTGTGCTGTTGGTGACGAACGCCACGATCCCTCGCCCGGCTGCCTCGACCTGTAGTTGCGCCCAGCGAAAGAAGCGGATAAAGTCGTCGTGCAGGTTGTGCTTTCGCTCCTTGAGACCGCGCTTGTAAGCGTCGAGCTCTCCGTCGATCCAGCCCGCCGCGTTGGCGGATCGAAAGTTGGAATAGGGTGGATTGCCCAACACGACCAACACGGGAGACACGGGAGATGGGCTTTCCGTGGGGCATGATTTGGCGATAAGCGGGCGGCATTGCAGCGCGTCACCCCAGCGGACCAGCGGGTTGCCGTTGCGATGGAGCCGTGGATTGAGCTGGGCGAGCAGCCGATCGAGCAGCCGATTAGCGACGACTGCGGAGGCGGGCATGAGCTCCCAACCTTCTAAGTGAGCTGCCAGCTGCGGCTGTTGGCTCGCCCATTCGTGCAAGAATATGCCGCTGCCCGCGGCGGGATCGACGATCCGCAGGGACGCGAGCGGCGCGGGCCCAGCGATGTCGAAATGGCGTTCCAGCAAGCTCGCCACTGCCTCCACGATCAGTCGCGCCAGTGGCTGCGGAGTGAAATACGCGCCATGCGCGCGCCTTGAGACCTGATCGAATCCGGCCAACAGCGCTTCCCAGCCAAGCAACGCATCCTGCCGTTCGACCTGAAGCTCTTGGCAGTTGGCGGCTGATTCGAGTGACCGAATCTCGTCACAAAGCTCGCCCCATGGCGGGCCCAGCGACAGAGCGCCGTCGGCGACTGCCAACAGGCTCAGCGTGGCAGCCCAATCACCGCAAATGTCCAACGCGGTGTCCATGTTCGGCGCGGTCTCGACGCCGGAGCGGGGCGCCATGTAGGACGCCAAGTGGCTTGCCAGTGCTGTTCGCCAGCGCCGCTGCGAGTCGGCACCTGCCCCGGTGAGCCGTTTCGCCAGCGCAGCGGCGGTCTTGCCCAGGGCCTTCCAATCTCGCATCGAGCTTACTTTTCCCATTCGACGTACGCGCCTGCGTGCTATGGGGCTGCGGCATCCACCGGGACCCACCCATGCAGGGGCCATTGTATCGCCCAAAACCGATCTTGCTGGCGGGCCGCAGTCTCTGTAAATCGCAGTTTGTCGGTTTCTCCACGTTTCAACGGCCTCTTAGACCAAGGGAGTCATCCCATGCGCTGGGCAATTCTCGCCGTCGCGGCGATGTTTTGGACGCTTCACCTGCTCGATGTGGCGCCCACGTTGAAGGCCGAGACACGGCTGCCAAACGTGTCGTCCGCTGTGTCCGTGGGCGCCGAGAACGGAGGCGACGTCGCGGGCTTGAAGGATACGCTCGAGAAGGGCCTCCGCGCGCGAGTCTCGGACGACTTTGCGTTTATCGCCGTCGTCGTCTCCATGGTGGAAACCAATCAGTTGCCTCGCTCCATGGTGACCGGCACGTTCAACTGGGTGCGCAAGAATCGCAGTCACAAAAAATACATGGTGCCGTACTTTGAGCAGGTGCTGCGGAGCAGGGCGGCGCAGGCGGGCATTTCGATTCCGTAGCCGCAACCCTCGCCTACTCGTATGAGTGCCCACCCGCAGTTGGTGGTGATCGGCAATCCGGCCAACCGTCGAATTGCCTATTTGCAGGCGGCCCTAGAGCGACTGGGCCGCGCGCCCGCTCGCGTGCTCTCGTATCTCGATGTTCTGGCCGACGCAGTTGACTGGCGCGGCGCCATGGCTAACGCAGCTGTCGCTGGCGCAATTCCCGCCGAGACGATCGTGCGGCTCGAGTCGCCTGGCGAGGAATTCGAGGTGGAACGGCTCTTGTTGCTGCGCGGGTGCGAGGCAGCAGCTCGCGAGCAGGCCCCGCGGCTGGATGCCGCCGCCATCTCGCAACTCTGTTTTGACCTGGGCCGAATTCTGCACCCACGGCAATGGTATCTCGGCTACCGGGCTTTTCTGCGTGACATGGAGCAGACACTTGCGGACGCCGGCGCGCGGGCGATGAACCATCCCGCCGACGTGGCCGCGATGTTCGACAAGCCGGAGTGCCAGGCCCGCTTGGCTGCAGCCGGCGTGCCGATCCCGCCGCCGCTGCCTGAATGCCGTAGCTTCGACGAGCTCGTCGCAAACATGGAAGCTGCCGACGAGTCGCGAGTGTTCGTCAAGCTCGCGCATGGATCGTCCGCCTCCGGCGTGGTTGCTCTAGAGCGAGAGCGTCGGCGTTTCACCGCAATCACGACTGCCGAGCTAGTGCGCGGTCCGGGCGGTGTGCGGCTTTACAACTCGCTCAAGATTCGCCGCTACACCCAGCTGTGTGACGTGCGAGATCTGCTCGATCAGCTATGCGCCGAGCGAGTGCAGGTTGAGCGCTGGGTGCCGAAGGCGCGACTCGACGGGCAAGAGTTCGATCTGCGAATTGTGGTCATCCAAGGGCGGCCGGCACAGTTGGTGGTGCGGCAAAGCGACAGCCCGTTCACGAACCTGCACTTGGGCAATCGTCGCGGCGATCCGGCCGAGCTCCGCAGGCACGTCGGCGACCATTGGGGCGAGCTCGAGGCGACTTGCGCCCAAGCGTTGAGTGTCTTTCCGCGCAGCCTGTACGCCGGCGTCGACATTGCACTGGCGCCGGACTTTCAGAGCCATTGGGTGATCGAGCTGAACGCGTTCGGCGATTTGCTTCCCAACGTGCTCGACGAGCAGGGGCGGGATAGCTACACCGCCGAACTCGCGGCGCTTTAAATCAACCAGAACGGCGCCGGCAGCATGAAGGCTGGCTGTTCAAGCAGACGCCATGAACCGTAGAAGTTGATGAACTGCGAGAGATACACGATCAGCGCGTAGAACATCGCGACAGGCACGGCGGCCAATCTCGCTCCCCACCTTGAAACGACGAACCGAGGTGTCTCGCGCCGCTTGGCGCGCGCCACAGCCCAGCCAGCGGCGAACCGCGCCGGCAGCAACAGAATGACAAACAACAGATTCAACAGCCAACGCAAATCGGGAAGCAGCGGCGGCGCCGCCTGAATCAAATGCAGCGGGATGGCCAGCCCCAGCGTCAGCAACAGCGCGATCCAGAACGCCAACGGAGCTCGCGCGAACTGCTGTCCGGTCAGTCGGCGATCCAGCATCCGGTCCCAGTCGCCCTCGGTGGCGAAGTTGGTCTCAATAAATGGCAACCGCACCGCGACAAACGCCAGGCACAATCCACCGGCCAGCCCCGCAAGCGCCGCGGCGCCGGGCGGCAAGGCCGCGGCGCCCGCCAGCAAGAGCACCGGCACGGCCAGCCAGCACGCGGCGCCCAGCAGGCCGAGCCCGCCAAGACGAAAGTAATACGGCAGTCTCAGGCTTACACAGAAGTCCCAGAGCCGGTCGCGAGATCTTCGATATGCCTCGCCAAGCCGCAAATCCCTGCCCATCCGCAGCGGCGGCAGCCAATCGGCCATTCGCAACCGGCCTCGCCATGTGCGCCACAGGTAGATCGGCGAGAGCAGCGGCCAGTAGAAATGGCGAGCTCGGCCGCCGCAGTACCAAGCTGAGATTAAGTGGCCCATGGTGAGCACCAGCAGCACGAGTTGCACGCCTCGCAAATTCCGGGCAGCTGGTCCGAGCGGATCAATCAACTGCGCTTCATACCAAGCGTCCGACACCAAGCGAATCGGCAGCAGCATCAGCCACGAGTGGGCGATCAGCAATCCTACGCGAGCGGCCTTCGGCACACCGATAAACCCGGCGCGCAGCCGGCCTTCGCGAGCGATCCTGCCGGATACCTCCAGTAAATACCCGAAGCTAAGGATCTGCAGCACCGGGATCGCCGCCACAATGGCCAGACCGACCAACAGGCAGGCAAAGCCGATCAACCACTCGCCGCCAGCGGCCAGCCGCGCGGGCCACCGCCGCCAGCTGCTCGACTTCGCCGGAGCCGTCGGCAGAGCTTCCCGCTCCGACAGGTCGGCGTGCCGAGGCGGCAAATAGGTGATTGGTGCGGACATGGCAGGCTCGAACTGTCAGGAAAGTGGCGAAAGGTTGGGGAGGCCGTTGAACTTGCTGCCAGCGGCCGGGAAGTTTTCCGGCCGAAAGAAACCGCCGGGGCGGCGAGCGAGTATGTTTGACCAGTGAGGGACGATTCGTCACGCCGGTCGATGATACCTCGCTGCCGTTGTAGCAGTTTCATGTGGGCACGGGATGTTCGATGCGAATGCCAATTCGAACCCCGGCGCCGGCTGAAAGATCTCCGTGACTGGTTGGCTGAGGCAACCGATGGGTAAACGAGACCTGTTGTTTTTGACGCTGTGCATCGTCGGCTTGGCGGCGATTAGCCGCACGTTGCTCAGTGATCAGCGCCAAGGTTTGTTCCGGGGGCATGATCGCGCGGAGCGGCAGGCAAGCCGCGAGCCGGGGGCGTCGCCTTCGTCGTTGCAGACAGTGGTTGAGGATGTTGACCAAGAGTTTCGCGATGCGTGGAGTCGCTCGTCCGCTGATCGGGGCGCGGCGCTGACGCCGGCTCCGGAGGCGCCCTTGGAGTTGCGGATTCGTCGCGCCTCGCTGGCGCTGATGGGAAGCATCCCCTCGTTGGAGGAGCTGCGCTGGTTGGAGAATTTGGACGAGCCAGCGCGGTTTGCAGCGTGGGTGGAACACTTGCTGGCCGACAAGCGTACGGCGAACCACGTTGCGGAACGATTGACGCGGGCCTTCGTCGGCACCGAGAACGGTCCGTTTCTGCTCTATCGCCGCAGTCGCTTTCACGAATGGCTGGCGGAGCAGTTTGCGGCCAACCGTCCGTATGACGAAATCGTCCGCGAACTGATTTCGGGAAACGGCCTCTGGACAACCTCGCCCTCGGTGAATTTTCTCACCGCCACGCTTGACGCGAACAACGACAACCAGCCCGACCCGGTGCGGTTGGCCGGTCGCACGTCGCGCGCCTTTCTCGGAATGCGAATTGACTGTCTGCAATGTCACGACGACAAGCTCGGCAATGTGGAGCTTGGCGAATCCGCGTCGCCACGATTCGGCACGCAGCGAGACTTCCATCAACTGGCGGCGTTCTTCTGCGAGGCGAATGTTTCGGTGTTGGGCATTCGGGACCGCGAGAACAAATACGAGGTCGAATACTTGGGATCGACCGAGCCCGAGGAGACCGACGCGCTGCCGCCGTTTCTGGCTCGGATTCGCCAGCAGGAGGGGCCGCTCCGTCAACAGTTGGCCGCTTGGGTCACGGACGAGGCCAACCGACCGTTCGCGCGAACAGCGGTCAACCGCATGTGGGCGCTGGTATACGGCCGGCCGCTGGTGGAGCCGATTGACGACATTCCGCTTCATGCGCCGGCCGGTGGATATCCACCGGGGCTGGAGCGATTGGCGGATGACTTCATCGAGAGCGGCTTCGACATGCAGCGACTGATTCGCGTCCTGCTCTCGGTTCGCCCGTTCCAACTCGACAGCCGCGCACCGGAGTTGACCACGGAACACTTCGACCGCTGGGCTGCGTTCCCATTGACGCGAATGCGGCCCGAGCAAGTGGCGGCCAGCTTGCTGCAGTCCTGCTCGCTCAAGGCGCTGGATGACCAACGGCACGTGATCGTCCAGCTGCAGAAGTTCGGCGGCACGAACGACTTTGTGCGGCGTTATGGCGACACGGGCGAAGACGAGTTCAAGGAGCAGCCGGGCACATTGCCTCAACGTTTGATGATGATGAACGGCGAGCTGATTCTCGAACGCACCGCGGGCGACACATTGCTAGGCTCACCCGCGCGGATCGCGCGGATGGCTGCCACCGACGAGCAGGCGGTGGAGATCGCCTACCTTTGCGTGCTCACGCGAAGGCCATCGCAGCGCGAGCTGGATCACTTCGTCGAAGGCATCAAGAACAACGACAATCGCCACGAGTCGTTGACAGATTTGTTCTGGGTGCTGCTCAATAGCACGGAATTCAACTGGAGTCACTGACATGCAACCGGACTTAGACGTCTGCGGCGCTGCGCATTGCACGGGCCTCGCCTTTCCGGCTGGCAGATCCTCTGCTGCGGCGAGTCGGCGGGGCTTTCTGAAGTCGATGGCGCTGGGTGGCGCCGGCGCCTGGCTGACCCCGCTTGCCGAGCGGCTGGCGCGGGCTGCCGAGGCATCGCCCGACAAGGCGCCGGCGAGATCGTTGATCGTGCTCTGGTTGCAGGGTGGGCCCAGTCAGCTCGAGACGTTTGACCCGCATCCCGGCTCGAACATCGCGGCCGGCAGCAAAGCGCGAGCCACTCGGATCCCCGGCGTGCAACTGGCCGAAGGGCTGGAGCAGGTGGCGGACTTGATGGACAAGATCAGCCTGGTGCGGTCGGTGGTTAGCAAGGAGGGTGACCACGAGCGGGCCACGTACAACGTGAAGACCGGGTTTCGCCCCAATCCGACGATTGTGCATCCATCGATCGGCGCCGTCTGTTGCCATCAGTTGCCCGACAACCTGGAGATTCCGCGGCACGTTTCCATTCTGCCGGGACAGTGGCCGGCGAAGGGCGGATATCTCGGCGCGAAACATGACGCGTTCAAGGTCGGCGACCCGCGCCGGCCAATTCAGGATGTGATCTCGCCCGTCGAGCCGTCGCGATTTCAACGCCGACTTGCCGACCTCGATATCGTCGAGGCGGAATTTGCCACCGGGCGCCCCGCTGATCTCGACGAGACGCGATTGAGGCATCGGGCGTCCATGGAGGCGGCATTGAAGATGATGTCCTCCGAACAGTTGGTCGCCTTCGACATCAATCAAGAGCCGCAGAGCGTCCTGGAGCCATACGGTGACACTCCGTTTGGCCGGGGCTGTCTCGCCGCGGTGCGGTTGATTGAGGCCGGCGTGCGATGTGTGGAGGTGACCCTTGGCGGCTGGGACTCGCACATTAATAATCACGAACTTCAGGCGCGTGGCGTCAGCACGCTTGACCCGGCCTTCGCGGCTCTGATCCGCGACCTGGAGCGGCGCGAGTTGCTGGACAGCACCGTTGTGCTCTGCGGCGGCGAGTTCGGCCGCACGCCGAGGATCAACCCAACGGGCGGGCGAGACCACTGGCCGCACGGCTTTTCCGTGGCCTTGGCGGGCGGCGGCATTCCCGGGGGACAGGTGGTTGGCGCCACCTCGCCCGAGCCGAACCTGGAGGTCAAGGATAAAACAACCAACGTCGAGCAGCCCGTGCAAGTGCAAGATGTCCACGCGACGATCTTGCAGGCGCTTGGCGTCAATTTTCGCGAAGAACTCGCCACGCCGGTGGGACGGCCGATGGTGATTTCCGAAGGCGAGCCGCTGTTTGGTGGATGAGTGCGGGGATTGAACGGCAGTTCGATCCCTCGCTGACGCTTCGGGTTTCCTGCTTGAACGCATTGCAGGAACGACAGTTCGATCCCTCGCTGACGCTTCGGGTTTCCTGCTCGAACGCATTGCAGGAACGACAGTTCGCCGGACTTGCGAAACGGCTAGGCCGGGTCGTTGAGCTGGTCGATCAGCAGTCGTAGTCGGCCGAGATTGCGGCGATTGAAGGTGAAGACGAGCCGGGGGAGGCTGGCGAGCGCTTCCTCATCTGCTTCTTCCGGCAGCGCCTTGGTGCGCTCGATGGCGCCACGGACGACAATGTCCTTGAACTGATCATTCAGCACGCGAAGTTGATCGTCGGAAATCTCCTGCAGCATCCGGATGACCAGCCGCTCGCGCACGAAACGCATGCTGTGATAGACATCGTAAAAGCCTAGCACCTCGTCGAGGGTTTCTTCCACGGAGTCGGTTACTTTGTACAGGTGCAGGTCCTCGGGTGAGATCATGCCGCCTGCCAGCAGGGCGTCCTGAATGAACTGGTCGAGGGCGGACCAATACGACCCTCCGGGGGCGTCGAGCAGCACGACGGGGACGATGTCGCGCTTGCCGGTCTGCAGCAGTGTCAACACCTCCAGCGCTTCGTCGAGCGTGCCGAAACCGCCGGGCAGGCAGACGACGGCGTCGCATTCCTTGACGAACATCAGCTTGCGAGTGAAGAAGTACTTCATGTTCACGAGCTTATCGTCGCCCGCGATCACGGGATTCGCCTCTTGCTCGAAGGGCAGCATGATGTTGAGGCCCATGGAGTGCTCGCGGCCGGCCCCGCGGTGTCCCGCCTCCATGATGCCGGCGGCGGCGCCGGTGATCACCATCCAATCGCGAGCGGCCATCTCGCGGCCCAACAGCACGGCTTGTTGATAAGCCGGCTCCTCTTGCCGCGTTCGCGCGGAGCCGAAGATGGTGACCTTCCTTCGCCAGCGATACGGCGAGAAGACCTTGAAGGCGTAGCGCAGCTCTCTCAGGGTGCGGCTGACGATTTTGAGATCGCCGCGAGTGGAGCCGTCGCGCGACAATTTTTCCGCGGCGTCCTTGATGCGTTGGATCAAGTCGTCGTTGCGCCGCTTGGTTGGTTTCGACGATTCGTCTTCCATCGGATGCTCAGGCTATTAGCTCGCGGAATCTCGACTCCAATTCGCGGCGCCGGTGCGCCCACTCTTGCCGTTCGTTGTTGAAGTCGGCCTCCCGGCGCGACAGCTCGTGTTGTCGGGCGACCAATTGCGCGGCCTGCTCCTCGAACTCCGTCGAACGCCGCGCGGCCCAGTGATGCAACTCGTTGCGGCGTCGTTCCAAGCCGCGCTTGTGCTCGGCGAGGCGATGGGCCAGCGATTGCAGTTGCTGGCGCTCGCTGGCCAGCGCGTCGCGCTCCAAACGGTAGGTGTCGGCAAGTTGAGCGCGCAAGTGGAGCAATGAGTTGGCGAGGGCGGGCAGAGGCACACGCCGCGCCAGGTCGCTCCAAATCTCCTGTAGAGCGATGCCGAGCTCGAGCATCTCGCGATGCATCG
Organism: Planctomycetales bacterium; assembly: GCA_020426845.1. Lineage (GTDB taxonomy): Bacteria > Planctomycetota > Planctomycetia > Pirellulales > Pirellulaceae > JAGQPF01. The sequence continues at coordinate 10,290 of JAGQPF010000746.1, forward strand.
TCGTCAGCTCGCGGCGCACTTCGCTTTGGGCTTGGGCGTGGCGGTGATTGCGCTCGGCCTCGGCTTGCAGCTGGCGTCGCCTCCGCTCCCACTGCGCCTCAAAGGCTCGTTGTTGCTCGGCAAAGTCCGCCTGAGCATGCTGGCATTCTTTGGCGAAGGCGGCTCGCTCGCGGGCGAGTTGCTCGCGCTCCACCTCGGCTATCCGGCATTGCTCACTGAGCAGCTGCTCGGCGTCGGCCAGTGAATCGGCCCGCCGGCACAGCTCACTCTGTTGCTCCTCGCGATCCAGCCGTTCGGCTTCTGTCTGCTGGCCCAGTTGCTCTTCGCGTCGCTGCAAATCCGCGGCTTGCGATTCAAGCAGACGCCGAGCGGTGACGGTCTCGGCCGCTTCGCGCTCCACCTTGGCGGCGAACGCATCGAGCGCCGCCTCGCGCCGCTCCAACTCATGCTCGCGGAGTGCCCCAACCGGATCATGCTCCGGCGCCCTAGCGGTCGACATCGGCAGCACATGGGCCGCATCGTCGACGTCGTGCATTGGATTGTCGTCATCGCCCCCTTCGTCGGCCATTGAGCTCGAGTCACGATCGGCTCGGATCGCTCGTAGTCGGCGCCGTTGGCTCTCGAGGTCGGCCAGCTGCGAATGGATCAACGCTTCGCGATGATCCAGCGACGCTTGCTGACGCCGGAGATGCTCGCCGAGCTCGAGAGCGTGTCGTTCGAGCTCGGACGCAGTGATGTCCAATGGGTCGCGGTCGCCCGTGGCCAACGAGAGATGTGGGCCGTCCAGTCGACGGGAGTCGCGGAGATCGCTGCGGCTCGTCATAGACGTCCCTTTGGGGTGGTTTGCTGGTTTCGGACTGCCGAGGCCGGATCGCGATATTCAACGGCCTGCTTCTGACGGCCTGTGTGCAAAGGCCTTCGTGCGTTGGCCGGATAACCCCTAAATTCGTTAGCGCCGGGCATCTGGTTCATCGTCATTCGGCCGCTGCAACATGAGTCTTGGCCGATTTTCCCGCGATAACGCGTCATGTGCGGACGAGAAAGGCGACTTGCCGACTTGCCGTTTCGGGCGCCCAACCTCGCCGGTTTTGAGCTGCAAACCGGGCCCACCATAGGACTCGTGACAGTCCTCCTGGCGGTGCTGTCCCACTTGAACTGCGCCATCTCCGATGGGAGAATCCCGGTTTGTGGCCCGCCGCTCATGAACTTATCGATAGGCTCACGAGTTTCGCGCCAGCCAGAGGGGCGAGCAGCTCTCGAATGAGAATTTGCAACAGGCTATTTGACCGGTCGACGAGTTATTCGATCGGTGATTCAGCCACGGGAGTTGTCGCTGCTACCACCAATGCTGATCCCTCAAGAATCGGCCGGGCGAAGCATGGGCCGTTGTGGCCGATTTTTGCGATCATGGGAGTGCTGAATCAATGAAAGTGGAGCCCCTTGGGGATAAGGTTGTCCTAAAACGTCTCGAAGCCGAAGAGATCACCGCCGGCGGCATTGTGCTGCCTGATTCAGCGAAAGAGCGTCCGCAACAGGGACGGGTTCTGTCGGTGGGAGATGGCAGGCTGTTGGACGACGGAACCCGCGCCGCCCATCAGGTCAAGGAAGGCGACCGCGTGCTGTTCGCCAGCTACGCCGGCACGGACGTGAAGGTCGATGGCGAAGATTTGCTGATTCTGTCCGAGCACGAGATCCTCGCGGTGCTGGAATAGCCGTCATGGCTGGCGGAAAATCCGCCGAAATTCGGGGAAGGAAACCTGCGGCCTGTTGATCAACGGCCTCCTGACATCGCCGTGTCAGGTGGCCTGGAGGTTGATCCGACGTCCCGCCACGCCTGCCCCGGGCGAGAAATACTCACCCTTGGCATGACAATTGCCTCTGCTTTTCTGGATGCAATGGTGCAATGATGCAATGGTGGTCTCACGTCTTGTTGGTCTCGTTGAGCGGGTGTTGAACTCGGCTGACGACCAGCGATTGGCTGGCATGCGGATCCGGCATCGGCTCGATCATGGTCCCGTCGGCACTCGTTCAACACCCTTTTAGGAGCGGCAGCTATGCGCAGCGGTCAGTGGATTTCTCGGTCGGTCTTGACGCTGAGTTGGATGGCGTTGGCGTGGACTGTCGGTGGCGCAGCAGCTGTCCGCGCGGACGAGGCGTCGGATTGCGTTCGGCAGCAAGCGGTTCAGAAGGCGATCGAGTACCTCAAGTCGAAGGCGCAGGCCGAGGATGGCTCGTTCTTCAAGGCTTCCGGCTCCGGTGTCACCAGTCTTACCACGACCGCGCTGCTGAAGAACGGCGTGCCCGCCTCCGATCCCGCGGTGGCGAAGGCGCTGAAGTTTATCGAGTCGCACCTGCAGAAAGACGGCGGCATCTACACCGAGAAGTCGACGCACCGCAACTACGAAACGAGTCTTGCGGTGCTTTGCCTGACCGAGGCCAACCAGGATGGCCGCTACACCAAGTTGCTGAAGGGCGCCGACGCCTTTTTGAAGGGGTTGCAATGGGATGACGGCGAGGGCAAGACGAAAGCCGACTTCGACTACGGCGGCGCCGGCTACGGCAGTCATTCGCGGCCCGACTTGTCGAACACCACGATGCTGATCGAGGCGTTGAAGTCGTTGGACAACGGACCGGACAGCGAGGCGATGCAGCGGGCGTTGTTGTTTGTTTCGCGCTGCCAGAATCTGGAGTCGCCGCACAATCAGACTCCCTTCCCCGCCAAGAATCCCGATGGCGGCTTCTACTATACGCCTGCGGCGGGCGGCACGAGCCAAGCCGGCGAGACGGCCAATGGCGGGCTCCGGAGCTACGGCTCGATGACCTATGCCGGTTTGAAGAGCATGATTTTTGCCGGCGTGACACCGGACGACCCCCGAGTCAAGGCGGCGAGCGAATGGATCGGCAAGCACTATGATTTGAAGGTCAATCCCGGCATGGGTGACGCCGGTCTCTACTATTACTATCACACCTTCGCCAAGACCATGGACGCGCTCGGCAAGCCCGAGTTCGTCGACGCGAACGGAGCGAAGCACGATTGGCGAGCCGAGCTGATTCTTGAACTGGCGGGCCGACAGGCGGCTGACGGCTCGTGGACCAACAGCAATAAGCGATGGCTCGAGGGCGAGGCGACCTTGTCGACCGCCTATTCGTTGCTGGCGTTGGCTTACTGCAAATAGCCGGCGGCCTGTGGACATCGTACAGGCTGCCAGCCTGCACCCAAAAGCATCACAGCCCGGCAGCCGACGTGGCACAGGCTGCCAGCCTGTGATGATCAGGGGTTGAGCGCCCATGACACAGGCTGCCAACCCAAAATCATTGCGGCCCGGCAGCCTGCTGACAGTGCCCACTTTTCCCGCAATTTCTGCTCTGGGATGACTTCATCGGCGCGTTGGGGGGGTGGTATACTGGGACGTATATCCACCCTTGACCCACGCCGCGAGGTTTAGATCCATGAGTCGTTTGTTTGCATTTCTTGGCTTGATTGGGCTGGCCGTTCCTGCTGTCGCCGCCGACTCGCTGAAGGACCATGATCGCTGGGTGGTTTCGGTGTCCGTGTCGGATGGTCTGTTGGCTTCGGGCGGTGGCCAGAGTCTCCAGTACCGCCCGGGCGACGTGAACCTGTGGGATTTGGCGACGGGCGAGAAGAAAGGCACGCTCGAGGGACATGAGACCAATGTTTGGTCCGTGGCTTTGTCTCCCGACGCCAAGACGTTGGTGTCGACCGGCTACGACGGCACGATCATCGTCTGGGATGTCGCGACGCTGAAGGCGAAGGCCACCTTGTCGAAGAAGGGCTGGTGTCGCAGTGTTGCCTTCGCGCCGGATGGATCGCAATTCGCCACCGCGCATGAAGACGGCGGTGTGACACTGTGGTCGTTGGACGGCAAGGAGGTCAAGGCGATCAAGGCGCACGAATCGCAGGTGTTCCAGGTCGCGTTTTCCGCCGATGGCTCGCAGTTGGCGACTGCCTCAGCCGACAAGACGGCCAAGGTGTTCAATTTGGCGGATGACAAAGAGGTCGCCAAGTTGGAGGGCCATCAGGATGCCGTTTGGACCGTCGCGTTCGGCAAGGACGGACACATCGCCACGGGCGGCGCCGATCGCCAAGTGATCCTTTGGAAGGATGGCAAAGAGAAGGCGAAGATGAAGCACAAGGATTGGGTCAGCCAGCTGGCGTTCTCGCCCGCCGGCGACGCGATCGCAGCCGCCGACCAAGGCCGCTTTATCAAAGTTTGGGATGTGGCGACGGGACAGGAAGCGGCCTCCATCGGTCCGCTTGGCGGGACGCAATGGACGTTGGCGTTTGCAGCCGACGGCAACCAGCTCGTGACGGGGGGCCGCAAGGATTGCCTGGCTGTGTGGGACATTTCGGCGCGGAAGGTGTACGACGTAAAGAACCACTTCCCCAAGGAAGAGCCGAAGAAGGAAGAGCCGAAGAAGGAAGAGCCGAAGAAGGAAGAGCCGAAGAAGGAAGAGCCGAAGAAGGAAGAGCCGAAGAAGGAAGAGCCAAAGAAGGAAGAGCCAAAGAAGTAGGGCTGTTAGCCGCGTGAGCGGCGGCTCGATGGAGATGGATTCGGACGCACCCGGCGGCATGCCGCCCCGCGAAGGAAAGCGAGTTTCGGGGAACGATGGCAAGATTTATCGTTCGACATGGGTCGATGCGTCTGTTGGGTGTGTTCTCCGGCCGCGGGAGTGAATTGCATCGTCGCGGCACGCGTGTGATCGCGCGCACCACGCGCGGCATGGAGGCGGGCGAGGTGCTGGCGACGGCCACCGCCGAGGCGATTGCCAAGCTCGCGAACCCTCCCTCGGGCCAGATTCTGCGGGTGATGTCCGCGCAGGACGAGAACGAGCTGTCGCACATCCAGGCGATGGAGGCCGAAGAGTTCTCGGCCTGCCAGCGTCATGTCAACGAACTCGGCTTGCAGATGGAGCTCGTGGACCTGGAGCACTTGTTTGGCGGCGAGCGGGTGGTGGTCTACTTTCTGGCCGACCAGCGAGTGGATTTCCGCGAGCTGGTAAAGCGACTTGCCAACGACTTTCAGACTCGCATTGAAATGCGGCAGATCGGTGTCCGCGACGAGGCGAAGCTGCTGGCCGATTACGGAGATTGTGGCAAGCCGGTCTGCTGCAACACCCATCTGTCGCAGATGCCGCCGGTTTCGATGAAAATGGCGAAGCTGCAGAAAGCCACGCTGGACCCAACCAAGATTTCGGGCCGCTGCGGCCGGCTCAAGTGCTGTTTGCGATACGAGTACGACACGTACAATGATCTCCGCAAGGAGCTGCCGCCCGTCGGATCGGAGATTGTGACCAACAACGGCAAAGCCAAAGTGGTTGGTCAGGAGGTGCTGACGCAACAGCTGATGATCCAGATGGAGGATCATCGCCGCATGCTGATCGACGTCGCGGAGGTGCTCACCGTCACTCGTCGCGGCAAGGCCAAAGGCTGACCGCGACTCCATACCTTTTGTTGTCGTGGCACAGGCTGCCAGCCTGTGATGATTTGGATTTTGGTTGCAGGCTGGCAGCCTGCACTACGCCACACTCGCCCCGACGGCGACATTCAACATCCACCGCCCTCGAATCGCCATCCATGGAAGAATCCCCTCACATTCGATTTTTGCGGCTGCTGAAAGAGGACCGTCGCTACAAGGTGGACGCCTATCAGTTTGTGCGCGAGGCGCTCAATTTTGCTCAGGAAGAGCTGGGGATGGGCGGCGAGCCCGATGAGGAGGAGCGGCACCTCACCGGGCAGGAGCTCTGCGAGGGCATTCGGATTTTCGCGATTCGCCAATTCGGTTACATGGCGAAATTGGTGCTGAACAGCTGGGGTGTTTTCTCCACCAGCGATTTCGGGAATCTGGTCTACAACCTGATCGAAATTGAAATGATGAAGAAGTCGGAGCAAGATCGACGCGAGCACTTCGACGACGTCTTCGACTTCGACGAGGCGTTTGTGCAGGACTTTGAGATGACGTTGGAGTAGGCCGGAATGGCTCGGCCGACTCGCGGAAAGACCAAGTCTGCGCGTGCTGAAGCAGCTCCCGTTCGCACTGAGGGGCCTGCTGCCGGCGCTCGCGTTGACTCGAGCGACACCAAACCGGCGAACAACACTTCGCTCCCTTGCGACGGTCCCGACGAAGGGCTGAATCGCCGCCGACCTGCCTTGTTGGCAGCAGCTCTGGCGTTGTTTTTGCTGTGGCTGATCTATCTCATCTCGATCGCCTTGAGCAGTTCGTAGTGCAGGCCGCCAGCCTGCAACCGGCGGCCAAAAAACACCGCCCAAAATCTCCGGCAAGAAAATCCGCCAGGAATCGTCCGCTGCGGCAACTATTGGCTGTCGCGCCTTGAGCAAGGTAACCCGAAGCGTGAGCGAGGGATAGGTGCTCGGGAAGTGCTAGGCTTTGAGCAAGGAAACCCGAAGCGTAAGCGAGGGATAGGTGCTCGGGAAGTGCACCGGCGAGGACGATGGAAGCGGCGTTCGTGTTTGGCAGGCCGTTGAGGCTGCGTGAGTTCCCGCAAGAAAATGGACCGGCATGGCCACTGCCCCGGACTGGAGTGCGCTGATCTTGGAGCACGAAAGCTGGCTCCGGCGGGTGCTTCATGCGCGTTTGGGGCAGGAGGAGGAGGTCGACGAGACCTTGCAGAATCTGGCGTTGTCTCTGATGCGACGACCGCCGCAATTGGAGGATCCCAGCAAGGCGGCGGCCTGTTTGTATCGCGCCGCGGTGCGGCAGGCGTTGATGTTCCGCCGCTCCGCCGGTCGTCGCCGCCGACTCATTGCCGACTTCGCTCAGACACGGCCGGCGGAGTCGCTGACAGTGTCGGATCCACTGACGTGGTTGATGTGTCAGGAGCGTCGTGGACAGGTGCGATTGGCGTTGCGGGCCCTCCCGCCGCGCGAGCGTGAGGTGATGATGTTGAAGCATGGCGAGAACATGAGCTACGACGAGATTGCCCGCACGTTGGGGACCACCGTCGCCGCCGTCGAGTCGCGGTTGTATCGAGCCCGCCAGCGGCTGCGTCGACAATTGGCCGCGTGTCAGGCGGATCCTTTGGAAGCTCGTTGAGTCGCTGCCCGGAGATAGTCGAAGATGTCGGAAGCCCCCTTCAGTGAATCGCGCGA
>JAGQPF010000747.1 GCA_020426845.1 Planctomycetales bacterium
CTTGATGCGCACTCTTCGCCTTGCTCGCGTATTCCAAGCCTCGCTTGCGCATTCGGAGCCTCGCTGTCCTCAGCGTGGCGAAGCGCAATTCGTTCTTTGGCTCAAAGCGTGGTCGCACGTTGTTTCGGCGGGGGGGCATCCGTCTGAGGTGGAATCCCCACCCTTTGCATTCGCAAAGGATGGGGCACCCGTGCGTATCAATGATGTGAGGCAAGTGACTCGCCGCCGATCCTCGAGGACCCAGGGTTGAAACCCTGTGAAACTATGAAGCAAGCCTCCTCTTGATTAGTTTGGAATGTTGTCGAGGCATTTCAAACCATCACAAAAGGAGACCTGCGATGAAGTACGTCGGGCTCGATATCGGGAAGCGTTGGATTTATGTGTGTATTCTCAAAAACGGTGGTGGCGTCGTCAAGGAGTTTCGGGTTCGTAATGACGGCGTGGAACTGATTGATCGGTTGCGGCGTTTTCGTGGACCGTTGTCAATCTGTTTCGAGGCATCCTGCGGATACGGTTACCATCACGATCAACTAGCGCCCATCGCCAAGTCGATTCAAATCGCTCATCCCGGGCATTTGCGTCTGATCTTCAAGAGTAAGCGAAAGAATGATCGCGTGGATGCGAGGAAACTCGCGACGCTGCTCTTGCTCAACGAGGTTCCAGCAGTTCACGTTCCCGATCTCGACGTTCGTGCGTGGCGCAGCCTAATCGAGTTTCGCGATCGGCTCGTCACCAAGCGGACACGGGTAAAGAATGGACTGCGCGCCATCTGTCGCAGCAACGGTATCGCAGTCAGCAGCGGAAAACGTTTGTGGTCGAAGAAGGGAATTCGAGAACTATCGCAACTGGCATTGCCGCATCACGTCGCCGCCCTGGAGCGGGACCTCCTGCTGGACGAACTCGAGCAGCTCAGCCGACAGATTGGACGAATCGAATGCGAACTGGACGAACGTGGGCGCCAACACCTGGGCGTGCAACTGCTGCAAACGATTCCCGGCGTCGGTCCGAGGACGGCCGAAGCGTTCGTGGCGTACGTGGATCGTCCTCAGCGCTTCGCACGAGTCAAACAGGTCGGCGCCTACTTCGGGTTGGTGCCCTGCCAGGATCAGAGCGGCGCGAAGAATCGACTTGGACATATCACACGCGACGGTCCATCAACGATGAGACGGCTCTTGACGCAGTCGGCATGGCAGGCGGTCCGTCGCAGCCCTCGCGTTACTGCTTACTACGAACGGATCCGCCGAGGCGATCCGGAACGCCGCAAGATTGCCCTGGTGGCGACGTCGCACTATCTGGTGCGCGTCATGCACGCAATGCTGAGACGCGGCGAAGTCTGGAACGAGGCGGGTGGTCCGCGCGACACCCGAGCCGCATGACGGAGAAGGAGGCAGTTGTTCACCCTCCGCTCCGCGGGCCGGGTGAGCGGAGGCGAAGGGTGAACAACTGGTGGAATTTTTGATGAAACTGTGCCGGGAGGCTCGACCGAGTTAAGCGACGAACATCAAGCGATGGTGGGAACAAGCCAAACCCCGCCGAGGTGGCCTGGTGCATCGCCCTCCGGGCGATGGAATACACCGCACTTGTGACTGGGGCTGGCTCGAAAACGTTGCATGGTGCGCTCAACCGGAGCGACACCGAATAGATGCTTGGAAGATACCGCCATCAGCCCCAACACCGCTTGACAACGGCTTGCTCATAGAGGCCACCC
>JAGQPF010000748.1 GCA_020426845.1 Planctomycetales bacterium
GGAGTAGCGCTTCGGTATGATTTAGGCGTTTGAATGGACTCGGTCTCGGTGAGCCAGCGTTGGAAGACACGTGGGTAACCGTTCACAGGGTGGAAGTCATTTCCGGCGAAAACTGATCTGGACTCACATGCCGGCTCCATGCCACAACAGTGGCCATGGAGATCGTCGTCACGGAAGAAATCATCGCTCGTCAGCCGCCGGAAGCCCAGGCGATCATTCGCGCTCTGTTGGCGCAGATCGCGAGGATGCAGTCGCGGATTGCCAAACTGGAGGCGGAGGTGGAAGAGCTGCGCCGGCAGGTCAAAGGCGCAACACCGCAGAACTCTTCGTTGCCTCCTAGCGCTCAACATCCGCATGCGAAGCCAAAACCTCGCGTTCGGAAGGGGAAGAAGCGACGAGGAGGCCAGCCGGGGCACACGAAGCATGAGCGAGCATTGATCCCGACAGAAGAGTGCAACCAGGTCGTGTCGCTCAAACCGACGGCATGCAGGCGATGTGGCTCGAAATTGTCGGGCAGTGATGTTGATCCGTTGCGGCATCAGGTGTGGGAACTGCCCGAAATCAAGCCGCACGTCACCGAGTATCAACGGCACCGACTGGATTGCCAGTGCGGCGCGACCACTTGTGCCGCCTTGCCTCCCGGCGTCCCGCACGGTCAATCGGGGCCAAGGTTGATGGCTTTCACCGCCCTGTTGATGGCCTACTATCGCCAGAGCAAGCGGCGCACGGCTGAGTTTCTCGAGACCGTGCTCGGTCAGCCGTGTTCGGCGGCCTTGACCGTCAAGATACAGACGAAGGTGACCAACGCCGCCCGACCTGCCTACGAAGAGCTGGCAGCGGCCCTTCCGAGTCAAACCCATGTCAACGCCGACGAGACGGCCACGAAAGAACAGAACGGCAAAGCGTGGCTGTGGACGTTCGTGGCGCAGTACTTTACCGTGTTCTCGATCCGTGGCACGCGTGCGGCCACTGCGGTCGACGAGCTGTTGACGGAGGCTTTTGGCGGGATCGTCACGTGTGATCGAGCCAAGATGTATTGGCGAGTGGGGCGAGTTCAATGGTGTTGGGCTCACTTGAAACGCGATTTTCAAGCGTTGATCGATCGAGGTGACAGTCAAGCCAAGCGGCTTGGATATGACTTGCGGAGGATGACCTGCAAGTTATTCGAACACTGGGGCGATTATCGCCACGGCAGAATCAGTCGCGCCGCTTTCGTCCGGCGCATGACTCCGGTCCGCCGTGAAGTAGAGCGTTTGCTGCTGCGCGGTATCGCCAGCAACAACAAATCGTTCGTGGGCATGTGCCGCGAGCTGTACGACCATCGCGAATGGCTGTGGCAGTTTGTTGGACACGAAGAAGTCGAGCCAACCAACAACGCAGGTGAGCGTGCTCTCCGTCATGCCGTCATCTGGCGCAAACTGTCCTTCGGGACGCAAAGCGCTGGCGGTAGTCGCTTCGTCGAGACGATGCTCACTGTCATCGAAACTTGCCGGCAACAGCGCCGCAACGCTTTCGACTATCTCACCGACGCCGTCCAAGCACATCTCAACGGCCACTCCGCCCCCTCACTGCTCTCCGGGCCGTGAACGGTTACGCGGGACAGTCGCAAGTTCCACGACGCGATGGCCTATCTCCAGCGATACCGATCGCACATGCGGTACTCCGAGTATCGGGCAAGTGGCCTTCCAATCGGGAGCGGCGTAACCGAAGCCGCCTGCAA
>JAGQPF010000749.1 GCA_020426845.1 Planctomycetales bacterium
GCCTGGATTTACTCTTGTGTTGAGAATCGGCCCCGGGAATGCACTGACGAGTCATTGTCGAAGGCACGATCGTCAGAACTCCGGAAGGGTCATATTTCCAGCAGCCAATCGATCCCGCCGCTCACCGCTGACCATATACCGTGTTGTCGAATACGTATCGGCTCGAGTTTCTCCAAGAACTTGAACCAAACGCACTAAACTGCTAACGACGGAGTTCATCCCCGCGTTGAACGCTCACTGAACAATCGCTGCGCGCCGCTGGGTCTGGAGTGACCAGACAAGTGCTCCTGTCAGACTGTCGGTTGGTTCGACACCGGCCGCCGGGCCAAGGCATAAATTGTGCTGCGACAGTACCCGCGCGCTGATAGCTAAAGAAAAGAGCTGTTGTTCGGCCGTATTTCCGGGCGGCCGACTCTGGTTTTCGCTTAAGTATCTTTTCGGAATTAATCTGCTCGCTCGGTGATCGAACTTAGGGGGGTGGTGCTAACAAAGGTGTTTGTGGAAACCGGTTTCTGCACACTTCATCCCTCCCTGGAAGACTTAGTTCTACAGAGCGCCAGTGAATTCATGAATTCGGGCGAATTTCATCACTGTCTTGCCATCTCTTCCAACAGGACTGTCCAGGACTGTTGAATCGCTGCTGTACAGCTCATGGCGTCAAATTGCCAATTGACTTAGCGGTCTCCGCTCCCGTTCCACGGCTTGGAAACCAGTGGAACGAGAGCGGAATGAGGTTTTTCATACGTCGTGTGACAATGACACGACTGTCGGCGACCACCGACTCAGTCGCTCACACACGGGCCGTCGTGAAACTCGCACATCGTGCAGCCAAAACCGGGACGATACACAAACTCGCCACGATCTAAGTCGTCTAAATACTGTCGAACGATTTGAAAGAAACGTCGGAAGTGAGCCTGCGTTCTGGGCGAGTAGCGGTGAATTTCGATCTTGGGAATCTTGGTCTTAATCAGACTGCGGATTTCCAGGCCTGCTTCCAACTCGTGAAACAGTTGGCGAAACAGATACGCGTAGGCCGTCAGTTGGACCTCGTGAATGATCTCGACTGGGCCGCTGGAGCGAGTGGACGTTTTGAAATCACAGATGATTTGTCCGGATGCTTCGTTGACGACAAGGTCGACGATACCTAACAGTTCGATGCCAAGATCTTCCCCAGTGAATGGATCGACGAGCGGTGCTTTGAGTCGTGTCTCGACCAAGGTGGGTGCCGGTTCCTCGGCGGGCACTTGTGTCAGATAGGCAGTGACGAGCGTCGCGGCTTGCGTTCTTAGTCGGGCTTCGTCGCGTGTGTCAGTAAACACGACGTGATCTTCGGTCGCCATCGCTTCCCAACGCATCTCCAGGTGTTGGACAACTTCCGCCTCCGTAAGCGTCACACCCATTTGCTTGTGCCGGTAAAAACGCTCAAGACCGCTGTGTGCCACCTTGCCCACAAACAGGTTGGTGCTTGGCGGAGAACGGATGCCATCGATATAGCGCAACTTGAATGCGCGAGGGCAGCGCAGCCAGGTGTTCAGTCGCGACGGGGAGATGTAGGCCCATACGTCCGTCGGTCGCTCGTGGCGGACGTCACTGGATGGCGAAGTGTCTTGCGGTTGTTGAATTTGGTCTGACAGACTGTGACCTACGGTTGGATTCGACAGGCGAATGCCCGGCAATGAACGCAGGTCAGGCATTTGATTGCAAGAGTGTGTCATGTTACCTCTCTTTCGATGGCTGCTTTCAGTTCCAGGTGACCTTCCTTGATCGCTCTCAGCGTATCGATCAATACGCTGGCATCGATGCTCGTCAGGCCCGTGATCGGAGCGCCAAACATGTCGGTGGCTAATTTTTCTAAGCGACGGACTCCCAGTCCCGGGATCTGACTGGCAAGTTGTTGGGCGTACTCGATCTGTCTTCGCGAGACTCCGCTGCCGTTGGTGCGGCTTGCCGAGGCGCGTTCGGGACGGGCGCTCCCAGGGGCCTTTGTAAGCTGGGTTTGTGCTGCAGCCTCATCCTGGACATCAGCAGGAGAAGCGTCCGTGGCAACCGGTGTATTTTGTCGTCGCACGTTGCTGTGCTGATCTCGCTGCGACGGGATCCTGCGAGCACCCGTTCGAAAGTGCGTTCTCGCATCCGTGCACCGATTGGGTAAGCGACTGAGTACGCGACTGGGGGCCTGCTGTCGCGCCAGTTCCTCCTCGACAGCCTGTGCGCAGGCGGCGTATGCTAGGCACACTTTGTGTTGAAAAGTCTGCGGATCATCGAACAGGTGGCAGCCTTCGATTTCCACCTCGATATTGCAGTTGGCCCCTAAGCTGCCGTAGTCGGGCATCCCTACCTTCTTGCTAACTCCAACATTCAATCTGAGCGGCACGTTGGCTCCTTTCCTGTTCAGGGTGGGAAGGTCGCGCTTGTTTACCTCGATCACAAATCGGGCTCCCACGGCGCGAGAAACGAATGGCGGCTTCCTTACCGCCAAACCTCAGAGGCACTAAACGGGATACAGCACGGTCCGTGTTTGTTCGACTTCATCCCAGTCCACGACGAGCGGATTGCGTTCTTGTTCGAACGGCCCGGCCGTCAGGAGGACGAAGCCCATCCGGTTGACTCGAAATACCGATTCACCGGTGGCATCCGCAATCTCTTGATTCAATTCGGCTTGCGTCATAAAGGGTCCTTTCCATCCAACGGAGACACAAAGTGGGTAAGGTCAGTCGCTTGAATTCGAGCGCTGGCCAAATAGAGGAAGTGGCGTTTTTAGAGTGGACAAGAGTCCGCTTGCAGCCAGTGATCTTCGAGCCAGGATCTTTCGGCCATCAACGCATCGCTGCGAACCAAAAACGGTCCCAGCCGCGGGCCAGACAGGGGCGCCAGGTCGGCGAACCAATGACCGCGGTGATCCGGCTCGACGTGTGAACCGCGGGAGATCGTGAGTCGGCCCAGCGACAGCAGGTCAATCGCCTCGTCATAGACACAGCGGAGTGTGCCATCTGCTTGAATGAGAAGATCCACGCGGACGCTCCTTTCATGGGGATCTCAGACGCATCGGTTTGAGAATTCACGGGGATCACCGAGGGCGACGCAGGATGCTCCGCCGCGGTCGGTCGACGAGCAACTCGTCCAACGCGCCTTGAACCTGCGACAGTTCACCGGCCAAGGACTGCCTGAGCCTGTTGTTGTTACGCAGCGATTGCGGCTCGATGCCCGAGACTGCCTGTTGGCATTGACCAACCAGTTCATCGAGTTGCTCGTTGCTGCGAACGTTCAGTTGGCGGAAACGCGTGAAAAACTGTGTTAGGTTTTCGATCGCCGAGTCGCGGAAGACCTTGGGCTTACCGTCGACTTGTCCGGATAGCCGTTCCGTCAAATGCGCCACCAAGCTTTGCAACTCCTCGATAAAGGCCGACTCGGCTAGTTCGACGGCTTCATCGAATCGACTGGCGACCCGGTCGCATTCCTGTCGATAGACCTCGGGGTTCAAGCGACGCAGGTACTCCGGTGGCTCGACCGACGGAAAGTCCCAAGCCACTTGAAACAGCCCTTCGAGGGAATCGGGATAGTCGGCCGCGTTAAACAATCGCCCTAGTCGCTGGCGGGCCGCGAACTGCAAGTCGGCGTAATGTTCTTCAAGTTGCGATACGGCCTCGTCGAGTTCCGTTTGGAGACGTGTCATTTGCTGTGTGAAGAC
>JAGQPF010000088.1 GCA_020426845.1 Planctomycetales bacterium
CGGTGGACCGGTCCACCGGGCCTCACAAGGGTCGCCTGCGATGGAGGCCCGACCCGCCACTGACGCCCTGCCCATGCCGCCGAAAACGAGTTCGGCTAAGATCAAGAATCTCACTCGCACCACTTCACCACCAACCGCGTGAACGAATATGGCCAAAGCGGATGACGAAGTCGAGCAGCTCTTTCGCGCTGTCCGACATGGCAGCAACCGAGAGCGGATGGCGGCCGTGGAGTCCTTGGCGCGTCGCAAGATTCAGCCGCAATGGTGGCCCATGCTCCGTGAACTGATCCGCGCCAAGCAATACGGACTTGCGGTGCCTCGCTTCGCCCTCGTCGCCGCCGGCAAGATGAAGAACCCGCCACCCGAGGCGCTCGACGAGGTGATCGCAGCGGCCAAGCCCGGGTACCAAGGCATGATCCCGCAGTACTTTGCCGAAGCGGTCGTCGCCGCCATCGCCATCTCCCCCAATGATCCACGCCTGCCGGACGTACTGGCGCACGGACTCACCATCGACAATTATCAATTGCAGAAGGCCGCCGCCGAGGGGCTGATGAAGATCGACTCGCCAGCAGCGCGAGAGATCCTCGCGACGATCCGGCAGCACCTGCCCCGCGAATACACCGAGCAGTTGGTCGTCCGATTGCTGGAACGAGTGGATCGGCACCTTGCCTCTGCATCGTGAGAGAGCGGCGCGTCGGAGCTCGATTGCGCCGACGGCCAACCGGGACAATCTGTCGCGTTGAATTCCGGTTTCGGGGCACTTAGGCTACTTGATTGGGGCAGAAGGCAAGCTTTTCAGACCGCGTAGGAAACTTTGCGCGTGCTTCTCATCGCGACTTTCCCCACACCACCTCTCTCAATCTCCCCCATCAACGCCCACCCGTCGCCACTCCCGCCACTCCCGACAATCTCCCGCCGCAGCGGAGCTCCATCATGAGTCACGCCCCCTGCCTTGCCCTCCTTGCTCAACTCTCCTGCCTCCCTCGCCTGTTCGTGGCGGCCAGTTGCTGCCTGCTCGCGTTGGGTTCCAACGCGCAAGCGGAAGAGGTCGCTGCGTCCGCGAAGCCAACCATCACGCTCGAGCAAGCCCGCGACCGCTCCGCCTTGCTGCATAAGGTCTACGCCACCACGCTCGACGTCATGCACGACCGGTATTTCCACGGCGAGCGCGCGATGGTTCCGGCGCGAGCCATGCAAGATGTGTTCGACGAGTTGAAACGGACCGAGCAGATCGAGGCCAAATGGATTGCCGTCAGCCTGCGCGCGATGAGCGTCAATCACGAGCCGGAAACGAAGTTCGAGAAACAGGCGGCGCGGCAGATGAAGGCGGGCAAGCGGGATGTCGAGCAGATCGATGACGCGGTTTACCGTCGCGCGTTTGCGATCCCGCTCAGTGGCGGCTGCATTCATTGTCATGACAGCGCCTTTACACCGTCGACCGGCGCCAAGTTCGCCGGGCTAGTGCTGAGCATGCCGATTCAGAATCCCAACGCGGCCCCCGTTCGCACATCCAAGTAGACTTCGGGGGACCACTCTAATGCAACACACGCAACCTATCCTCGCGGCGTCCCCCGCATCGCGAGCCTCCGTACTCGGACTTGCGGTACTAACCGCCGTCATTGCCGCCGCCACTGCCGCGGTCACCGCCTCCCAAGTCCATGCGCAGCAGCCAGCCAAGGCGCCCCAAGCCCTGCCCGCTCCCGCCTCCGTGCCGAGCGTGGAAGAGGCGAGGAGACAGGCGACCGCACTGCACACCGTCGTGCATGCCATGCTGCAGACAGTGCACGACACTTACTATCGCGAGGACGAAGGCTTGCGGATCCCCGCGTCCGTCTTCAAGGATGTCTTTGGTGAGCTGGAGCAAAGCCAGCGGGTCCGCCTCCGCTGGCTAGCCATCGAAGGCAAAGCGATGAACACGGAACATCTCCCGCGAGACGAGTTTGAACGGGAGGCGGTGAGAATTCTGAAAGCCCAACGCGAAGCTCATGAGGACTTGACGAACGGCGTCTACCGGCGAGCCGCCCCGATTCGCCTTTCCAATCATTGCCTCAAGTGCCACGTGCCCGATCGCCGCTCAACCAAGGACCGCATCGCCGGGCTCATTGTGCAAATGAACGTCGGCCCTTAGGCTACCAACAACTTCTCGTCGTGCAGGCTGCCAGCCTGCAACCCGCGGTTAAATTTCAGTAACACAGGCTGATAACGGGATTTCGCCATGTCTCGCGCAATGGCCCTGGCCGGTTTGCTTGTTACTCTGAGCACCTCGGCACTTCCGGGCCAAGAGGGTCCGAGGCGAGGGATTATCAAGGAAGTCACGGCCGACACCATCGTGATCACGGTCGACGGAAAGCCCATCACTTGCACGATCATTGCCGAAACGCGATGGATGAGCGCCGACAATCAGCCCCTCCGTCCCCCCTTTCAGGAAGCGGGAGTAGAAGCTGGAGCGGCCGCAATGTTTCTCGCGCGCGAGCGGGATGGAAAACATCTCCTGATTGGGTTGAAACTGGTCGATGAGAAGAACGATCGTCGGGCGACAGGCCCCGATCAGCGCCGCGGCGGGCCCGCCAACGACCCCGGAAACATTCGCCGTGGCAAGATCGCGAGACTTGACCTTCCACAGCGCAGTCTGCGTCTGATCGTCAATGGCAAGGAAGAGCAATTCGAGCTGACCGAGGATGCAGTGGTGCTCGGCGCGTCCGGCAGCAGCCTGCGAGAGCGTTTCGCCGGCGTCAAGGACGGTGACGACGTGTACTTCAAGGTGGCTCGCAGGGACGGCAAATCGGTCATCGTCGCGGTCAAGCCGGCCAACGATGAATCGCCCGCCGAGTTGCCGAAGGTCGACGCGGATAAGCTTGTGCCGCTGACTGTCTTAGGCGGCAAAGAGTATCAGGGCTTCGAGGGCGGTCTCTATCCGGAGGGACAGAACGTTCGCCCTGCCGCCCATGAGGCCGCTGGCCTCGCTCTGGCTCGACAAGTCCAGCCACGCAACAAGGACGGGCAGCCTGCCGCCGATGGCGCGATTGTGCTGTTGTCCATCGGCATGAGCAACACCTCGCAGATCTCGCAAGGCTTTCAACGAGCTTTTTCAGCCGATCAACAGAGGAGCCCGCATGTGGTCTTCGTGAACGGCGCTCAAGGCGGCATGACGGCGTCAGCCATTCAAGACCCGGATGACAATGGGCGTGGCACACAATACTGGAAGGTTCTCGACGAACGATTGCAAGCGGCGGGCGTCACTCGCAACCAAGTCCAGGTCATCTGGATCAAACAGGCCGACGCCGGGCCATCACAAGGCTTCCCTCGTTACGCTCAAAATCTCCAGCAGGAATTGACCCGCATCGTGCAGCTCCTGCCGGCGCGCTTTCCCAACATCAAGCAAGTCTACCTTTCCAGTCGCACCTATGGCGGCTTCGCCAAAACACGGCTCAATCCCGAGCCCTATGCCTATGAGTCGGCATTTTCCGTCAAATGGCTGGTCGAACAGCAACTCCATGGCGAGGCCTCATTGAACTACGACGAATCCAAGGGTGAGATGAAAGCTCCTTGGCTAAGTTGGGGGCCCTATCTGTGGGACAACGGAGTCCATCCGCGCGCCGATGGCTACCGCCCCAAAGAGAGTGACTTTGCCGGAGACGGCACACACCACGCCAATCCCGGCATCGAACGGCTGGGAACGCTGCTGCTTCAGTTCTTTAAAACCGACACGACCACTCGTCCTTGGTTTGTCCGCCATTGAAGCGAATCCGTCACTTCAGGGGTTCGATTTCTACCTCACAAAAGGAAAGCGCGGCGAGCCCGTTGGCGCCAAGAATCAGCCGATCCTGGCTCCAGTCGCGTTCCTTGAGATACGTGATGCGGGTCGACACGGTCGGACCGTCAAGCTTCAGCGTGATGACATTGCCATCAGCGCGTCCCGCGGCAATCTTGGCGTTAGGGTCATTCAAGTAGAACTCGCGGACCAAGCCGTCGTGCCACACCACCGGCTGGTCGAATTCCAGTGAGATAACGTCTCGCGCCGCATTGGCGAATCGGACGCTGCGGACATCGGGCGGGGTAATCGGTCGGGACGCGGTCGCTCCATACAGGTCGCGTTCAATCAATGGTTGGATCATCCGCGCAAACTCCGTCCAGCCTTCCAGGGGAAAGTGGCAGCCGCCCGGAGGCTTGACGCCCAATGTCGACATAATGCTCATGCGAGAGAACAGTCGCGGCAGCGTTCGTTGCGCATCGCGGAGCCTGTCGCCGGAGCCATCGCGCCCGCCCATTGCGCAGGCGTTGGGCCAAATCTGAAACACGTAGTAGTGCTGGATGTTCGGCATGTCTTCTTTCCAGGCAGCCGCCATATCGGTGAACAGATCCTGATATGTCTCCCAGCCATAACCGCCGGTGGGCCCGTCCGCCCCTTGATCGTTCTCGCCCTGGTGCCAGATCACCGCGCGAATGCCGTGTGTCAAGCGCGCCTGCCGCACGCGCCACAACATGCGGCCATACATCGTGCTCAGATTGGCATGATCCGTCGGGTCGGCCTGATGCTCGTCGATCCGAGAGCCACCGACGGCAGCCTGGATGACGCAGATCGGAACTTTCTGACGATCCACCAAACGGCGAGCCAACTGCATGCCCCACCAACCGAGCTCTGTTTGATGTTCGCTCGAGCCACGATTCCAAACGGGTTGGCTCCACAGGTTGGGACGTTCGAGTCCGGCCTCTTGAGCCTCGCTGATGCGATCACGGACCCAAGCGGCGCCGTCGGCGCGTCCCGTCGGCCCACCGTAGCTGCGGATCCACTCGCTGGTTTCCAGCGGCGCATCCTCGCGCGTGTCCGTCGCCAGTGCGTTCGACTGGCCATCAATCAAGTATGCGTCACCGCAGACCAATTCGCCGACTCGATCGAGCACCCGCTCCTGTCCCGCGGTCAACGCTCCGAATTCGACACGGTACTTGATCAGCCCCGGCTTCAACTTCACCGACAACCGATAGCGTTTGTGTTCCGCGAGCGGCTGTGTTTGCTCACTGAACAGTCGGTCGTCGGCATAGACCTTGAGGAACACCGAGTCGGCAGGACGGTCAAGCGCACCGATGTAGTGGAGCGTTCCTTCGTTCCGATCATCGCGGGCGTAGAACTGCCCTTCCACGGGCCTTTCATCGTCGCCCGGATTGCGATGAACCCACGGGTCGGATGCTGGCTCGGTCACTCGAAGTTCCGTGGATGCCTCAACCACTGCGCCGCCGTTGTCGACCAGCGCCGTGACACGGAGCGGGCCGCTGCACAGCGAGCGCTTCAAGATCAACCGGCCGGGGGCCATCTCTTTGCTGACCGCGCCGCCGACCACGGTCCAACGGTAGCGAAGCTCTCCGGCGCCGGCGGCCGCCATCGCCTCTTGGTTGGTGACGCGAGCGATGATCTCGACTTTGTCGCGACCATTCCAACGACTCGGGCCCTCCAGCACAAATTGTGGCTCGGGGATGCTGTCCTTCACCGTGATCGGGATATCAACCGTCTTCGCACCGTCTCGGTAGACAGCCTTCAACCGAAGTGACAACGACTCGTCACCCGCGACTCGTCCTGCGTCCAGGGCATAGGAAAAGCAGTCGCTGGCCACCACGGTTTCCATGTCACCGCGTCGCAGCAGCCAGTAGACTTTTTCGGCTCCGCCCGCGCGCGCGGCGAACGTCAAGCTCTGGCCCTCGGGGATAGTGGCCGACTCCGGCGTGACGGCCAGTTCCGAGCCCGCCTGTGCCAAGGTGCCGACCAGTGTTTGGCGGGGCTTTTGGTTCTCGTAGCTGAGTTTCACCCAATCCGCCGACCGCTCGACCGTCGACACCCTCACTTCGTCGATATCGCCCACGAAGCGGAAGTTGTTGTACCACCCGCCGAGCCACATTCGGGCTGGGCGTCGAATGTTGAGCGGACTGCCTTGAGCGTTGGAGACGCCGTCCAGTTGTCCGTTGACATAAAGCCGTGTATCCCCATGCTGGTAGACATGCGCGACGTGGACCCACTCGGACATCGGCAGCCGACCTTTGCTGCTGGCAACATTGGCGTTGGAGAAGTAACAATCCAAATTGACATGTGGCGGGCTGCGAACTTGCAGCACGACCTTTCCCTGCGCTTGCTCGTTGCCCCAGCCGAGCACCGTTCCGTTCACTTGATGCGCCCTGAACCAGACTTCGGTCGAACACGACTCCATGCCCGCGGGAAGTCGCTCAATCTGCTCGCCACAAGCGATGCCACGTCCCACATCGAATCGTCGCGCCAAGCCAATGGCGCCCCGACACGGCTCGGCGCCTCGGTCGACGGGCGAAACGGCGCCAACTTCGTCCTTCAGGGAGTCGCTGTCTTCGCCGAGATGCATGACAACCGCGTAGCCGTTGGAACGGTTGAACACTGACTTGCCGTTTGACTCGCTGACCGCGTTGGCGTTCCCCCAGTGAATGCCCAGCTCCTGCCGGGCGTTGCCGCGAATGACCGGAATTCGCACCCAGAGGCACGCTTCTCCCGCGATCGCGTCCCATCGCTCGATCTGATAAGCCAACGGCTCGCCAGCGGCCGAGAAACGAATATCCGAGCCGTCCGAATTCGCCTGACCGAAGTCAAACGTCTCCCGGCTCAGTCTCACCAACAGCGGAAAATTCTCCTCCCGCGCCGAGTCGGGCAAATCCGCACCATCGGGTGTCGTCAGCAACGCGAGCGTGCCATGATGCAGCCAATCGCCGTATTGAGCTGAAGCGAGCCGCGGTGCGGCCAGGAGACCAAGCAGCAAGGCAGTTACAATGCAATGTGAGCGTTTCATTGGGGATTTGTTCCAGCCGCGTGTGATCAATACCCGCCCATTCTAGAGTGTAGAATCGCTGTAGTCCGCCGTATCTTGCCCAGCTCCTTGCGCCCCATCCGTCCTCCAAATCGGTAAAGGATTCATGTATGCCAACTTGCACTTCATTGCGCAAGCACACGTTTTTCTTCATGCTCATGACGATCGCCTGCACTACGGCGCAGTCAGAGGAGGTCGTCCAGCTGTGGAACGGCCGTGCTCCGGTGAGTGACGGAGAGTTCGAGGCGGCGGACACGAAAGTCACGGTGCACTTGCCGGAGAAGCCCGATGGCACGGCAATCGTCATCTGCCCGGGCGGCGGGTATGGCGGATTGGTCGTCGGGGCTGAGGGCCATGGAATCGCCAAGTGGCTGAATCAACACGGCATCGTCGGCGTGGTGCTCGAGTATCGCTTGCCCAAGGGCAGGCCGTTTGTGCCGCTGCTCGATGCCCAGCGCGCCATTCGCACCGTGAGGTCCAACGCGAAGGCCTGGCATGTCAATCCGTCGCGCGTTGGCATCATGGGCTTTTCGGCAGGCGGCCACTTGGCGTCGACGGCCGCCACGCATTTCGACAAGGGCGACGCAGACGCCGCTGAGGCAATTGACCGTCAAAGTTGCCGGCCCGACTTTGCCATCTTGGTCTATCCAGTCGTCACGATGGGAGACAAGACACACTCCGGTTCGCGACGCAATCTGCTCGGCGCCGATCCTTCCCAACAGCTGGTCGACCTATTTTGCAATGAAAAGCAGGTGACGCCGCAAACGCCTCCGATGTTCATGGCCCACGCGGCCGATGACAAACCCGTTCCGCCGGAACACAGTCAGGCGCTGTTCGACGCATTGCAGGCAGCCAAGATCCCGTCCAAGTACCTGAAGCTCCCGTCCGGCGGGCATGGCCTCAACGGCTACAAGGGCCCGATGTGGGACGCTTGGCAAGAGCAGTCGCTCGAGTGGCTCAGTGAGTTGAAGCTCGGCGAACGGTAGTGCTTCGGGCGATGTTGCTGAGATTGACTCGGACGCGCGATTCGATCCCTCGCTTACGCTTCGGGTTTCCTTGCTGAGATTCCCCGGACCCTATGAGTGCTCGCTATGCGTTTACTGCTCGCAACGACGATCAGGTGTCGCTCCGCGTCGACACGTCCGCTGTCACAGATTGCAATCCGAAGCATCCTGACCGTCGCGGCAGTCTTGACTCTGGCGATGTGCGGTCAGCTCGTCAGCGCGGCTCCTGCCGCGCCTCCCAATGTCATTGTCATCATGACCGATGACCAAGGCTATGGAGAGTTCTCGTGCCACGGCAACCCCGTGGCAAAAACGCCGCATATCGACCGGCTGGCGTCCCAAAGCGTGCGGCTGACGGACTTTCACGTCTCCCCGATGTGCACACCCACGCGTGGCCAACTTCTGACCGGGCTGGATGCGTTTCGCAACGGCGCGAGCAACGTCAGCAGCGGGCGGACGCTGCTGCGGCCCGAATTGAAGACCATGGCGAACGTGTTTCGCGACGCGGGATATCGGACCGGCATCTTCGGGAAATGGCATTTGGGAGACAACTACCCGTTTCGTCCCGAAGACCGCGGCTTTGACGAAACGGTCTGGTTTCCATCGTCACACATCAACAGTTGCCCGGATTACTGGGACAACGATTACTTCGATGACACGTACACCCACAACGGAAAACGCCAAAAGTATCAAGGTTACTGCACCGACATTTTCTTTAACGAGGCGATGCGTTGGATCGAGAGTCGAAGTCCACGTCAGCCATTTTTCGCCTACGTCCCGCTCAACTCGGCGCACTGGCCGTGGTTTGTGCCGGACAAGTATCGCGAGCCCGTACGACGAGCGTTGAAAAATCGCCCCGATCTGACTAGCCCGCTGTCGCGCGACAAGCTGGATTCCCTGATCAGCTTTCTGGCGATGGGCGCCAACATTGACGAGAACGTCGGGCGGCTCGATGCCTTCCTGGAGAAACACGGGCTAATCGAAAACACCATCGTCGTGTTTCTCACCGACAACGGCAGCACGATGGGTCACGACTACTTCAACGCCGGCATGCGAGGCGCCAAGACGACTCTTTGGGAGGGCGGACACCGCGTGCCCTGTTTTATCCGCTGGCCGAGCGGACTGACCAAGCCGGGCGACGTCGGCGAGCTAGCTCACGTACAGGACCTGCTGCCGACGCTGGCCGAACTCGCGAGCGTTGCCACGCACGCGCCCACGAAGCTCGATGGAATCAGTCTTGCCCCATTGCTGCGTGGCGAGACCGCTCAATTGCCGGACCGGAAGCTGGTGATCAACTACAGCCGCATGCCCCAATTCCGCGTCACTTACACCAAGGGAAATCCCGCTATTCCACGGCGAGAGGGCGCCTGTGTGATGTGGAAACATTGGCGCTGGCTGGAGGACCGCGAACTATACAACCTTAAGGACGACCCGCTGCAGGCTCACGACGTGGCGGCTCATCACCCCGAGGTCGTCCGCGAGTTGCGCGAGCATCTGAACGCCTGGTGGGATGGAGTGAAAGATCAAGTGCTGGAGGCCCAGCGCGTCGTGATCGGGCATCCGGCGGAGAACCCGATGATGCTTTCCGCGTGTGAGTGGCTGGACGTGTTCGTCGACCAACAAGTGCAGATCCGCCGCGGTGTCCGGACCAACGGAGTTTGGCACTTGAGCGTCGCCGAGGCGGGCACCTACGACTTCGAGCTTCGACGCTGGCCCCGCGAGAGCGAACTCAAGCTGACCGACAGCATTCCCGAAACCACGGTGACCGACGGGAAGTACATTGCGGGCTCCGCTCTGCCGATCGCCAGCGGGCGACTCAAAGTGGGCGACGCGGTTGACCTGAAGTCGGAGGCCGAGCCGTCCGGACATGGCATTCGCTTCACGGCCGAGTTGCCGGCAGGACCGACGCAGCTGCAGACCTGGATGCTCGACGCCGACGGCCAGCCGATTTGCGGCGCCTATTTTGTCTACGTGCGACGACGGTGATGTGCCTGGGCGTCACAGAAAGGAAACCCGACGCGTAAGCGAGGGATAGGATGCTTAGTCTAACGTGCGACGACGGTGATGTGCCTGGGCGCCACAGAAAGGAAACCCGAAGCGTAAGCGAGGGATAGGTTCCAGTCTCGCCGGGAAGTAGCAGGATGCATACGTTCCTGCCAAACGGGTCACGCAAAGACGCGAAGACGCCAAGGAACAACGGTGGTGAAGAGATCGTAAGGCCGGGAGTAAAGCCGCGTCCATCACAGGCTGGCAGCCTGTGCTACGTCTAACGCGACGCCTTGAGCTTTGCGATCGCCGCCTTGAGCTTTGCCAGTTCCTCGGGGTTTTCAGTTGTGGGGTTGTCGCTGAAGGCCGGCAGCAATCTATCCCAAACGATGTTCAATTGGGCCTGCATGTTGCGAGTGTTCGCGGTGATCGCGACCACCGCGTCTTGCTCGGGAAGCACGATGCAGAACTGGCCATCCTTGCCGTCCCCGCGGTAGGCCCCGTGACGACAACGCCAGAATTGAAAACCATAGCCTTGATCCCAGTCGCGACCGGGGTCGCTGCCGTTGGAAACTTGTTTCGACGTGGCCTGTTCAACCCATTGGGCCGGCAACAGCTGCTTGCCGTTCCACATCCCTTTCTGCAAATACAACTGGCCGAACTTGGCGATGTCCTCGGTGCGAAGAAACAGGCCATACCCGCCAATTGAAATTCCCTGCGGACTATTGTCCCAATGCGGCTTTTCGATGCCGAGCGGCTCGAATAGCCGGGGCGTCAAATACTCCAGCACCGTTTCACCTGTCACCTTTTGCACAATCGCCGACAGCATGTAGGTCGCCGGCGTGTTGTAGCGGAAGTGAGTGCCAGGCTTATGGGGAACCGGATGAGAGAGAAAGGCCTTGGCCCAATCCGCCGCCGCTCTCCAATTCAGTTCATCCTGATGACCAGCGTTCATCGTCAGTAGGTCGCGAACCCGCATCTGCCTCAAGTTCGCCGAAGGCTCGGCCGGCGCGTCGTCAGGAAAGTACTTGAGCACCAAATCATCGACGCTGAGTTTTCCTTCGGCCACCGCCAGACCCACAGCGGTCGACGTAAAACTCTTGCTCAGAGACCACAGCACATGCGGCTTCTCCGCCGACTCCGGGCCCCACCAGGCCTCCGCGACCACATGCCCGTGTCGCACGAGCATAAAGCTATGCATCGAGTCGACTTCTCGATCGGCCGCCTCAATAAAGTCGCGAATCGCCGCCGAAGAGACGCCCTGTGCTTCGGGCGTGCTGCGAGGCAAGGCCTGGATCGGCGCCGACTTCTGCGCCACAAGCGCGGAGGGATTGAACAGCACCACAGCGGAAACAATAGCGGCGACGATCTGTGATTTCATACAGGAGCTTCGTTAGGAGGGGCCGTTGGAACGGTCAGGAACAACTATGTAATCAGTGGGCTCGGATCTGTTTGCCGATCCAATCGAAGAGCTCGGGCGTGGCATAGGTCGCTGACCAGCAGTTGTGGCCGATGTGCTCCAACGACGTGAAGCGGACCTTCGTGCCGCCCGCCTTCTTGATGGCTTCCACCATCTCCACCGAACGTTCAAATGGCACAGCGCGGTCCTGATCGCCGTGGAATGCCCAGATCGGCAGGTCCTTGAGCTTCTCCGCGTCAGCCGGATCTCCACCGCCACACACAGGCACCACGGCCGAAAACCGCTGCGGCTGGTCCGCCGCCAACCGCCACGAGCCGTAGCCGCCCATGCTGAGCCCCGTCAGGCAGATATGCTGTTCGTCGATGCTGTACGTCTTGACGATGTAATCGAGCAGTTCAACCAGCCGCTTCTGCTGAGTGGGCTTGCTCCACGAATCGTCGCGGGGGCATTGTGGCGAGACCAGCACATAAGGCAGCTCGTCGCCTCGCGCGGCGAACCGCGGCGGCCCCCACTTGGCCACCAAGCTCAGCGGGCCATAGCTTTCGCCCCGGCCGTGCAAGAAGAAGATCATCTGCGACTTCTTGGCCGGATCGTAGTCCTTTGGCAAGTAAAGCAAGTAGCCGACGCTTGCCCCGTCGCTGGCCTCGAAACTCGCCTCGACCTGCTTGCCGGGAACGGGCTTGATGACATCCTCAGCCCGCAGGCCAGTGAGTGTCGAAGTCAACAGGGCAATGAACGTGATGGATGCAGCCGCGCGATACATGGTGGTCCTCATGATGTGTCGTGAACTAAATAGCGGGTGGCTGAACGGCATCTGAAGAAGGAGCTTGATCATTTGACTTCCAGCCACAAACTCTCCGAGTGACTGTTGAACTCGGGGGCGTACATGCACTGAATGGAGGCGACTCCGGTCTGGTAGCGGCCGCGAAGTTGCACCCGTGTCGAGTATTCGAACACATACGTGCCTTTGGGCAAGTAGTCGATAAAGAAGTGACTGGCCGTGTCGCGAGTCGATTCGTAGTACGCCAGGCCGTCCTGGTACTTGTACTGCGACAACACGTTGACCGGCTCGGTTCCGCTCCCGCGATGGTCCTTCAAGTGCACGAACTCCATGTCGCGGTCCGTCCGCAGCACGACTCGCACCACCAGTTCGTCACCAACTTCGACGGGTCCTTGGACGGGCTCGAGCACCGGCCCCTTCTTCGTGTGCTGTTTCGTGTAAAGCTGCTTGGTCAGCTTCAACGGGGTGCCTGTGTGAGGCGTGATCTTGGCCATATCCTCCAAATACTGCCAGTGGACACTGCCCCAAGCGACGCCCGCGTCCATCTTCTTCACGGTGATCTTGCCTTGCCCGGGCTTGATTTCGCCCCGTGTGAAACGCTGCTCATAAAAGCCCGTGCCAGCCTCGACGTTCTCGGGCTTGATCGTCTGACCTCCCAGCGACACCTCCACCAATGCGTCGGACGCCAGCAGGTCACTGCCGCGAAGCAACAGCGCGTAGATCGCGTCAGCCGTGGCCTTGGTCGTCTTCCAATCCTGGGTCTGTTTTTGTTTCAGCAGCCAGACCTTGCAGTCCTCGACCGCCGTCGCGTCGTTCATCACCTCATCGAACGCTTCAATCATCAGCGCCTGCGTTTCGATCGGAGCCCGGTACCACCACCAGGACAGCTCGACGTCGCGCCAGAACATGCCCAACTCCTCGTCGCTGACACTGCGTTCCTTGATCGACGCCATAATGCCCTTGGCAGCTTCCGCATCGCCAAATCGCTTCAACGCAATGGCCAAGTGCCCTTGTGACTGGCGATGCGACAGATCGAGCCAATGCTTTTTCGCTTGGCCCAGCCAATAATCGACCGCTTCCTTGTGCGCGTCGGCAATGGCTTGATCCTCCAGCAAGAAGCTGCGTCCGTACAGGTAGAATGCGATCGTCGTCGAGAGGTGGTTCTTGTCGCGTTGATCCGCCGGAATGCGGCTGTAGATTTCGGTGACCCAGGCATCGAGCCGAGTCAGCGACTTCACCGCCGGCGCCATGTCGAGCTTCACGCCCAGATGCCGCAGGCGGCCGAAACCGGTGGTGATGTACAGTGTGATGTAGTCGTTGGCCGGCCCGCCGGGGAACCAGGGCCAAGCGCCGTCGGCCAATTGTTGCTCGGCCAGCTTGTGCAGCAAGCGGGCCGTTTCATCGTTAAGCCGATTGTCGTCAAACAGGATGCCAACGTTCCGCCGCGCCTGACTTTCGCCCTCGGCCTGCCGCAACCAGGGCGTCTCTTCAATCATGACGGACTTGAGGTCCTGGTTCTTCTCTAACGGGCTGTCCAGCGCATCGCCGCCGGCTTTCCACGCGTCGAACACACGTCGGATCTTGGGGTCACTGGCGGCAATATGCCGAGCCAGCGAATTGGCGTACAACCGGTTAAAAGTTTGTTCGGTGCACTCGTGCGGAAACTCCATCAGGTACGGCAGCGCCATGACCCCGTACCAAGACGGATTGGAGACCATTTGCACCGTCAACGATTGATGCTTGAGCGAGTCGGATTTTCCTGACTGGCCGAGTTTGGCGAAGTCGAACTGCTTTGTCTGTTTGCCGCGAATCGGCAGTGGCAACGACTCGGTGACCAGGACGCGGCGTGGCAGTACCGGCAGATAGCCCTCTTCGCCATCGGAAAGTTTGCCTGTCGAGCCGACCGCTTTGTAGGTCATGAACCCAAGGTCATCGGGGACGTTTAGCTTCCATGGCAGCGACTTCGACTCGCCGGCCGGGATGTCGAACGACAAGTCGCGATCGGTGTTGCCCAGTTTCTCGTCGACGGGGTTGGTCGTGCGAGCGTCGGCAAACGCCAGTCGCACTTTGCCGGTCTGCCGCGTGGGAGACTGATTGCTGACCTTGACCGTGAACTCCAGCATATCCCCTTCGCGCACGAATCGTGGCGGATTGGGCTGGACCATCAGATCCTTGGCCGTGACTGCTTTGTCGGTCAACAGACCGGCACGCAGCTCGTTGTCGTGTGCAAAGCCAAAGAACTTCCACTCGGTCAGCGCCTCGGGCATGGTGAATTCCAACTTGACCGTGCCGTCCTCCGCGGCGACCAGATGCGGAAAGAAGAACGCCGTTTCGTTCAGGTTCTTGCGAGCCGACACCTTGCCGAGATCGGGCCCGGGACCGGACGTGTCACTGCCGCCACCATATTTATCGGCCTCACCGTCGCCTGGCTTGCCGTCAGCCTTTCGCAGTGATTGGCGCTCCGCCGCATCTCTCGCGACGCCCTTTTCCTGTTCCCGCAGTCCGGGGACTCTGGCTTGCGTAGCGTTGGCAAGCATGGCGTTCCTGCCCGATCTGTACTGATAGCCCCAAAAGTTGCCGATCAGGTCATACGGGAAGGAACGATACGTTAGTGAGCCGTCGCGCTGCTCGAGCTGCCATGTGTAGTAAATGCCTTGCAAGTTCTTCTGTTGGTTTTCGAATTGCGAGCGAAGGTTGGAGTAATCCGTTCGGAACACTCCGAAACTGCTCGACCAATGATGCGGCAGATAGGCATCAAGCGATGCGTCGTACATTGTCGCGACCATTTCCGCGACGGCCTGCTTCGCGTCCGGGCCGCTGACGATCGCGGTCCATGATTCCTTTTGCGCCGGTTCGAGTTTGGAAACAAAGTGCTCCCACTTCACCGTCAAGCTCTTGTTCAACCACGGCACATCGACTCGCTGTGAATGCAAGTAGGCCCGGTTTTCTCGGATGGTCGTCGTGCGGAAGGTGAACCCGCCGCGCAGCTTTTCATCGACCACCTGTTTGACCGAGATCTGCGTGTCACCCACGGGCGTCCAATAACTCTGCAGCAGCTTGCCGCGGTGTTCGATCTCGATGTAGGCCCGCGCCGCGTCGTATCCACTGCCCCACACGGCCAGGAACTCTTCTCCCGGTTCAAGCGACGATTTCGCGGATGCGACGAGATGAGGAATTTTCAAATTCAACTTTTTCGCATCGGGGTCGAGCACTTGCAGCGGCAACTCCGCGGTGATCGATTTCCCGAATCGATCTTTCGTATCGAACTTTGCCCGATAGATGCCGGCGGGCAGCTTCGCCGTTGGCTTCGCGTTGCCGGCGCCGTCCGTCTTGACCTTTGTCTCATACACCAGTTCACCCAATGGCCACGAATTCACGTTGGCCGGGTCGGGCTTCGGGGCATCGGCCAAGTTGATCTTTCCGCCCCGATACACGGGGTAATGGTGGCCGGAAAGCGGCGAACGAAGAACTTGTTCCGGCTGCCGCAATGCGTAAACCTTCAACTCGCCCTCGGCCTGCTGGCCGTCCCCGTTCAGCGTCGTCGTGCGAACGGCGATCTCCACCGGTTCTTCGTCGGTCTGCCAATCGTCGGCGGCCAGAGTCGCCGACAACGCCGTGTAGCCCACATTGACGCTCTTCGATGCAGAGCGAGTCTCGCCCGTCGTGTCGATCACATCAGAGTAGATGGTGTAGCTGAACGTCGGCTCGCTCTCCTCCGGGACCGACAAATCGGGGCGGGCAGTGAATTGCACATCGAACGTGCCGCTGGCCGCCGTTGTCGTCGTGCCATGGGCGATCTCTTGATTTCCGCCGGGTTGCGGAGGCATCCACCAGCAACGCCAGTACCACCAGACCGGATACCGCACTTGCCGCACGACCCGCCAGCGCACCTTGGCGCCGTCAATCGCTGCGCCGCTGTAGGCCGTGGCCTTGCCCTGCAAGTTCACCTCACCGTTCAGTCTCACGGCATCTTTCGGGGCCTCCAGAGTCACCTGAAACTTTGGCCGCTTGTACTCCTCAATCGTGACTTGCGTCTGCCCGTCGGGCTCTCCCTCAACTCGAAGCCACATGCGCCCCATCAATCGGTCCCGCGGCGCCGTGACGCTGCCGCTGAAACTGCCGTAGTCGTTGGTGCGATGTTGCGCTCGTTCAATCTCTTTGCCGTTGACGTCGACAAACACCACCGTCAAGTTGCGACCGGCGATTGTCTTATAGTTGTCGACTTGCTGATCGACTCGCAGACAGATGCCCTTGTAGTGAATCGTCTGGCCAGGGCGGTAGAGCGAACGGTCGGTGAAGAGAACGGTTCGCTCGTCCACCGACGGCCGGCCGTTGTTGCGGTAGCTGTAGTAGTAGTTCATCGACGACAACGACTGGTTTCCGTGGGCGGCGTGGAAAACCATCGCGTTACGCTGCTCGCCCTCAAACAGAAAGAGTCCGTTCTTGTCGGACTTCGTTGGCTCGATGGCGTTGAATTGGTTGTTGTTGCCGCGATGCCACGCGCGGACCGTCGCACCGCCGATTGGCTCGCCGCTGACCGCGTTCAGAACAAACCCCTCAACCACCCCTTCGCCATTGCGAGTGCGGATCACCAGCGCCAAGTCGCTGACCCAGAATTCGGCAAAGGCTACTTGGTTGTCGTTGTCGTTGAACTGTTCATTGTAGCTAGCGATCAGGAAGTACGAGCCTGGCTTGAGGCCGTCCGGCGCAGGGAGGGACTCGAGCCGCTCTTGAAAATCCTCGGTGGCCGGCAAGTCGGCCGACCAAGCCTTGACCGGCTGCTGTTTCAGCAGTGCATTGCGCTGGTTCTGGTCGAGCTGCTCGGGTTGCCAGCGGTTCGACTTGACGAAGTCCTCGAAGTTGTACGATACGGCCCGCAGGTAGATCTTTGTCACGTTTCGATAGCGGACATCGATCGTCGGCAGCGGAGCATTCCAGACCCGTTCGGTGCTGACCTGCAGCGAGCGGGATTCGATCTGCTTGATCAAGTTGAAGCAGCGGCGTCCGCCGACGCTGTCGGCAAAGCGAGCCAGCCCCTGTTGAGCAATCTTGCGGGCCTCGACCCAGTCGCCTTCGCCGTGCACCGCCGTAGCAAGGTCGTGCAATGCGCGCGTCGATATCTCATGGCTGGCGTGCTTATCGGCAAACCGCTTCAGTGCCGCCTTGAATCTCGCGGTCTTCTCTTCGCCAAAAGCCTTGTTGTTGCCGAACTCCAGTCGCAACAGGTCGGCGTCCAGCAGCGCCGCGGGGTCGTCGTCGGATCGATGAAACCGGATCAACTCCTGATACAGCTTGATGGCCTTGAGTGTCGGCGAGGTGTCATCGGTCGACTCGGGCTGCCAAGCGACAAAGTCCGCGACCTCACTGAAAATTGGACTGTCGGCGCGCAGGTCGAACGCATCTTCGGCTCGCGCGCCGGCTTGTTCCGCAGCCGTGTAGAACTCCAACGCGTTGTGTGCGAGAAAGTCATACAGCGAGGGCCGATACGCATCGGGGACGTTGCCCTTCTGCAGCAGGTCGTCGTAATCGCCGATCGGCGTCAGCTTCAGCGCGTCGGCCGTGGCTAGCGCTATGCCGAACTTCTTGTCGATCTCGCCGAGAATTCGCGCCAAGTCCCAGGTCGTAAAATCGTCACCGGGAGGCGCAGATGTTTGCGACCGCTGCAAGAACCGCCAGCGGTTCTGTTGAAAATAGTGCCAGTACCAGTTGGCCAGTATTGCCTGCATGACCGGCTTCATTTCGGATGGCGCCGCGTCGATGGCGGCCTGCATCCGGACGACTTTCTCCTCGGGCTTGTTCCCTTGGATATTGCCTTCCAAGGCGATCTTCTTGCTGATCGCCTTGATCGCCTCCGCGTATGCCTTGTCTTTGAGCGCCGCTGCAATGATCGGCTCTAACTTCTCAATCGCCGTCTTTGGCAAACCCTTATTCACGGCCTCCTCCACCTCTTTCCACTGCTGGTCCCGCGGCCCGGCGAGGGCGACCGAAACGAAGATAATCACCCAACAGGAGAGCGCATGAAGGAATCGACGAGTATTCAATGGAGTGTTCCTGGTTATTGCCGTTTCGTGATCTCGCGAATTCGCAAGTCTTTCCATTTTACCTGTGTGCCCGCAGGCCAATTCTTGCCGCCATGGACCTGAAGTCCGATGGCGCCTGTCGACTTGGTGACAGCTTGCGCCCGTTGGCGGTCGAACTTGGGATGAGTCGTCGTGGTCGCATCGAAGTGACACACCTTCAACCCGTTCACCCAAGTTTCGATCGTCGGCAAGTCGCCGCCCGTGCAGCGCACCCGCAGCCGGTTCCAATCATCCGTCTTCCAAACCTGCAGCCACTGCGCAGGC
>JAGQPF010000750.1 GCA_020426845.1 Planctomycetales bacterium
ATGCGGCGACCACCAAGGTAACGCCCGCTCGAACATAGGGCTCGGATTTCGCCAGTGCCGCACTTGCGGAAACCGCCAGGGCCAGCTGCCACTATGTTGTTGCTCCGGCAAGTACTTCGAGCAAGAACTGTTCGCTCCATCCGCAGGCTCGGCGTTTCATGGCGATGCTTTCCTTGCCGGGATGTTGTTTGAGCAGTGACAGCGTGAAGCGATTCAGCCAGGCAAATGTCTCTCGCATTTGAGTGTCGCGGATGCGTGATTCGTCTTCGCGGAATGTCATGTCGAGGCTCCAGTGGCAACTATTCTCGATGCCCCAGTGGCTCCGGATCGCATGCGCGAACACTTTCACGCCCACTGGCAAACTACTGATATAGTAGCGCGTCTCGGTCGTTTCCTTGCCGTCGCGCTCACACACCAGCGTTGCCGTGCCGATCGTCTGCAAGCCCTTCCAGTGGTCCAGGCTTTTCAACTTCTCACGCAGCGTCTCCGGCACCGGCATTTGGATGTAACTGCGGATCTCGTGGCGGCCGTGGCCCGTTTGCTCGGTGATGTGTCGGCGCGCCTTCGCGTCGGCGAAGTCGTTTTTGCATTGCTCATCGATATAGTCGATCACCGCCTGGTGCAGCGTTTCCTGGTTGCCTTTGAGAGCCAAAACATAATCGGCTTTACTATCGACAATCTGAGCGGCGATCGCCTTCTGAGTCCCCATGGCATCGATGGTGATAATCGTCCCTGCGATATCCACGAGCCGCAAAAGCTCAGGAATTGCAGTGATTTCGTTCGATTTTTCCGCACAGGCGACCTGCCCGAGCGACAGGCCGTACTCGCTGGCCCATACGCTCACCGAATGCAAGGCGCCCAGGTCTTTCTCACGGTTGTGACTGCGCCGGGCGGTCTTGCCGTCGATCGCCAGGATGGGTCGATCCACGCCGGTCGTGTCCGCGGCCTTGGCCCGCAGCGATTGAAGCCAATTGGCGAAACATTTTTGGAACGCGTCCGGATTCACCAGCGCCAACACGCGGCGAAAAACATCCTTTCGAGGGATACCGTGAGGCAACGGCAACAGATTCGCCAGGAACTCGCCCTTGACCTTGGCCCATCTTGCGATGGCGGTCGGTCCGCCGGCGCCAGCCATCACGGCCATCAAAGCAATGACGACAACACTCACGAGCGGATGTTTCTGATTGATTGTTGATCGAGGATCTTCGAGTTCGTCGAAATAAGCGACGACTTCGTCCAAGCAAACCTGAATTGCAGCCATGGCTCCCCCTCCGTGAAAACGGGCAGTCGATCGAATCCACGGAGTGGATATTAACAAACATTCAGCCAGGGCGCAAGCTTACCCAAATTACCCAAAAACCGCAGAGTGCGCGCTAGCCCTGTGGGTGGGGCGGAGGGGTATTTCCAGGTGGTTATCAATTGTATTTCTAAGGAGGCTGCTTCTCAGACCAACAAAGCATGTGTGAGAGAATAAAAGAGGACGGGCCTCGTTGTCCCGGTCACTCGCACTATACGGCACTGGCGAAGACGGCCGAAGACGGCAGGTCGCCGACAGAAGTTGTGGCGTGAGTTTTTGCTGGGCGAGGATGCCAAGGAGTCAGAGATTGCCGGGGAAGATTGGCTACTGGGAGCGGCAACCTTCCGAAGCGAAGCCCAACACCACG
>JAGQPF010000751.1 GCA_020426845.1 Planctomycetales bacterium
GCAACACCTTCTCGCGCCCGTCGATCAGCGCCTGAAAGTTGCGCAGGCCAAAGGCGTGAGCGCCATATCCGTAGTTCGGCATCCACTCGCGCAGCTCGCGGGGATCGAGGGACACCTGCGCCCCGTTGACCGCGGCGCAGTATAGCCGCGTCGACTCGCGGGCCACCGGGTCGTCGCTGTCGGGGTCCGCCAAGTCGTCGTGGAAGGCGAGCCACAATGACGAGCAAGCTCCGGCTGAGCCTCCCGTGGCGCCGATCCGCTTCTTGTCGAGGTTCCACTCCTTGGCCTTCGAGCGGACGAACTGTAATGCGCGGGCCGCGTCCCCCAGCGGCGCCTTGACCGGCGGCTCGACTTTCTCCTCCTCGCCGTTCTGCACATACCGGTAATTGATCGCCACCACCGAGATCCCCTTGGCGAGGAACGCTTGCGGGTTGGTCTTCTTGTCGCCGCCCCGCCAGCCGCCACCGTGGATGTAGAACACCACTGGAGTCGGCTTGTCCGACTTCGCCGGATAGAAATCCAGCACTTGGCGCGGATGGCTGCCGTAGGGCACATTGAGCTGCTGCATCAGCTCCTCGGCAGGCAGCTGGCTGGCAATTAGCAGCACAACGAAAAGGGGAGCAAGTCGCGTCATCGTGGGTTCCTCCAGGTGTCCTGCCGCCAGGCGACCACCGCCGGGCCTGCAAACTTGTTCCGTTATGCCCCCTGGAAGTTCGGGCATCAAGTCCCTGGGCTTTCCAAACCGTGCGGCGGCCCCGCCAACTCGCGTTGGCATGTCATTTCGGCGTCCCGGTACAATGAAAGCGTGCAGCGATGCGGAAGAACCTGTTTCAGGCGCCCGTTGACACTGGCGAGTACTATGTCAAGGAGGGCAGCCCACAGGCCAAATTCATGATGCAGTGGCGGCTGCGACGCGGAGGCCCTCGGGCACACACCCTGCCTCACAAGGGTGGTAAATCGAATCACGCCACCAATGGTCTACTCCCCATCAGCACGCCAGTCGATGGAGAGAATGGCCCCAATCAGGAAGCGTTGGAGCTGCGGTTAAGCTGTTTGTTAGCGATGAATCTTGAGCGGGCCCGACGAGCTTGCACACCCCCAACCGATTCCTCAGCCTGTTAAATGCTGTACTCGTCGTTCAATTGCAAGCAGCAGTTCCGCGACGTAGGAGGCTATGGCCGTGATGTCCGGCTCAGCTCCATAAGATAGCTCGGCCTCAAAAATCGACCACTCCGCACCATTTCGAGACCTGCAACCGGCGACATCATCGACAACTTTGGTGATCTCAACAAGCACTGCCTTTTCCTTGCCGGGAGCACAACAGACAACGACCAGCTTTCCTGGAACGACCAGCTCTGGGAATCGCGTCAAGTTGAAATAGAGCTGAGGGTAGTCGTTCTTGTGGGCCCCATCGACTCCCAGCCACCAGTAGTAGTACCCTCGGTACTCGGAAGATTGGAGCCGGTTGTTAACATGTGGCTGAACCTCCTCCTCAATAGCCTGGAGAAAGCTACGAGCGTCGCTGTCCATTTCCTTCTTTAGAGCTTCGATGACGCCAAGGTTCTCCGCGTACAACTGTGCGGCTTCTGAGAATCCTTCAAATGGCATGGTGCTAGTCCTTAAGGAGTGCTGACGTCCGTTGAATTGTGGAGAGATGTCGAATTAACGTGGCATCATCTTTGCACCCACCGTGGAGGTCATCCAGGAGCTCCGGCACATTGACGCCTTCGGGAGTTGCACAGTTGGCAAAATGCGTGGCGAGCATGCGATAAGCGACAGTGACGTCGTTGGGAAGATCAACTTGCCGGACCACATCTGCCAAAACCAAAGCGAAGCTCAAGTAGGTTGTGGGGATGGCCTTCCCGTTTACCGGTGGAGTGCGATCAATAGTGAGAAAAACCACGTGAATCGGATTATCACCACAACCAAGATGGTGCCGGACGACGTCAGGGTACGACTCTGTTTGATACTTGCCTGATCTGGTTCTATGCTCCCCCGTACCAGTCTTTGCCTCTACGACGACGGCAAACTGGTCGTATTGAAGAACGAGGTCTGGTATCTCGCCATCAAGCCAGAGTTGAGTCTCCGGAATGGCTGCCCCTGAAATTTGGGAAGCCCTGTCAATTGAAAGCGATTCAAGCCACGCACGTTGCACCGCAGTTGCAATCGTCTCTCCGTGCACTTGCGGGTCAAATGCCCACGCGATCAACTCCGTATACACGTCCTCTGCCCAAGTGAGTCCAGCAACGCGGAACATGTCCATTCGTGAATCTTGCAGTACATGCCTTAAGGGTCGTAGTTGATCTTCGAGCTTGCCGAGCAGTTCCCGAGCGGAACCGATGGTCAGGCGGCGTCCATGTTCAAGGAACGCCCAAGCAACCCCAAGTCCGGCTTCACCCCCATTTGCCGGAGCGTTGAGCATATGTTTCGCTCGTTCAAGGAAAGTTTTGAAGCGTTCAATCATAGATGACACTGGTTGAAGCCATCGAAAGGTTAGGGCCCTTCACGGAGAGCATAGAGTTACATAGAAGCAGGTTTCTGCCTACCATCTTGGAGTTTACCGTTCGAGACAGTACAGCTCAAACCTGTAGAAAAGTGGCCGAACCACGGTCCGAGTTTGGCAGGAGTGCCCTCAGGCGGGTGGCGGCGTTTCCGTTGCTGACGGGGAGTCGTCAGTTGGATTCTGGAGCCCCTGCACGATTTGAGCGAGGGCATTCGTGAGGACCGATGTCACCGTCCCCACCCAGAGAAACGTGTAACCACTCGCTCGCAATTTCGGCCCGTCACAGCCGGCCCACACCTTCTTGCCGACCGCGTCGGCTGCGGCCTTGATGTGATCAAGCGCGGCAACGAAGTCCTCGTGCTCGGGATTCCAACAACACCCGAGATCGGCTGAAAGGTCGTAGGGCCCCAGGCCGACGGCGGTCACCAGCGGATGCGCTGCGATGGCCTCCACATTGACCACGCCGGCTTGGGCTTCGATTTGCGGGATCACGATGAAGTGCTCCTCAAATTCGTTCCTCCAGGTGTCGTATTGATAGTCAGCGAGCCAGTAGTTGCCCATTCCACCCGGACGTCGCCGGCCGCGTGGAGGCATCCATGCCGCTCGCCGCACCTGCTCAAGCTGATCTGTCGATTCAACGCAAGGGACCAGGATCCCACTCGGCCCCAGATCGATCGTCCGCCTGACTACGGTCTCCTCGCATGAGATCGTTCGCACCAGCACCGGAAAGTTGGCGAGCCGGCCGACTTGACAAATATGCGACACCAACTCGTCCGAAAAGTTGCCGTGCTCGCAATCGACAATCAGATAATCGAGCCCGCTCTTTTGGCAGATTTCCACCAGGAAGGGCCAAGCGTGATCCGTCGCCATCAATCCAATCACGGGATCATTGCCGGCAAGTTGAGCTTGGAGAGTGCGAGCGGGAGTGAGCATGGCAAGGATCGCGATCGAGATAAAGATAGAAGGTACGTGAGAGGCGGCTTTCGACAAGTCTCATCCCCGCCACGCCCGCCGCGCCCGCCAGGTTATGGACACTCAATCCCTGACGGCAACGACGACGCCCCGAATCATCGCGTCAAAATCCGGTATTCGGGTACCAGCGACTGTAGTGATTGTCGCCGAGTCGTTTGAGCGGGATGGCAGTCGGCTGGAAGAGCAATGAGCCATCGCGAACTCGCTCGCGATGGCCGAGTTTTGAAACGAGCGGCCAGTAAGGATGGTGACCGCTCTGCCAAGACTCGAACTGATTCGGATCCCAGACCGCGATCCCGTCGGCCCCATTCTCGTAGTCGCGAGCGACGGACTGCTGCAGGATGTCCG
The DNA here is from genome assembly GCA_020426845.1 of Planctomycetales bacterium. Lineage (GTDB taxonomy): Bacteria > Planctomycetota > Planctomycetia > Pirellulales > Pirellulaceae > JAGQPF01. The sequence goes on from JAGQPF010000751.1 coordinate 3,824, forward strand.
CACTCTCCATTTTCCAGCCGACGTAGAACGGAAACACTTTCACATCGGAGCCGTCAGTGATTCGCGCGTAGTAGGCGGTATCGCCCGTCTTCGTTTTCAGCCCGCTCGTGTAGTAGGCGAACCAGGCAATGCCGATCTGATCGATCAGCTTCTCGTCGATCCAGCGTTCAACATCCAACCCAAACCTCTTGTTATCCGCGGGAGTGGAGAAAGTTGAAACGGCAAGTTTGAGACGGCGCTGAACATCTCCGCGCTTGATCGAAGTCTCATTCAGCAGCGTTCGAATTTTGCGAACGAACTCGGTGACAATCTTCGCTCGCATTTGAAACACCCTTGGGTCGTCCTCTTTCAGATGGCGAGGGTCTTCTCCGAATTCCTTCATGAATCGCTGGCAGAACGGCTCTTCCCACAGCATCATCGGCATGCCGCGATGAAACAGAAAGCCGGCGCCGTCGGCGCCTCTCTGCAACGCCTCGCGGTAAACATCGATCAGATGATCTTGCACCTCCTCAGCGGCGTAGCTGAGGTGCATCGTCGGGGTGCCGTCATAATCGATGCAGCGCCACTCGGGGTGCGCCTCGTAGAATTCGCTCATGAAGAACTCTTCCCATGGCGGCGCCGCCTTCCAACCGGCGGCGCGCAGGCAGACGAGGATTTCCGCCTGTTGTCGATGCGCCTCCTCCACAGCAACTTTCAAGGGGTCGATTCCCTGTTGATGGAGATGACGCACCGATTCGACATACTCGCGATCGACTTTTCTCGGGAATGAATCAAGATGCCCGCCCATCAGGTTTCCCACCTGACTCGGATGGTGGACAAGATCCGCTCCGCCGACCTGAAACCACCAGGTCTTGAAATCGCTGTCCCGATATCCGGAAAACGTCGCTTCAAGATCGGCACGATTCCGCGGACGAAACGGATGAATCCAGGTGAAGCCGTCGAAGGTGGCTACCGATGTTTTCGTTGCGGTTTGAGCGCGATCGGCAAGCAACCGCGCCACTTCAGCGTCCGTCAGTGGAATCGTTTTGACATAGTGCAGCCTCGCTGGCATCTCGTAGACGGTGGAGAACTGCAAGTCGTTGTTGGTCAGGTCCGCCGCGCCCAAAAACACTTCTTCCAGCACATCACTACGTCGCGTGCCCAGTTCGAGCCGATTGCTCAAACGGGTAAACGCCGAGTCGCTCGTCAATTTCACCTCGACTTGATTCTTCGCGGGGCGAACGAGATCAGTAATGGAGCTCAGGCCGACATAGACGGCGTGCCAGCCTTGCTTGCCGAGCTTCAATGTCAGGTCGGGGGCCGAGGACTCGCGCCCCACAGAGACGCACTTCCCCGAGAAGTCCTCTGTTTCGTATTCAAACACTTTCCACTTGTCATGATGCCGACGCTCCGAGAGCGCGTCGGCGGGTTCGCAGCAAGTCATGTCCGTGATTCGGTCCGCCTTGCCGTTGTTCTCCCATTGTTCCGCGTGCATCCGCGGAGCCTGCTTCTTGACAACGGGCATGGCGGCTCGCTGGTCGCGGACGATCAGCTCGATCAACGCGCCTGCAATCAAGCGATGCCCCTGCGCGTTGGGGTGAATACCGTCGAGCAACAGATCGCCGACGGACTGCCCTTCCCCTTCACCATAAGAGTCGAAGGCGCGAGCAACATCGAGCAGCGGCACACGTTCCGCTTTAGCAATCGCTCGGGCTGCTTCCGCATACTCTTCGAGCAGGACGTTGAAACCATTCTCCTCCTGCGGCAGGTAAGGAGGCTTGCCGTACATCTCCCGCATCTTGGGAGTCCAACGCAGCGGGTTGGGAGTCATCAGCACGACCTGCGCGTCGGACTTGCGGAGTTCCTTCACGAAGTGCCGCAGATTCTCCTTGTAATCATTCAAGGCAACACGGGGTTGATCGGCTGGCGGAGTCTTCCACACATCAACCGCCGCATCATTGATTCCAAACTGAATGATCACGATCTCCGGATGATGCGCCAGCACATCGCGCTCAAAGCGTTCGCGAGCATGCCCTGTGTGATTCCCACCGACTCCGGAGTTGATCACGCGGACTGGAACGCCCCGCCGTGGCAGCCCTGTCTGCAGAAGATCGCAATAAACGGTCAAATCACCGCGAACGGCAGTAGTAGAGTCGCCGAAAGCAACGATGGTTGTTGGCTCGGACGCCACAAGACCCGTGGATAGGATCGCGACGCCGCCACAGGCAATTGCCACGCGAATCCACTCGATAAGACCATGGTTCATCGCACTTCCTTTTCAATGTGGCGCTGGTTCGCCAGGTCCGCCTGGTCCGTCGCATCCAACCGTTGAAAAGTTGACATTCTACCCAGCGGATTGGTTAATTGCCTGGACGACCACCTTCCACGCCGTAAAGGATGTGGTTCAAGCCAAGATCATCGAGCACATTGCCGGCTTGATACGAGCCATCGACATCTGAGACCTGCCTACTGCCTACTACTACCGTACCAAGACAAGGCATTGACTTCGGGACTGGAGGTCGTCGGCCTAAAGTGAAATTCGATGGCGGCCTGGTCGGCGACCTAGGACTCTGTCACGACGTTGAGCTGGCCGCAGTGCGTGCAGGGACGCCGTGTGCCCACGTACGTTCGCGGCACTTGGTATTCCTGGCCACATGCGCACGGGACGGCGACGCTTGCTTTCAGACGCTTGGCTTTCGAGTCGTCGGCAGGAACTCCTACCTCGGCGGCCACCTTCTTCTCGATGTCGGCATAGCGCTCGGCGCCCATCATCTTCGCGCAGCAGACTTTGCTGCAGGCGCCCGCCATGGTCCACAGCTTGGTCGGCATGGGGACGACCAACGCGCCGCAGTGACCGCAGGGCCGGGCGCCGCGACTCGCCAGTCGCGCACGATGGGCGTCGGCCTCCTGCTGCTGGAGTCGCTGAACCAGCGCGGCGAGCCGCTGTTGATCCTTTCCCGGAACGCCA
>JAGQPF010000752.1 GCA_020426845.1 Planctomycetales bacterium
AGCGAGGGATCGGCGCAAGGAAACCCGAAGCGTAAGCGAGGGATCGGCGCAAGGAAACCCGAAGCGTAAGCGAGGGGTCGGCGCAAGGAAACCCGAAGCGTGAGCGAGGGATCTGCGCGCAACCTCGCGAGGGATCTGCGCAGAACCGACACCGCCGCGAGAGAGGACAAACGCCTGCCGCCACGGTACATTGGCGGATGCCCATCGCGAGCCGGCCCCCGCGAGACTCGATGAACTCCGACGACGATGGGCATTCCCCATTGCTCTCGTCGATCAGGAGTCCATGGATGATCGTCACAGGCAAAGCCATCGGTTCCCGCAAGCCGCTGTTCGCCGAATTCAGTGTCCCGCCGCCCGCCGATTCCGGCGATGGCGGCAATGCCACATTGCGCGATGTGTTGGACACCGTCGTGCGTCATGAAGTCGAAGCGTTTCAACAGCGGCAACGAGACCGTCAATTCCTCCGTGTGCTCACGCAGCGCGAGATTCAAGCGGGCGTGGAAGCCGGCAAGATCGACTCCGGCGGCGCCGAACTGGAACCGCAAACGGTCGACGCGGACGACGCGGTCGCCGTCGCCCTGCAGGCGTTCGAAGACGGACTCTATCTAGTCGTCATCGACGACGAAGAACAAACCTCGCTCGACGCGCCGGTGTTCCTCCAGCAAGACAGCCGGCTCACCTTCATCCGGCTGACGATGCTCGCGGGCGGCTAACAGCTGTTGAAACGTGCAGGCTGCCGGCTACGTCGTGGTGCAGGCTGCCAGCCTGCAAACTGTGGCCAAAACCATCATCATCACAGGCCGCCAGCCTGTGCTACGTCATCCGCACGCCCCGAGACCACCCTTATGTTGAAACCCAACGAGGCCGCCAAGCAGTTGCAACAATGGCGGCTCAACGTGGACGAAGAAGAGCCGCTGCGGCATCTCGAGCCAAAGCTGAATAAGTTGCCCAAGAAATTCTGGCTCATCGCCTGCGGGCTGTTCAATTGCAATGAGCAGGGCGAGCAGGACTGGGAGGACGAGACGGACCGCTTCGGCGAGGAGCAGCTGGCCGCCTTCGCGAAGCTCTCCAAGGCCGACCGCACCAAGCTGCTGAGGGCGCTGTTTGGCGACTTGGCGACGGACATGGAAGTCACACTGAACTGGCTGGCCAAGCCGTTGCAAAGCCATGGGCACTTTGCGCCTCCGTTTCGCGGCCCCGTCCGGCAAGAGCTGCTGCACAAGCGGCAGTCGGAATTTGTCCGTTCCCTGTCGGACCTCTCCTGCTACGATCCGTCGCAATTGTCGATCACGTGGCTGGCCGCTTGGGCGCCGCATCTTAGCGACTGGGGGCAATACGACAGAGAGCTGGGGCAACTGTTTGCCGCGACCATCGATCAAGGCGGGCATCGAAGCGCCGAGGTGCTCGAGATTCTGATGCAGTCGGCCCGCAAAGAGCATCCGATCGGCGGCATGGGCGACCATGTGCTCCACGGGCTGCTGTTCGCGTCGAAACGCGAGGGATGGGAGCAGGTGGGCCGGCTGTTGTTGGCCGCCAAACGCCAAGAGGGGCTGCGTCAATCGGTTCTTCAGTCGGCGATCATTGGCCACCCCGACGCCTTCGCCTATATCTTGCAGTTGATCCTCGAGCACGACCTGACGCGTTATAGCTCCGTGGTGTCGGAGTTCGACAATTGGCTGGGCATGGCTTGGGGCAGCAAGGCGACCAAGCCCGTGCGCGACGCGTTGGAAACGCTTTCCGGCTGCTTGTCCGATCCCGCGAACATTCAGAAATCGCTCGGCGGTGACGATCCCGAGCGCGCCTACCTCGCGCTGTGGGCGCTTGCGCTGCGTGACACGACTGCGTCAGCCAAGGCGGCCGCCCGGCTGGCGGAGCATCGGCAGCCGGAGTTTCGTTTCGTGGCCGCCAAGCACCTGAACCATCTGCCCTTGCCGGCCGCCGATGAAGTGCTGATCCAATTGCTGGACGACGACGACTTGCGGGTCGCCTGGCAGGCGTCCAACTGGGCGGAGGCGAGCCCGTACTCGGCTTACTTCGACGACGAACAGGATGAGGCCAAGTCGCCGGCGCTGATGAAAAAGTGGTTTGCCGCGTTCGAGCGGTTCGTCGAACGGGCGCCGGTCAAGCAAAAGCTGCAGCCGATCGTCTGGCCTTGGACTGGCTGCAACTGCGAGCGAAAACTCGCCGCCTGGCAGCTGATTCGGTACGGCCGAGACAGCTCGCCGGTCAAACTGCTCCCCCACTTGGCCAGCTTCGACAAGAGCGCGCGCAGCGAGGTGGCCAATCTGATTGTCAGCCAAAAGAAGCTGGACGCCCCCTCTCGCGCCGCGACGTTTCAGTTCGCGGGCGACGCCGCGGCCGACGTTCGCGACGAGGCGCTATCCGCCATTGCCAAGCTGACCGTCACGACCAGTGAAGCACAGCAGTTGGAGAGCTATCTCACTCGCAGCACTGCGGACCTGCGCACCCGCATCGTCGCCATTCTGCTCGCTCAGCCCGACCAAGGCGCGCTGGCATCGGTCGAGCGACTGCTCGCCCAGAGCGACAAAAACCAGCGACTCGCCGGTCTCGAGTTGCTGCGTCAGCTGGCCGAGGCGGGACGCGAGCACGAGCGTTGCCTGAAGTTGGCCAAGGAGTTCTCGCAACGTCCCAAGCTGCTGAAGGACGAGCAACGTCAGCTCGATGCGATCCACGCCTCGGGCAGTGCGCAGATCTCCCTGCAAAACTGCTTGGGCCTGATGGAGCTGGGCGGCTGCACTCCCGTCAAGCCTCCGCGTCGCAAAGCGGTAAAAGCCGTCACCGCGGCCACGCCCAAGCTGATCAAGGCGCTCGACGATTTTGTCCACGAGCGACGGAAGCTCTCCATCACCTACAAACGTTACTCCACCGAGCAAACCGAATTGCTCGGGGAGATCAGCTACGGGTTCCCCACTCCCGACGACAACAAGCCGCTCGAGCCCCAATTGGCAGAGCTGCCGCTGCGAGAGGAGCTGGAGGCATGGCACGAGAAGCTGCCGGCCGCCTGCAAGGACACCGACGGAATGCACCTGCTCCGCGCCAATTGCTACTACAGCAACGCGATCGACTGGAACAAGGACGAGCTGAGACGGTGGGGCAAGCCGAAAGACCATCAGCCACTGTACAAGTACCTCGTCGGCGACGCCAAGCCGCCCAAGCTGCGTTACGAGAATCTCGTCGAGGCACTGCTCAACTGGCTGGTTCGCATACACCTGCCCGACAACGCGTTGGAGTTTGCGTTGGACGTCGCCGAGACAGCGATGGCGATGGTGCCGTCGTCCGCGATGCAGTCAGTTGTCGATGCCGAGGACTACGACCGCGAGAAGGATTGGCGCGAGATCAACAGTGTCGATAGCTGGCGACGGTTTGCGCATGAGATCTGTCGATTTCCTGAGGCATCCACCGACCAGCGGCACATTGCGCGTCAGTTCCATCTGGCTCGCTGGATCGACTGCCCCGTCCCCGGTGCTCGCCGTGACCGCGTCGGCATCCGCATGCTCGCGGACGCGTATCGCATCGGCGAGGCGAGCCTGTGCGACATCTACGATGAGGTGATCGGACCGCGAACGCCGGACTCGTGGGGCGACATTGACTTCTCCAGTCTGCGGCAACTCACGCAGCGGGCCGTCGCCAAGCCGCTTCGCGACTTTGTCGAGCGACCGGAGATTCGCAAGGCGTTGAACGACATCGTCGACAAGTTGTTGGAAATTGAGCTAGCGCGAGGCGAGGCCGCCACCGTCACTTCCAAAGCCGCCATGGCCGTGAGCGCCTATCGTGGCTCGGACGCCTTGCTGAAACTGCTGGCCGCGATCGGCCCCAAGGGATTCAAAAGAAACACCAGTTGGCGGAGCGACACCGAGAACAACCGCATTGCCACCTTCACGGAGATGGCGTCGCAAACGTTTCCCGACGAAAACGACACGCCGCCCAAATTCGCCAAGCGGATCAAAGCGGCGATCCAGGCGGGGCAGTTCCCCGAGGAGCGGCTCTTGCAGCTGGCCTTCCTGGCGCCTCAATGGACGGAGCAAATTGAAGCCGCCCTGGGCTGGCCCGGCTTCGCCGAGGGCCTGTACTGGTTCATGGCCCACATGAAGTATGTCCATGGCATGGACGAAGCCATCGAGTCGGACGAGGCGTTGGAGCAGGAAGAGGACGCCTTGGAGTTTGACCTGGACGACGCGCCGGAGCGGCTTTCGCGTTGGGAGCGAATGATTCGCGAGCGCACCCCGTTGACCGAGTCCGAACGAGCGGACGGGGCCATCGACACCGCGTGGTTCCGACGAACTTACGCGCAACTGACGCCCCAACGCTGGCAGGCAATGGCCGAGGCCGCCCGCTTCGGCGCCACGTCGGCGCAGGCGAAGCGCGCCCAGCTGGTGGCGGATGTGCTGCTTGGCACGGCCTCCAAGCGGGAGTTGGTCGAGGGCATCAAGAAACGCAACCTGAAGGAGAACGTCCGCTTGCTCGGCTTGCTGCCACTGACTGACAAGAAAACGCAAGTCGAAACGGACATTCACGAGCGGTACGAGACGTTGCAAGGCTATCTGAAGTACGCCAACCAACTCAGCTCGATGAGCCGCCCCGAGGCGCTGCGAGCCTATGAGATCGGCATGCAAAACCTCGCCTCTATCGCGGGCTACGCCGACCCCATGCGGCTGCAATGGGCGTTGGAGGCCGCGACGACTCGCGATCTCGCCGCCGGACCCGTGATCGCCAAGAAGGGTGACGTGACGATGTCACTTTCGCTGGACGACCGGGCGGCGCCCCGCTTGGAGATCCGTCGCGGCGACAAGGCGCTCAAATCGCTGCCGACGAACGTCAAAAAAGAGCGGGCGTTCGCCGACTTGCAGAGCCGACACCAGCATCTCAAAAAGCAAGCGTCGCGTATCAAGCAATCGCTGGAGACGGCAATGTGCCGCGGCGACGCGTTCACCGGCGCCGAGCTCGCGCAGCTCCACGAGCACGCGATCCTCTGGCCGCAATTGCAGCGAGTCGTGCTGATCGGCGAAGGCATCATGGGCTACCCCGACAAGAGCGGCAAGGCGCTTCGCGACTTTGCCGGCAAGCTGGAGCCCGTCAAAAAAAACGAGCAGCTGAGGATCGCCCACCCCGTCGACTTGCTCGAGTCCAAGCAGTGGTCGAATTGGCAGCACGATTGTTTCGCCGCCGAGCGGCTGCAGCCGTTCAAGCAGCTCTTTCGCGAGTTGTACGTCATCACCGCTCAGGAGAAAAGGGACAAGACGTGCTCGCGGCGCTACGCGGGCCAGCAAGTGAATCCAAGGCAAGCGTTCGCACTGTGGGGCCGCCGCGGCTGGTCCGTCGATGAGTACGAGAACGTGTGGAAGGCGTTCCACGCCGAGTCCCTCCAAGTGTCCGTCGCCTTCAACCGCGGCTACACGACACCGCTGGCAGTCGAGGGCCTGACGGTCGACGAGATCTCCTTTCACGCCCGTGGAGACTATCGGCCGCTGAAATTGACCGAGGTGCCCAAACGGCTGTTCAGCGAAGTGATGCGTGACATGGATCTGGTCGTGAGCGTGGCCCATATTGGCGACGTCGACCCGGAGGCCACGGCCTCGACCGTCGAGATGCGAGCGGCGCTGCTCAACGAGACTTGCCAGCTGCTGAAGCTGAAGAACGTCAAACTGAAGGGCGATCGAGCCGTGATTCGCGGCGAGCTGGGCGAATACACCGTGCACTTGGGGAGCGGCGTCGTGCACCGGATGCCCGGCGGCGCCGTTTGCCTCGTGCCCGTTCACTCGCAACACCGTGGGCGGCTGTTCCTGCCGTTTGCCGACGACGACCCGCGCACGGCCGAAGTCATCTCCAAAACGCTGATGCTGGCTCGCGATGCCGAGATTGACGACCCGATTCTGCTGCGGCAAATCACCGGAAAGGAGTAAGTAGCGTCAGTCGCCGGCTCTCGGCGCAGGCCGCTCGGTGGTCACGGCACCCGCCCCGGCCGCCACGTCGCGCCTGGCGCTCGCCCCGGCGTCCGCCACCTCCGCCAAACGAATGTGAACCGCCACTTGGCCCGCGTTGTCGCCCAGCTGCGTCCAGCTGTCGTGACAGCGGAGGTAGAGCCGACCCGCACAAGGAGCGAGGAACGCGCCGCGATGCCCGAGCTGGAATGACTCGCAAAGCTCCAGGTGGTCGTCAAGCACGACGCCACAGAGCCGGCCCTCGCCGTGCGGGGCAAAGCCGGCAGCCGAGACGGCGCCGCGATAGTCGTCGATCCGCCACTCGCCCACCGCGACATGCTCGTACGCCACGCCCCGCTCCACACGCAGGCCAGCCGGTTGCCAGCCGCCTCGGGCGCGAATGACCGACCGCATGGTCGCTCCTGCCGGCAACTCTCGAAACGAAGCCTGCCAGTTCCAGGCGCATAGCGACATGTCATAGCCCACGCCAACATGGCGGACGAATTGACGGAACTCGAACGCGGCCCGCGCCGCATCGACGCCCCAATAACCGGTGAATGACGCGTGGTCGCCGCCCGTCATCAGCGTCGTGCCGTAGTCGGCAAACCGCGGCGCATAATTGGGATTGGCGGCCAGCATCTGGCAGGCAGCCCAGCGCCAGGCGTAGGCTTGCCATGAGTCGCCTGTCCCGTGCCGCTCGGCGACCACGCTCTCCAGCGTCCGCGACTCGGTCGTTCTCAAGTAGTCGGTGACGATCGGATCCGCGCGGACCGTGCGGGCGCCGCTGCGCCAGTAGCTGCCCAACTCCGCCATCCCCTCGGCGTACCAAGTCGGCCCGGTGTCGCCGAATGCTTGAGCGCAGAAGGCATGCACCAGCTCGTGTCGCACGACATGATCGAGGTCGCACGCGTAGATCACCGAACGCGTTTCGCGCCCCAGCCGCTGCGTCACCGTGACCCCGGAGCGGGCGCGGACTTTCTCCCAGCCGAGCGGATCGAAGTCTGCCGGATTCCAACGGGCAGGATCAGACACCACATGACAGAGAATTGGCGCCTTCGGCGCGCGGCCGTAATGTCGCATCAGCACTTCACAGATCCGCTCCAGCCCCGCGAGCAGCTCGGCGGCGCGCAGCGCCGGCACATCGGTCCGCAGCAACAAGTGCGAGGAACGCAGATTGCGTGGCGTGACCGCCGGCCGTGGATACTTGGGCGTCGTCGCCATCGGCGCGCTGCGGCGCGCCGGATCGGGCGCGTCGACCTCCAACCTTTGCGCGGCCCATTCGCCGGAGTCAAACCGCACCGCCTCCAGTCGCGACACGCGGTCGCCGGGTTGAATCCAAGCCGGATCCCGCGAGTCGAGCGTGACACGAGCGTTCGCGGCCAACGCGAGCACCACCGTGCGCAGCTGGCCCGTCGCGTCGCGCGTTCTCAAACGCAACTCGCGTCCATCCGTCGACTCGACAACTCCCGCCAGCTCGCATTCGTTCCGCAGCGCAGAAGACCATCGCAGCCCATCCTCGCCCGGCGCCGCCTCTCGTCGCAAGGCATCCACTTGAGCCAGGCACTGCAATGACTGGCGATCCAGTTCGGCGAGGCAACGCACGCGGGCCCCTGCCGTCAGTCCGTGCACGGGACCCTGCCCTTGCACCCGTACTTGGCAGGGAAACCGCACGACGCGGGCGCTGGACAACAGCGTGCCGACGGACTCGGGGGCTTGCAGTTTGACGCGCGCCCGACGGCCGCTCGCGTCGTCCAAGGTCAGCCAACCCGGCTCGACCGCGCGAACGACTCCATCCCCTCGATAATGCTGCTCGACTCGCACTCCCTCGGCCATCACCGGAGCCAGCGGCAAGACGCAGACGAGCCAAGTGAGCGCAACTTCCCGTACCGTGGATCGCAAGCGCCGTGTGCGCGACGGGCAGCAGCGCCGGCAGAGTCGACAGACGTTATCCCCTGGCGCGCGAGGACAGCGCGCGACAACCCCGACAGGGGCGACAGACGTTAGCCCCAGGCGCAAGCTCAGCACTCCGACCATCTACGGCGTCACCCAATTGCCGTCGCGGTACACCGAATGCCGCGGGTCAAACTCGGTCAAAGCCCGCAGATCGAGCGAGCGAACTGGCGGCTCGCTCGCCGCCGCGTCGCTCCAGGATTCGGTGGCGCCAATGACTTCCCCCGTGAGCAAGGCATATTCGGCCCGAGCCAACTCCAACACCTGCCGGGCCTCCAATTGCACTTGCGTGTACTTGCCGTCGCACTCGGGACATCGCACCTTCCCTCGACTGGATCGACCGACCCGACACTTCCTGCACACGGCGCCATTGACCATGCCCGTGCCGCCGCATTCCGGACAGTCGATATAGCCCGAGCTGCAATGCGGGCACTCGAGCGCCAAGCTCGCCGCCAACAACCGGGGATCCATGAGCTGTGCGAGGCGAGTCTTGGCGAGTGGCGCGGACTCGAGCACTCGTTGCGCCTCCTTGCGTTTGCCGACGCGCAGCAGCCGCACCACATGCAGGGCTGCCTTTTGATCTCCGTCTGCGTCGGCGACGGCAGCCATCGGCGCCAACAGCCGGCGGTCCCGCGTCTCGTCCAACAGATAGGCCATCGCGCGAAATCGCTGTTGCTCGCCAGCCGTGCGCCCCAGGCCCGCCATGCCGAGCAGACAGGCTTTGCCAAGCTGGTCCGGCGCGTGATAGGCCGCGATCAAGAACAGTCGAATCGCCTCGTCGCGGGCCTCCGGATCCTTGCGTTTTTCCGCGAGCTCTTCCGCGTAAAGCCGATAGGCGTTGGGCGCGTCCGGGCTCAGTTGCGCAAGTCGCTCCGGGGATACCGGCCGCAGGACGTCCTCCACTTGGTCGCGCGGCAGGTGGCGCCGCACTTGCTCACTTCCTTGCTTCACGTCGACCACCACCTCGGTCGGCGATTCAAGCACCACCAGGCCCCGCACGACGGAGCCATCCTTGAGGTAGACGGTCGCAGCCGAGGCCGCGGAGGCGGCGAGCGCGAACGCTACGGCCAGCAGCGCAGCGCCCGTGAATGCGACGTAACGACGCTCGCACTCATCTCTCGTACAGCGCATCATGACGCTCTCCTGTCATTCTGCAGAATCCGCATGCGCAACAACTGGCGCTCGCCATGATGAATCTGCTCCCACACGGATTTCGCTTGGCGATCGAGCTCGCGCAACTCCTCCTCCAATTGCCGACCTTCGGCCATGCGCTCGGGCGACGACAACGCCAACTCAATGCGCAACACTCGCAGCCAAGTGCGCTGGAGCAGCGCCAGTCGCTGCATCTCGTTCTCTCCTGCCGCGACCGTGGCCTCCACACGCTGCGGAATCTGCGATAGCCATTGTTGGTCGTCAGGATCGTCGATCGTCTCACGGCCCAACTGGCCAACGACGAGCCGAATCAACTCCGCCACTACGTGGTCGGCTCCGTCCGCCGCATCCAGCGCTGCCACTGGCACGCCGCGGAGCTCTCCCTGAAATCGATAAAGACTTTCCAAGTGCTGTCCGGCGTGCTTCGTCACTCCGGCCTGCGCCCCTGCGCCGGCCAGCTGGTTCGCCGCCTCGCGCACCAGCGCGGCTTGCAGCTTCTCCTGCCAGCTTTCGCCCGGCTTGACGTCGACGTGGCCGGTGAAGACAAACACCAGCTCCTCAATCTGCCCTTCACGGCCCTTGAACTTTTCCAACTCGTCCGCCAATGCCAACAGCAGCATTGGCCAGCCTTGGAAATGCCGGCAATACACCAACATGGCGCCATGTTCCTCCGTCGACTTCGGGGCGACGAGAAACTCGGCGAACATCGCGGATCGAGTCGGGTTCGGCAGCGTGTCGAGATGGTTGAAGGGCGGCCGCGAAGCCAGATTGGCGAGGTTTTGGAATTGTTGGATCCGGCGGGGCACTGCACGGGTGCGCACCAGGATTTGGATCTGATTGTGCAGCGTCTCCTCCTGCTCGCTGGTGACGGTGCGCATGGGACGACTCGATGCGCGCGGCAACGTCGGCTTCGGCGCCTTCCGCAACGCGTCGTATCGATCCTCCCGTTGCATCCGAGCCGCGCAGCCTAGCGCGTTGAGCCGTGCCATCGCGACAATCTGCTCCGCGAGCCCGTCATTCGTGTGAGGCGGCGCCAGCTTCAACTGCCGCTCCGCGTCGTCCACAAACGTTTCCGCAAACGAGCTGCGGGCGTCAGCCGGCTTGCCACCGCCGTTGAAATGGCGTTTGACCAACTCGGCCACCTCCTCCGCCGATTGGCCGCTGGCCACGCTGCCGATGTTCAACAACAACAGCCTGGCGAGCGTCTCGCGAAGCGACTCGTCCGAGGTGCCGAGCATCAGCTCCGACATCCGCAGCGCGGTGGGCGCGTGATTGGAATAGGCGAAGCGGCGGATCAACTCATCGTAGGGCTGCCAGCTCTCTTTCCCTGTTCGCAAAACCGACTCGAGAAACTCCAGCTGCAGATCGTCGGCCAACTGCGCATGGACCGGATTGACGAAGGACACCAAATGGAAGGAGAGCGCCCAGTGATGCGGCTCGAACGGCCCCTCTTTCGTTTTGGACGCGGAGATCAGGTTTCGATAAAGCACAATCGCCAACTGGCACTTGCCCTGACGCGCAAGCTCCTCCTCGCCGAGCTTAATGTCCAGCGCATGATCAATGCGGTCCGACAATTGCTCGGCAAGCCACTTCGCTCGCTCCTCCGCCAGTCCGTCCTGGGACACGACCGTGAGGAGCGACTGCAGCATGCGGAAGTCATCCTCGTATCGCTCGAGTCGCTCGGGAAGCTCGTCGGTGCGACGAGGAAGCAGCGCAAGCAACTCGAACATCAGCGTCTGTGCACTTTTGAACTCCGGCTCGACGCGGTACCAGTGCTTGATCAAGTCGGTCAAAGCGTCGCGTTTGGCGCGGTCCGCGAGAGCGCCAACCAGCGGTTCGACCAGGGCCACGGCCGCATGCTGGCGCCGATCGGGCTCGACGGCGCCCAGCGAGTCGAGCACGGCTTGAAAGTCGAGCGGCAGATGGCGTCGAGCCTGAGAGATGGCGATCTGCAGCTCCGGATCCAACTTGGGCTGCAGTGGCTCCTGGTGCGCGGCAGGCCTGGCGACGACCGGTGAATCGATCTCTGTCGGCTGCGCCTCGCTCGTGTTGGCCCCGGGCCACCACAGCCACGCCGCGCCGAAGATCAGGCCACTGGCAACGATCCCCGAGCTGATCAGCGCGGCCGCCGCGATCCGGCGTTCGCGGCGCTGCTGTTTGGCGAGCTGGCTGCGGTGCAGCTCCAGCGCTGCTTCGAACTCCTCATCCGACAGGCCCCACAGCCGCGACTCCTCCATCAGCGTCGACAGCTCCTGCCCCGCCTCGCGATCCGCCAAGCGGCGAGCGATGTGCGCCGTCGCTTGGCGCTTGTCGATGACGGCGATGCCGGCCTCCTTCGCCTCGCAGCGCAGCAACCCGATGGCGACATTCGCCGACAAGCCATCGTGCAGCACTCCGTCCTCAGCGATCGCAGATTCGATCGGCGCCGTAATCACTCCTTCCGACATCGCGGCCAACAGTGTCCGCACGCGCAACTGAAAGGCCTGGCGTTTATCCTCCTCGAGGCTCGAACGCGCCGCGCCGCTGAGCTGCAGAATCGCCTGGTCAAGCTCTTCCTCGCACAATCCAAGCTCATCCCCGAGCGCCACGAGAAACATCCGGCTCTTCGTGTTCACGCCGCGATGCTCGGCGAGAATCACGGCCGCCCGGTCGCGAAAGGTATCGAAGCGATGATCTGCCTCGATCGACTGAAGTGACAATAACGGGACACTCAGCTCGGCAGCCACCTCCCGCAACAGCTCCGTCGCGTAGGGCGCGCCGAGCCTCAGTTTTTCGACCCCCTCACGCACCAATCGCTGCTCCGATCGCACCGAGATCTGCTCGCGTCCCAACTGAGGAATCGCTTTTCGCAAATAGCGACGATACGAATCCGCCGGCGTTCGCTTTGACGATTTCGCCGCCGCCGCTTGATCGTCGGGGATGGCGGCGGGCGGCGCCAGCGGAGAAGTTGGTCCGGCATTCGACGCCTCACCGCCGTCGCCGCCGTGGGCTGCGCCCGTCTGCGTCCGATCGTCCTGCGGAAGCTGGATCGGCTGAGAATCGCCCGCCGTGGCGGAAGCGGGGCCGAGATCGCTGTGCAGCTCGGCCACAACTCGCTGCACCGCGTCGTCGGGCAGCTGCAACGCTCGCGCCTCGGCCGACAACAACTGCCGGCAACGCGAGCTCCACCCGCGCTCTGCGGCAATCAACGCAACCGCCCGCTGCCGCAGCAACTCCCATTTCTCCGGCGCAACCTCGACGTATTCGATGCCATCGGCCGATGGAGACTCGAGAAACACAACGCCATCATCGGGCTGGGTATCGGTCGGCGGCGCGATGGGCGGCGCGATGGGTGGCGCGGCAACGGTCGGCAACGGCGGGAGCGGCGGAGCCGAAGCCAACGCAGCCTCGCTGTCCGGGAGCGGCGAGGCAGCCGGCAGCGGCGGTGGCACGGGCAAGGTCGCATCGACCCGACGCGAAGAACACCAGCGTTCGAGCAGTTGCCGGGCAGCAGGCTCGGCAAGCCCCAACCCCACGGCTTCTTTCACGAGTTCTTCGAACTGCACCGCGTCGAGCGTCTGGCCGGAAGACTTCAGGGCCGCGACCACTCGCTGCTTGAACATGTCCCTCAGCAGAGGATTCGACGTGTCGGGGAGATCGGACGTGTCGGAGCAATCGGGCGTGTCGGCGGCGAAGGTTGCGGGCGCCGGGGAATCCTCCAACTCGAGACGCCGAGCCGGAGACACGCGCACCATGGCTGGAGGCGAGGGCGGCGTTGGCCGACCCGACGCCGGCTGCTCGGTGACAGGCTCGCTGGAGATCTCCGCCACCGATGCCGCGGCAAACGACGGCTCGAGCCGGACGACTCGTTGCTCCGCTAGCTCGTGCAACAGCTCATCCATCTCCGACTCGGTGAGTCCGCTCTGGGCCGCCATTCGCACCAAGTCGGGCCGCTGTTCGCCGCCCACGGCGCCGGCAAGAAGCACTCCCGCCGCCATTTCCATAAAGGCTTGCGTTGCGGGAGTCGACGTGGACATGGAGAGTCAGCGCAGGGGCAAGGTTAGGGTCGAACGGCGCGCGAAAGGATGAGCGCCACGCCACACCGCATTGTAACCGGAGGCGACCGTTCGTCGCAAAATCAGGAGCGTTTCGGAGGAGTCCCGCGAAGCGTGAAGGCGAGCGGCACAGACAACGCCACCACGGAAATCCCGGCAAGATTCGCACCTCGCTGGGCGAAATTCGCGACCCGTCGGTCCATAATGTCGGCATTGCACGTCAAGCCCCCCATGGTTTGCCGCGCCTTCCGGCCCTTCCTCCATCTGCGCAACGATCGAGACACTCACCATGCACGCGTTCGCCCTCACCCCGCTTCGCTCACTCCCGCGCCGCAACCGTCTCCCGTTGGCAGCTTTCATCGCCCTCATGAGCCTTGCCGGACACGCCGACACCACGCTGTGGGCGCAAGCACACGCAGGGGCTCGGCGCGTCGAATTTCGAGGCGAGGCAAACTGCATCCAACTCGAAAACCGTTCGACGCGAGTCGTGCTTGGTCACGCCGGCGGCCGTGTGCTCGAGTATTCAAGGGACGGCGTCAACGCGCTCTACCTGCCGGAAGGTGAACAGGGGATGAACGCGGGCCGCTTCGATATCGGACCAGAGCAGACCATCCCCGCACATCCGCAGCTTTGGTCGGGCGTGTGGAAAAGCGAAATCACCGGCAACCGAGCCGCGCGCCTGACCAGCGTCAAGGATGAATCCACCGGTGTGCAGCTGGTTCGCGATTTCCAGCTCGCCGCCGACAGCTCCAGGCTGGAGTGCCGGCAAACCATCCACAACGTCTCGAACGAGACCGTCGAGTATTGCCACTGGAGCCGCACCTTCGCGGCGGGCGGCGGCATCGTCGTCATCCCGACGACCACACCGAGCCGCTTTCCGCATCGCTACGTTATGTACACTCCCGCGCCGGTGATCAACTTCAAGCCAGAGGATGACAAGATCCTGGTTCGAGACGATCATCTTCAGATCGTTGGCGCGCCGGCCTTTCCCAAACTCGGGTTCGACAGTCAGGCCGGCTGGTTCGCTTACCTGATGAAGAACGATCTGATGTTCGTCAAGCAGTTCCCGACCTACCCCGACCGCGTCTACAACGAAGTCGCCGGACTGACGCTGTCCATCTGGTATCCCGACCGCCCAATGTGCGAACTGGAGCCGATCGGGCCGCGCGAGCGGATCGAGCCCGGCAAGTCCGCTGCCTTCACGGAGACTTGGAGCCTGCTGCCTCATAAGTTTCCGGCAAACGGCGTTGCCGACTACGGCAAAGTGCGGGCGGCGGTGCAGGCGTTGAAGTGATTTGCAGCT